>NZ_CP099397.1:4200000-4500000 GCF_021495345.1 Pseudomonas hydrolytica
AAGCCCGGCCGCGACAATCACCCGGACACCTGGGTGCTGCATGCCAGCAGCGCCTGGAGCCGGCAGCATCTGGACCTGGCCAAGGAGACGGTGATCGAGCATCTGCATGGCGCCTTCGCCGAGCTGATCGGCTGTGCGGTCCCGGCGCCGAGCTTCACCCTCGCCCACCGCTGGCTCTACGCCCGTCCGGCGCAGGCTCACCAGTGGGGGGCGCTGGCCGATGCCGACCTGGGCCTGTACGCCTGCGGCGACTGGTGCCTGTCGGGCCGGGTCGAGGGCGCCTGGCTCAGCGGCCAGGACGCCGCCCGCCGTCTGCTCGAACACCTGGCATGAGCGGCGCCGACAAGCGCCGCCTCAACCCGCGCAAGCTGCTGCTGTCGAAATGGACGGCAGCACGGCCGCAGAATCGTGAACGGCATTTTCTGGTCACCGAGCTGATCCGCGACGAAGAGGACAACATCCTCGCCGTGGAACTGCAGGCCGTGCTGACCCGGCGCAGCCAGCAGCTGGACTGGCGCCAGTTGCAGGACACCGAGCGCTGGCAGCAAGGCTGGCGCTGAGCACGTCTGCGCCGGCCCTGCTCTGCGCGCTCTGAGGTTCATCCCACCCCTTTCTCCGCCATAGCCCATCGCCTCCACCCTGCGGACGCGATGCGTCGCCTCGCGGCCGGTCGCAGGCAAAATCTCGCACCGAACAAAAGCGATACCAGACCTGTACAAATCATTTGACTTGTACAGCTACACACCTATGATGGACTGAAATTGTACATGCACCAACAAATGTACAAGTTCATCGAGGTCGAACCATGCCTGCGAACAAAGCCAAACTGGGCATCAGTGCCTGCCTGCTGGGCGCCGAGGTACGCTACAACGGCGGTCACAAGCTGTCGCGGCTGTGCAGCCGCAGCCTGGCCGAGCATTTCGATTTCGTCGCGGTCTGCCCGGAAGTCGGCATCGGCATGTCGGTGCCACGCGAGCCGATCCGCCTGGTAGGCGACCCGCAGGCGCCGCGCGCCGTCGGCACGGTCGATCGCTCGCGCGATGTCACCGATGCCCTGGCCGCCTACGGCGAGCGCATGGCCGCGGAGCTGCAGGGCATCAGCGGCTTCATCTTCATGCAGCAGTCGCCGTCCTGCGGCCTGGAGCGGGTCAAGGTCTACCAGGACGGCGGCCGGCCCAGCGAGCCGGGGCGCGGCATCTTCGCCGCCGCCTTCTGCGCCCGCCACCCCGATCTGCCCGTCGAGGAAGACGGCCGCCTCAACGACCCGGTGCTGCGAGAGAACTTCATCACCCGCGTCTATGCCCATGCCGAGTGGCAGCAACTGCTGCAGCAGGGCCTCAGCCGCCACGCGCTGATCGCCTTCCACTCACGCTACAAGTACCTGCTGATGGCCACCGACCCGGTGCGCTACAAGACGCTCGGCCGCCTGCTCGGCGAGCTGCACCAGCATGACCTGGCCGAACTGGCGCCGCGCTATTTCAGCGAGCTGATGAGCGCGCTGAAGAAGTGCGCCACCCGCGGCACCCACAGCAACGTGCTGCAGCACCTGAGCGGCTATCTCAAGCATGCGCTGTCCGCCGACGACAAACGGGAAATGCAGCAGCTGATCGGTCAGTACCGCCAGGGCATCGTGCCGCTGGTGGTGCCGCTGACCCTGCTCAAGCATCACTTCCGCCGCCATCCGCATCGCTACATCGCCGAACAGGCGTACCTGCAGCCGCATCCGGAACCACTCAGCCTGCGCAACGCCCTGTAATGCCCATGACGACCGAAAGCATGGCCGGCGAAGAAGCCGGCAACGACTACCGGCAGATCCTCGACCAGGGCTACCTGCCCATCCGCGAGGTGGCGCGCAGCACCGGCATCAATGCCGTCACCCTGCGCGCTTGGGAACGCCGCTACGGCCTGATCGTGCCGTACCGCACGCCCAAGGGGCACCGCCTCTACTCACCGGCCAACCTCGAGCGCATCCACGCCATCCTCGCCTGGCTGGCGCGGGGCGTGGCGGTGGGCCAGGTCAAGGCCCTGCTCGACCACGGCCATACGCCGCAGGCGCCGAGCACCGACAACTGGAGCCGCCAGCGCAACGAGCTGCTGGAGTGCATCACCGAGCTCAACGAGCGGCGTCTGGACGAGCGCTTCAATGCCGCGCTGGCGCTGTATCCGGCCAGCACCCTGGCCGAACAGCTGCTCTGGCCGCTGTTCGGCGATCTGCGCCAGCGCTGGCAGGGCCAGTTCGGTGCACGGCTGGAGCAGGTGTTCTTCTTCTCCTGGCTGCGCAGCAAGCTGGCCACCCGCATCTACCACGGCAACCGTCAGCTCGGCGGGGCGCCGCTGCTGCTGATCAACCTCGGCGAGGCGCCGATGGAGCCGGGGCTGTGGCTCAGCGCCTGGCTGGCCAGCGCCAGCGATTGCCCGGTGGAGGTGTTCGACTGGCCGCTGCCGCCTGGCGAACTGCTGACCGCCGTCGAGCAGATCGCCCCGCGCGCGCTGCTGCTGTACGCCGAGCAGACGCTGGACGGCGCTCTGCTGCGCCGCCACCTGCCACGCCTGGCCGCACAGAGCCCGGTACCGGTGCTGATCGCCGGCCCGTCGGCCCACATTCACCGCGACGCGTTGGCCGACCTGCAGTCGGCGGTCGACCCGCTCGCCGCGCACGCCTGGCTGCAGCGTCACGGCCTGCTCGGCGCCCGAGAGGTAAACTCATGCAGCAACTGATGTGGTTCCGCAGCGACCTGCGGATCGATGACAACACCGCGCTGAGCCAGGCCATGAGCAGGGGCTCGACCATAGCGCTGTACCTGGTCACCCCCGGCCAGTGGCAGCGCCATGACGATGCCCCGTGCAAGGTCGACTTCTGGCTGCGCAACCTGGCCCAGCTGAGCCGGGCGCTGGCCGCCCTCAACGTGCCGTTGCTGATTCGTCAGTGCGAGGACTGGAACCAGGCGCCGGCCGTGATCGCCGAGGTCTGCCACCAGCACAACGTCTGCGCGGTGCATGCCAACGAGGAGTACGGCATCAACGAAAGCCTGCGCGACCGCTGCGTGGCCGCCTACCTGGCCCAGCAGGACATCGCCTGGCACAGCCATCTCGACCAGCTGCTGTTCAAGCCCGGCAGCATCCTGACCCGCTCCGGCGGCTACTTCCAGGTCTACAGCCAGTTCCGCAAGGTCTGCTACGAGCACCTGCACATGGCCCTGCCCGGCCGGGTCGCCCGGCCCGTGGCGCAGGCGCCCACGCCCCTCGCCAGCGACGCGATTCCCCAGGCCGTGGACGGCTTCGCGATGCCCAGCGAGCAGCTGCGCAGCCTCTGGCCGGCCGGCGAAGAGGCCGCCCGCCAGCGCCTGGAGCGCTTCGCCGACGAGCAGATCGGCTACTACAAGGATGAACGCGACTTCCCCGCGCTGCCCGGCACCAGCCAGCTGTCGCCCTACCTGGCAGCCGGCGTGCTGTCGCCGCGTCAATGCCTGCACGCCGCACTGGCCGCCAACCGCGGCGAGTTCGACAGCGGCAATGCGGGCGTCGTCACCTGGGTCAACGAACTGCTCTGGCGCGAGTTCTACAAGCACATCCTGGTGGGCTACCCGCGCGTCTCGCGGCATCGCGCCTTCCGCCCGGAAACCGAGGCCGTGGCCTGGCGCCGCGCGCCCGAGGAACTGGCCGCCTGGCAGCAGGGCCGCACCGGCCTGCCGATCATCGATGCCGCCATGCGCCAGCTGCTCGAGACCGGCTGGATGCACAACCGCCTGCGCATGATCGTCGCTATGTTCCTGACCAAGAACCTGCTGATCGACTGGCGCGAGGGCGAGCGCTTCTTCATGCGCCACCTGATCGACGGCGACCTGGCGGCGAACAATGGCGGCTGGCAGTGGAGCGCCTCCACCGGTACCGATGCGGCGCCCTACTTCCGCATCTTCAACCCCATCAGCCAGTCGCAGAAGTTCGACCCCGAGGGACGCTTCATCCGCCACTGGCTGCCGGAGCTGGCCGGCCTGAACAAGCGCGACATCCATGACCCGGCCAGCCTCGGCGGGCTGTTCGCCCCGGCCGGCTATCCACGGCCGATCGTCGATCTGTCGCGCTCGCGCGAACGCGCCCTGGCGGCGTTCAGAAACCTCGGCCAGGAGGTGCCCGCATGAGCGACTTCCTGGCCAGCTTCGCCACGCGCTTCGCCGCGCTGAACAAGGACAACCTCGAGTTGCTCGGCGAGCTGTACAGCGACGACGTGCTGTTTCGCGATCCGCTGCATGAGGTGCACGGCCTCACCGCCGTGCGCCGCTACTTCGCCGAGCTGTACGCCAATGTCGAGGCGCTGCGCTTCGAGTTCCACGGTTACGACCAGGTGGCGGAAGGCGAAGGCTACCTACGCTGGACCATGCGCTACCGCCATCCGCGTCTGCGCGGCGGCGCCGAGATCGCGGTGGAGGGTTGCTCGCACCTGCTCTGGCGCGACCGCGTCTATCGGCACCGCGACTACTTCGACGCCGGTGCCCTGCTCTACGAGCACCTGCCCGTACTCGGCAGCGTGATCGCCTGGCTGAAACGGAGGCTGGCATGAAACGTATCTGGCTGACCGGCGCCAGCAGCGGCATCGGTGCCGCACTGGCGGAAGAACTGCTGCGCGCCGGCCACCGCCTGGCGCTCAGCGCGCGCAGCAGCGGCCCGCTGCAGGCGTTCGCCGCCCGCTATGGCGAGCGGGTGCTGGTGGCCCCGGGCGACCTGACCGACGCCGAGCAGGTGCGCGCCATCGGCGAGCGCATCGAGCAGGTGTGGGGCGCCCTGGATTGCGTGATCCTCAATGCCGGCACCTGCGAGTACGTCGAGGTGCGCCAGTTCGAGGCCGCGATGATCGAGCGGGTGATGCGCGCCAACCTGTTCTCCGCCGGCTACTGCATCGAGGCCGCCCTGCCCCTGCTGCGCCGCGGCGAAGGCCCGCATCTGGTCGGCGTCGGCAGCTCGGTGACCTTCATGCCGCTGCCCCGTGCCGAAGCCTACGGCGCCTCCAAGGCAGCCATGCGCTACCTGCTGCAGACCCTGCGCATCGACCTGGCGGCCGAGGGCATCGACGTTACCCTGGTCAGCCCCGGTTTCGTCGACACGCCGCTGACGCAGAAGAACGACTTCCCCATGCCCATGCGCTGGCCGGTGGAGCGCGCCGCACGGTACATCGCCGAACGCCTGGACAAGCGCCCGCACGAAATCGCCTTCCCTACTCCCTTCATCGCCGTACTGAAACTGCTCGGCAGCCTGCCCAGCAGGCTGCAACTGGCCATCGGCCGTCGCCTGGCGCGTAACGAGGACACTCCATGAAGATCGCCATCATCGGCAGCGGCATCGCCGGGCTCACCTGCGCCTACCTGCTCAATCGCAAGCACGACATCCAGGTGTTCGAGGCCAGCGACTGGGTCGGCGGCCATACCCACACCGTGGACGTCGAGGTGAATGGCCAGCGCTACGCCATCGACACCGGTTTCATCGTGTTCAACGACTGGACCTACCCCAACTTCATCCGCCTGCTGGAACAGATCGGGGTCGGCTACAAGCCCACCGAGATGAGCTTCTCGGTCAGCGATCCGGCCAGCGGCGTGGAGTACAACGGGCACAGCCTCAATACCCTGTTCGCCCAGCGCAGCAACCTGCTGTCGCCGGCCTTCTGGGGCATGCTGCGCGACATCCTGCGCTTCAACCGCGAAACCCAGGACGACCTCGCCAGCGGGCGCATCGGCAGCGATCTGACGCTGGGCGCGTACCTGGAGCGCAACGGCTACGGGCGCCGCTTCATCGAGCATTACGTGGTGCCGATGGGCTCGGCCATCTGGTCGATGTCGCTGCAGGACATGCTCGGGTTTCCCCTGCAGTTCTTCGTGCGCTTCTGCAAGAACCACGGCCTGCTGTCGGTCAACGACCGGCCGCAATGGCAGGTGATCGAAGGTGGCTCGCGCAGCTACGTGGCGCCGCTGAGTGCCAGCTTCGCCGAACGCATCCGCCTGAACTGCCCGGTGACGCGAGTCGAGCGTGACCAGAGTGGGGTGACGCTGCACAGCGCCGCCGGCAGCGAACGCTTCGACAAGGTGGTGTTTGCCTGCCACAGCGATCAGGCCCTGGCCCTGCTGGACAAGCCCAGCCAGGACGAGCAGGACATCCTCGGCGCCCTGCCCTACGCCGACAACGACGTGGTGCTGCACACCGACACGCGCCTGCTGCCGAGCCGCAAGCTGGCCTGGGCCAGCTGGAACTATCGCCTCGGCGGTCCCAGCAGCCAGCCGGCCGCGGTCACCTACAACATGAACATCCTGCAGGGCATCGCGGCGGATACCACCTTCTGCGTCAGCCTCAACCAGACCGCCGCCATCGACCCGAGCAAGATTCTCGCGCGCTTCCAGTATGCCCATCCGCAATACAGCCTGGCCGGCACCGCCGCCCAGGCGCGCTGGGAAGAATTGCTCGGCGCCCAGCACAGCTACTACTGCGGCGCCTACTGGGCCAACGGCTTTCACGAGGACGGGGTGATCAGTGCGCTGCGCGTGGCCCGCGCCTTCGGTGAGGCGCTGTGATGCACAGCGCCCTGTACAGCGGCTGGGTGCAGCATCGCCGCTTCGCCCCGCGCGCCCATGCCTTTCGCTATCGCATGGGTCTGTTGTACCTCGACCTGAGCGAACAGGCGCAGCTGTTCGCCCTCTCCAAGCTGGCCGGCGCCGGCCGCTTCGCGCCATTCGCCTTCCGTGAAACCGACTACCTGCCCGAGTCCACCCGCCAGGGCATGGCGCTGCACGAGGCCGTGCGCAATCGGGTAGAGCAGGCACTGGGCACGCGCCCGCAAGGTCGCATCTGCGTGCTGACGCAGCCGCGCAGCTGGGGCCTGGCCTTCAACCCGGTGAGCATCTTCTACTGTCACGACGCCGCAGAGCGCCTGGTGGCCATCCTCTGCGAAGTCAGCAATACGCCATGGCGCGAGCGTTATCACTACGTGCTGCCGGCCGATGGTGAGGGGCGCCACCAGGTCAGCGTGGACAAGGCCTTCCACGTTTCGCCCTTTCTGCCGCGTGAGCTGGAGTACCGCATGAGCTTCAGCGCGGTGGGCGAACGCCTCGGCGTGCACATGGCCGACTGGCAGGGTGCGACCAAGCTGTTCGACGCCAGCCTCAGCCTGCACCGCCAGCCTCTGGATCGCGCCAGCCTGCACCGCTATCTGCTCAGCTTTCCCTGGATGACCGGCAAGACCCTGGCGGCCATCTACTGGCAGGCGCTGCGCCTGCTGTTCAAGCGCATACCGATCTTCGACCACTCCCCCGCGGAAGGCAGCTTCCGCGTTGCCCGCCCGCACGTGAAGGACTCGCCCCATGAAGAGCTCTAGTCTGACCCCCACCAGAAGCCTGGTACGCAGTGGCAACGGCATTGGTGCCAGCCTGCTGCGGCGTGCCGTCCTGCGCCAGCTGGAAAACCTGCACCACGGCCAGCTGCTGATTCAGGAAGGCAGCGAAACTCTGCATTTCGGCACGCCGCAGAGCGAGCTGCGTGCCGAGATCAGGGTGAACGACCCGGCCGTCTGGGGCCTGGTGGCCGGCAATGGCTCCATCGGCGCGGGCGAGGCCTATATCCACGGCTACTGGAGCACGCCGGAGCTGACCGCGGTAATCCGCGTGTTCGTTGCCAACCTCGATGTGCTGGACGCCATGGAAGGCGGCCTGGCCCGCCTCGGCCGCCCGCTGATTCGCGGCCTGCACTGGCTCAACCGCAACACGCGCCAGGGCTCGCGGCGCAACATCGCCGCTCACTACGATCTGGGCAACGAGCTGTTCGAGCAGTTTCTCGACCCCACCATGATGTACTCGGCGGCCATGTTCCGCGGCGCGGACGACAGCCTGGAGCAGGCGCAGCTCAACAAGCTCGAACGCATCTGCCAGAAGCTCGACCTCAAGCCCACCGACCACCTGCTGGAGATCGGCACCGGCTGGGGCAGCATGGCCATCCATGCCGCCACCCGCTACGGCTGCCGGGTGACCACCACCACACTGTCGCGCGAGCAGCACGCGCATACCCACAAGCGCATCCGCGAGCTGGGCCTGGAAGACCGCATCACCCTGCTGCTGGAGGACTATCGCGACCTCGAGGGTCAGTACGACAAGCTGGTCTCCATCGAAATGATCGAGGCGGTCGGCCACCGCTTCCTGCCCACCTATTTCCAGCAGTGCGCGCGCCTGCTCAAGCCCCAGGGGCTGATGCTGCTGCAGGCCATCACCATCCGCGATCAGCGCTACGAGCAGGCGTGCAGGTCGGTGGACTTCATCCAGCGCTACATCTTCCCCGGCGGCGCGCTGCCCTCGGTGCACAAGATGCTGGAAGTGGTGACCCGGCATACCGACCTCAACCTGCACCACATGGAGGACTTCGGTCTGCACTACGCGCGCACCCTGCGCCAGTGGCACGACAACCTGCGCAACGCCAGGCAGCGTCTGGAGCAGCTGGGCTACGACGATTACTTCTACCGGCTATGGGAGTTCTACCTGTGCTATTGCGAGGGAGGCTTCCTCGAACGCACCATTGGCACCGCCCAACTGCTGCTGGCCAAGCCGGCGGCTCGCCCTGCTCCCCTGTTAGGAAACTTCGATGCCTAAGCTGATCGCCAATGCCCTCCTGTTCCAGCTCGGCTGGCTGATCTGCGTGTTTGCCGGCGACAGCCTGTGGCTGCTGCCGGTGGCGGCGATCGTTGCCGTGCACCTGCTGTGGGTCAGTAGCTGGGCGGCCGAGGGCAAGCTGCTGCTCAGCGTGTTTCTCGCCGGTAGCGCGCTGGACAGCTTCCTGCTCAACCTCGGCGTGTTCGATTTCGGCGAGCCGCGCCAGCTGATCCCGCTGTGGCTGGCCCTGCTCTGGCTGCTGCTGGCCACCACCCTGAATCATTGCCTGGCCTGGACCGCGCAGCCCTGGTGGCGCGGCAGCCTGCTCGGCGCCGTCGCCGCGCCACTGGCCTACTACGGTGGCGCGCAGATCGCCGGGGTCACCCTGCCGCTCGGCACCTGGCCGACCCTGGCCATTCTGGCCGCGGTCTGGGCGGTGGTGATGCCGGTGCTGCACGGCTTCGCCAAGCTGTATCGCGCGCAGTACGAACAGCGCCTGCGCCTGCAGCAGAGGTGATGCCAGCGTCGCCGGGCTGACGAACGCCGAACGAAAAAGGCCGGGCATCGCTGCCCGGCCTTTTTTGTCTGCCGAAACGGATCAGAAACTGGTGCGGTAGTGCAGGGTGTACGCTTCGGCACCGTCGTTGGGGTTCTTCAGGCCGGCGTTGGAATAGTGCACGGCGCGCAGGCCGATCTCCTGGCCAGCGAAACGCAGGCCGACGCCGATGCGATCCTCGAACTGGAACGAAGAGCCCAGTTTGTTGCTTTCCAGCTCGGTGCTGGAGAAGGCGGCAACACCGATGCCCGCTTCGATGTACGGGCGCACGTTCTGCCCGGCGAATTCGTAGACGAACACCGGGGAGAACGACAGGCTGTGGTTGCTCGCCGTCTCGTCACCGTCCCAGTAGGTATACCCCAGGTCCCAATAACCGGTGAGGCGGCCATAGCTGCTCTGCAGCCAGCTGCTGTCCCAGTCCCACTGAGCCCCCAGGCGATACACCATGGTGGAATCGCCGCTCTGGCCGATGGCAGCGGTCACGTCCGCAGCCTGTACTGCCCCCAACTGCCCCACGGTCAAAGCTGCAAAGGCAGCCACAGCGCATAGCTTCTTCATGAACTATTCCTTCTCGAGAAGTGAGCTTGAACGAGTGTTCCAGATTGCAATCATAGAGACCGCTGTTGTTAGCAAAGGTCCCAATAAAACTAGTTCGCATATTTAAAATACGTGAACTTGCGCCTGTTCGCCCAGTAGCAGCGGCAATACCGCCTGCATGCGCTGTATATCGCCACTGCTCCAGTAGCGGGTCGCCTGCGCCGGCGGCGTGGCCAGCAGCTCGTGCTGCCCGAGCAGGCGCTGCAACTGGCGCGCCACCGCCGCACCGGTGTCGATCAGGCTCACCGAGTCCGGCACCAGGCTGTGCAGCAGCGGCTTGAGGAAGGGGTAATGGGTGCACCCCAGAATGAGCGTGTCGCAGCCCTCGGCCAGCAGCGGCTCGACATAGCCCTGCAGCAGCTCGCGGGTGGCCGGCGCCTGCAGCGCACCAGCCTCGATGCACTCCACCAACCCCGGGCAAGGCTGGGTGATCACTCGCACGTCGCTGGCGAAACGGTCGAGCAGCGCGGCGAACTTGGCGCTTTTCAAGGTACCGGTGGTGGCCAGCACCCCGACCACGCCGCTGCGCGTCGCCGCCGCCGCCGGTTTTACCGCCGGCTCCATGCCGACGATGGGCAACTGCGGATAACGCTCGCGCAGCTCGGCAGCCGCCGCCGCGGTGGCGGTATTGCAGGCCAGCACCAGCGCCTTGGCGCCCTGCGCCAGCAGGTGCTCGGTGATCAGCACGCAGCGCTCGCGAATGTACTCCGCGCTCTTCTCGCCATAGGGCACGTGGCCGCTGTCGGCGACATAGAGCAGCGACTCATTGGGCAGCAGCTGGCGAATCTCGCGCAGCACCGACAGGCCGCCGACCCCCGAATCGAAAACGCCGACCGGCGCCTGCGACTGATTCATTTCAAATCATCCCCACGACTACGCAGCCTTTCCTTAGCGCCCACCGCACACCTCGCAGACTGGGTCGCGCTTGACCCGCAACTCGCGAAAGCGCGTACCCAGCGCATCGATCAGCAGCAGGCGCCCCACCAGCGGCTCGCCGAAACCGGCCAGCAGCTTGAGTGCCTCCAGCGCCTGCAGGCTGCCCACCAGGCCCACCAGCGGGCCGACCACGCCGGCCTCGCTGCAGGTCAGCTCGGCTTCGCTGCCATGACCGTACAAGCAGTGATAGCAGGGGCTGGCGGCGTTGCGCGGATCGAACACCGAGAGCTGCCCCTCAAGGCGAATCGCCGCGCCGGATACCAGCGGCTTGCCGGCTGCGACGCAAGCAGCGTTGACCGCCTCGCGGGTGGAAAAGTTGTCCGAGCAGTCCAGCACCAGATCGACGCCACTCACCGCGGCGGCCAGCGAGTCGGCGTCCAGCGCCTGACGATGCGGCACCAGCGTGATCTGCGGGTTGATCGCGGCCAGGCGCGCCATGGCCGAGTCCACCTTGGCCTGGCCAACGCTGGCGGTGTCGTGGGCGATCTGCCGCTGCAGGTTGGTCAGGTCCACCGTATCGAAGTCGGCCAGGTGCAGCTCGCCGACTCCGGCCGCGGCCAGGTACAGCGCCACCGGCGAGCCGAGACCGCCCATGCCGACGATCAGCACGCGGCCGTGTTTCAGGCGCAACTGGCCGTCCACATCGATCTGTTTCAGCAGGATCTGCCGGCTGTAGCGCAGCAGTTCGTCATCGCTCAGCATATCGTCACTCATGGTCGAAACGTCCCAGACTGATGCGCTCATGGCCGCCCAGGTCACGCCGGCTGTGCACCTCGGCGAAGCCGGCGGCGGCAACTAGCCCGCGCACCGCCTCGGCCTGGTCGAAACCGTGCTCCAGCAGCAACCAGCCCCCCGTCAGCAGGTGCGCCGGCGCGGCCTGGATGATGGCACGAATGTCATCCAACCCGTCGCTGCCGGCCACCAGGGCACTGCTCGGCTCGAAGCGCACGTCGCCTTCGTTCAGGTGGCGGTCGTCGGCGCGGATATAGGGCGGGTTGCTCAGAATCAGACCGTAGCGCTGCCCGCTCAGGGCAGAGAACCAATGGCTATGCACGAACGCAGCGTTGTCCAGTTGCAGGCGCTGACGGTTGCGCTCTGCCAGGGCCACGGCGTCCTCGACGCGGTCCACGCCGGTCACCTGCCAGGTCGGACGTTCGCTGGCCAGGGCCAGGGCGATGGCGCCGGTGCCGGTGCCCAGGTCCAGCACGGTCAAAGGTGTCGCCGGCAGCAGCTCGAGCGCGGTTTCCACCAGCAGCTCGGTGTCAGGGCGCGGGATCAGGGTATGCGGCGCCACCTCCAGCTCCAGGCTCCAGAAACCCTGGTGGCCGAGGATATAGGCCACCGGTTCGCCCTGACGGCGACGCATTAGATTCGCCTGGAATAGCGCCTGCTGCTCATCATCCAGCTCGCGCTCCGGCCAGGTGCGCAGGTAGCTGCGCGGTTTGCCCAGCGCGGCCGCCAGCAGCAACTCGGCGTCCAGCCGCGGGGTGGGCGAGTCGGGCAGGTCGGCGTTGTCGAGCAGGGATTCGATGGTGGCCATGGTTCATCCTGACTGCTTTTCTCCCCTCTCCCGCTTGCGGGGCTTGAGCGGAAATAGCGAAGCATCGCTTCGCCCGCTCAAGCGCCCTGAGCTCTGCGAGGGGCTGGGGCGCAGAGCGGGGGCCGGGGGAGAGGGTGTGCCGTTGCGCCCCCTCTCCCTAACCCTCTCCCCGAGGGGAGAGGGGACTGTTCGGCGCTACGTTGGCGCTTGCTGTCAGCTCTTCCCGGATTACATCCGGGCTACGGTGCGCACGGCGCACCCTACGCGGCGCGAGCCATGCGCACCGCGGCAATCAATCGCCCAGCGCCGCCAGCTGGTCGGCCTGGTACTCGGCCAGCAACGGCTCGATCACTGCCTCCACGCCGCCGGCCATGACTTCGCTCAGCGAATACAGGGTCAGGTTGATGCGGTGATCGGTGACCCGGCCCTGCGGGAAGTTGTAGGTGCGGATGCGCTCGGAGCGATCGCCCGAGCCCACCAGCAGCTTGCGCGTCTCGGAGATTTCCTTGTGCGCCGCCGCTTCCTGCTGGTCCTGCAGCTTGGCCGCCAGCCAGGCCATGGCCTTGGCGCGGTTCTTGTGCTGCGAGCGTTCTTCCTGGCATTCCACCACGGTCCCGGTGGGAATGTGGGTGATGCGGATCGCCGAGTCGGTGGTGTTGACGTGCTGGCCGCCAGCGCCGGAGCTGCGGTAGGTATCGACGCGCAGATCGGCCGGGTTGATCTCGATGGCGGCCTGCTCATCCGGCTCCGGCAGCACCGCCACGGTGCAGGCGGAGGTATGGATGCGGCCCTGGGATTCGGTTTCCGGCACGCGCTGCACGCGATGGGCGCCGGACTCGAACTTGAGCTTGGCGTAGACGTTCTCACCCTCGACGCGAGCGATGACCTCCTTGAAGCCGCCGTGCTCGCCCTCGTTGGCCGACAGCACCTCGACGCGCCAACCCTGCTTCTCGGCGTAGCGCGAGTACATGCGGAACAGGTCGCCGGAGAAGATCGCCGCCTCGTCGCCGCCGGTGCCGGCGCGCACTTCCAGGTAGACGTTGCGGCCGTCGTTGGGGTCCTTGGGCAGCAGCATGCGCTGCAGCTTGTCTTCCAGGGTGGTCAGCGCTTCCTTGGCCTGGGCCACTTCTTCTTCGGCCATCTCGCGCAGGTCCGGGTCGCTTTCCTTGAGCAGCGCCTGGGCCCCTTCGAGGTCGCTCTGCACCTTGCGCAGCTCGCGGAAGGTGGCGATCACCGGCTCGATCTCGGCGTATTCCTTGGAATAGGCGCGAAACTGGGTCTGCTTGGAGATCACCTCGGCATCGCCAAGCAGCGCCGTGAGTTCCTCGAAGCGGTCGCTGAGGTTGTCCAGCTTGTTCAACAGTGAAGCTTTCATTGCAGACCCTTGTCCTGCGGCGCGCCCTCGTCGAGGGCGAATAATTCCTGGGCCAGGCTGAGCGCGTCGATGCGCCCCTCGGCGGTGAGTTTCTTCATGCGCACGCTGGGCGCATGCAGCAGCTTGTTGGTCAGGCCGCGGGCCAGTTGCGCCAGTACGTCTTCGGCATTGGCACCGTTGACCAGCATGCGCTGGGCCTTGGCCAGTTCCTCGTCGCGCAGCCGCTCGGCCTGCTGGCGGTAGGCCTTGAGCACGTCGACCGCGGCCAGCTCGCGCAGGCGCTGCATGAAATCTTCGGTGCCGGCGGCCACCAGCTCCTCGGCGGCCTGCGCCGCGCCCTGGCGGCTCTTGAGGTTTTCCTCGATGACTTCGTGCAGGTCATCGACGGTATAGAGATAGACGTCATCCAGCTCGCCCACCTGTGGCTCGATATCGCGCGGCACGGCGATGTCGACCATGAAGATCGGCTTGTGCTTGCGCTTTTTCAGCGCACTTTCCACCGCGCCCTTGCCGAGAATCGGCAGTTGGCTGGCAGTGGAGCTGATGACGATGTCACTGTGCGCCAATTCGTCGGGAATGTCCGAGAGCAGCACGGCATGAGCGCCGAACTGCTCGGCCAGCTGACTGGCGCGCTCCAGGGTACGGTTGGCGACGACGATGCGCTTGATGCCCTGATCGTGCAGGTGACGCGCCACCAGGCTGATGGTTTCGCCGGCGCCGATCAGCAGCGCCTGGCTGCGGTGCAGGTCGGCGAAGATCTGCTTGGCCAGGCTGACCGCGGCGAAGGCCACGGAAACCGGGTTCTCGCCGATGGCGGTGTCGGTGCGCACGGTCTTGGCGGTACTGAAGGTGGCCTGGAACAGCCGGCCGAGCAGCGGGCCGACGGTGCCGGCCTCACGCGCCACGGCATAGGCGGACTTGAGCTGGCCGAGAATCTGCGGCTCGCCGAGCACCATGGAATCCAGACCACAGGCCACGCGCATCATATGGCGCACCGCGTCCTGCTCGCTGTGCACGTAGGCACAGGCGCGCAGCTCGTCCAGGCTCAGGCGGTGATAGTCGGCCAGCCACTTGAGCACTTCGTCGCTGCTCAGCTGGTCCTGTTCCAGGTACAGCTCGCTGCGATTGCAGGTGGAGAGGATCGCCGCTTCGCGACTGGGGGTGAGCCGGCACAGCTGCTGCAACGCCTCGACCAGCTGCTCCGGGGTGAAGGCAACGCGCTCGCGCACCTCTACCGAGGCGGTCTTGTGGTTGATACCGAGGGCGATAAAGGCCATGCAGGGTCGCTGAGGGGCAGTACGGAAGCCGGCAATTGTCCTACTTCGCCCCGGCGAGAACAACTCCCGCGACCTATTGTCCCAATAGACGGTTCGCCGCATCGTCCTGGCCTGTGGGCTTGCTCCGAGGCTTGTGTCATGATGCCGCGAACGTCGCAGGGCAGGCGCCTACCTGGCCGCCGCCCGGAAATAACGCAGCACAAGGCACTATGAACAGACCCCTCGCGCTAGTCACCGCACTCGCCTTCCTCAGCGGCTGCCAAACCTTCGCCCCCAGCGAGCCGGACGGTACGCCGCCGGTGCAGGAAGCCGACCAGACCACCCAACTGGAACCGAGCGAATACGGCTCGTTCAGCCAGGAAACCCTGTTCGCCCTGCTCACCGCCGAACTGGCCGGGCAGCGCAACCGCTTCGACATCGCCCTCGGCAACTACGTGCAGCAGGCCCAGGCCACCGGCGATGCCGGTGTCGCCGAGCGCGCCTTCCGCATCGCCGAATACCTCGGTGCCGAACAGGCAGCGCTGGACACCGCGCTGATCTGGGCCGAGAACGCGCCGAGCAACATCGACGCGCAGCGCGCCGCCGCCGTGCAGTTGGCCCGTGCCAGTCGCTATGACGAATCCATGGTGTTCATGGAAAGCGTGCTCAAGCGCCAGGGCGACACCCATTTCGATTTCCTCGCACTGTCCGCCGCGGAAACCGACCCGGACACCCGCGCCGGCCTGCTGCAAGGGTTCGACCGCCTGCTGACCAAGCACCCGGACAACAGCCAGCTGCTGTTCGGCAAGGCCATTCTGCTGCAGCAGGACGGCCGCGCCGAAGAGGCCCTGGAGCTGCTCGAAGCGCAACCGGCCAGCCAGACCGAGGTGTCGCCGCTGCTGCTGCGCGCACGCCTGCTGCAAAGCCTGAAACGTGGCGACGAAGCCCTGCCCCTGCTGCAGAAAGGCATTCGCAAACACCCGGACGACAAGCGCCTGCGCCTGACCTACGCCCGCCTGCTGGTCGAGCAGGACCGTCTCGACGACGCCAAGGGCGAGTTCTCCAAACTGGTGCAGGAAAACCCCAACGACGACGACCTGCGTTTCTCCCTGGCCCTGGTGTGCCTGGAGGCCGAGGCCTGGGAAGAGGCCATCGTCTACCTGGAAGAACTGATCGAGCGCCGCAGCCACGTCGACGCCGCGCATTTCAACCTCGGCCGCGCCTACGAGGCGCTGGAAGACATCAACAGTGCGCTGCAGGAATACAGCCTGGTCGGCCCGAGCAACGATTACCTGCCAGCCCAGCAGCGCCAGGCCGAACTGCTGCTGCGCCAGCAGCGTACCGAGGAAGCCCGCGCACGTCTGGCCAAAGCCCGCGATGCCCAGCCCGACTACGCCATCCAGCTGTACCTGATCGAGGCCGAAGGCCTGAGCAACAGGCGCCAGATCGAACCGGCCTGGAGCGCGATCAACCAGGGCCTGGAACAGTTCCCCAACGACCTGAACCTGCTCTATACCCGCGCCATGCTGGCGGAAAAACGCGACGATCTGGGCCAGCTGGAAACCGATCTGCGCTACATCCTCGAGCGCGAGCCGGACCACGCCATGGCGCTGAACGCGCTGGGCTATACCCTGGCCGACCGCACCACGCGCTACGAGGAAGCCCGTGAACTGATCGAAAAGGCGCACCAGCTTAGCCCGCAGGACCCGGCCATTCTCGACAGCCTGGGTTGGGTCAACTACCGCCTGGGCAACCTGGAAGAAGCCGAGCGCCTGCTGCGCCAGGCCCTGGAGAAATTCCCCGACCATGAGGTGGCGGCCCACCTCGGCGAGGTGCTCTGGGCCCAGGGCAAGCAGCGCGAAGCCCGCCGCGTCTGGCGCGACGCCCTCGCCGAAACGCCCGACAGCACCATTCTGCGCGACACGCTGTTGCGCCTGACCGGCTCCGAGACCCTTTGATGCTTCGTCACCTCCTAGTTTTCAGTCTCATCGCCCTGCTCGCCGGTTGCGCCGGCCTTACCTCGCGCGAAGCGCTGGAAGGCCAGGGCAACCCCGCCCAGTGGCAAGTCCACAAACAGCAGATCAGCCAGCTCGACGGCTGGCAGATCAACGGCAAGATCGGCATTCGCGCCCCGCAGGACTCCGGCAGCGCCACCCTGTTCTGGCTGCAGCGTCAGGACTACTACGACATTCGCCTCTCCGGCCCGCTCGGAGGCGGTGCCGCCCGCCTGACCGGCCGTCCCGGCGACATCCTGCTGGAAGTGTCCAACCGCGGCCGCTTCAAGGCCGAGTCCCCGGAGGCCCTGCTGCGCGAGCAACTGCGCCTGGACCTGCCGGTGTCCAACCTGCTCTGGTGGATTCGCGGCCTGCCCGCCCCCGACAGCCGCAGCCGCCTGACCCTCGACGCCGACAGCCACCTGGCGCGCCTGGAGCAGGACGGCTGGCAGGTGGAGTACCAGCGCTATGTCGAACAGAACGGCTACGCCCTGCCGGAGCGCCTGAAGCTCTATGGCCAGGACCTGGAAGTGACCCTGGTGATCAAAGACTGGCAGCCGCGTCAGTTGGGGCAGTAGGCCGGATTCAACCCGGGAAAGACGCCTCGATGCCGCTCACCTAGGGACATACGCGCCCTGCTCCCCTCTCCCATTTATGGGAGAGGGGTTGGGGGAGAGGGTCAAACACTCCGCGCCACTGAAAGCCCCCTCTCCCCAAAGGGGCGAGGGGATTGATTGCGCTTGGCAGACGATTATGTGAAAAGCATTACCCCCTACAACACCCGGATTTCATCACGGCTACGAACGCCCACCAACGACATCGCCATGACCAGCACCGCCGTTCCCGCCCACGCCGAACTGATCCTGCCCGCCCCGGCCAAGCTCAACCTGATGCTGCATATCCTTGGCCGCCGTGCCGATGGCTATCACCAGCTGCAGACCCTGTTCCAGTTCCTCGACCACGGCGACGAGCTCGGCTTCAGCGTTCGCCAGGACGGCGAGATTCGCCTGCATACACCCATCGACGGCATACCGCACGACAGCAACCTGATCGTGCGCGCGGCCAAAAGACTGCAGGAAGCGTCCGGCACAGCACTGGGCGCCGATATCTGGCTGGACAAGCGCCTGCCCATGGGCGGCGGCATCGGCGGCGGCAGCTCGGACGCCGCCACCACCCTGCTCGGCCTCGACCACCTGTGGCACACCCGCCTGGGCGAAGAGCGCCTGGCCGAACTGGGCCTGGCCCTGGGCGCCGACGTGCCGGTATTCGTGCGTGGCCGCGCGGCCTTCGCCGAGGGCGTCGGCGAGCTTCTGACACCGGTGGAACTGGAGGAACCCTGGTTCCTCGTCGCCGTACCGCAAGTCTTTGTAAGCACAGCAGAAGTTTTCGGCGCGCCCGAGTTGACACGCGATACGCCGCCCATTAAAGTTCGCAGCCTTCTTGCGGGGGGTGGTCGAAACGACTGCCAACCGGTGGTCGAGAAGCGTTATCCAGAGGTTCGTAACGCTTTGATCTTGTTGAACAAATTTGTTTCAGCTAGATTGACCGGCACTGGAGCTTGCATATTTGGGAGCTTCCCAAATCGGGACGATGCTGATAAAGTCGCCCGCCAACTTCCAGGCACTCTGCCGAGCTTTGTCGCTCAAGGTCGCAACATCTCGATGCTGCACCGCAGGCTCCAAGCATTGGCCAAGAAGTGAATGCTCAGCATTCGGTTATACGATACAGGGGCGTCGCCAAGCGGTAAGGCAGCAGGTTTTGATCCTGCCATGCGTTGGTTCGAATCCAGCCGCCCCTGCCATAACCTCCCTCGGGAGGCATCGCAAACCGGGTCAAACAGCATTCGACACAGAATATAGGGGCGTCGCCAAGCGGTAAGGCAGCAGGTTTTGATCCTGCCATGCGTTGGTTCGAATCCAGCCGCCCCTGCCATTTTCCATACCCATCCAGGTATACCCCAGCCGGCAGGTACTGCGCGTGTCCAAGATGATGGTCTTCACGGGGAACGCAAACCCCGATCTGGCGCGACGGATCGTTCGTCAGCTGCACATCCCCCTCGGCGATGCTTCGGTCGGTAAGTTCTCCGACGGCGAAGTCATGATCGAAATCAACGAAAACGTCCGCGGCAAGGACGTGTTCCTGATTCAGCCGACCTGTGCACCCACCAACGACAACCTGATGGAGCTGGTAGTGATGGCCGACGCCTTCCGCCGTTCCTCGGCTACCCGCATCACCGCGGTCATCCCCTACTTCGGTTACGCCCGCCAGGATCGCCGTCCGCGTTCCGCTCGCGTGGCGATCAGCGCCAAAGTCGTGGCCGACATGCTCACCGTGGTCGGTATCGACCGCGTGCTGACCGTCGACCTGCACGCTGACCAGATCCAGGGCTTCTTCGACATTCCGGTGGACAACATCTACGGCTCCCCGGTCCTGGTCGACGACATCGAAGACCAGCGCTTCGACAACCTGATGATCGTCTCCCCCGATATCGGCGGCGTCGTTCGTGCCCGCGCCGTGGCCAAGAGCCTGGGCGTCGACCTGGCGATCATCGACAAGCGTCGCGAGAAGGCCAACCAGTCCGAAGTGATGCACATCATCGGTGACGTGGAAGGCCGTACCTGCATCCTGGTCGACGACATGGTCGACACCGCCGGTACCCTGTGCCACGCCGCCAAGGCGCTGAAAGAGCGCGGCGCCGCCAAGGTCTACGCCTACTGCACCCACCCGGTGCTGTCCGGCCGTGCCATCGAGAACATCGAGAATTCCGTCCTGGACGAGCTGGTGGTCACCAACACCATCCCGCTGTCCGCTGCGGCGCAGTCCTGCTCGCGCATTCGCCAGCTCGACATCGCCCCGGTCGTCGCCGAAGCGGTTCGCCGCATCAGCAACGAAGAATCGATCAGCGCGATGTTCCGTTAAGGAACCCGCTGACGTAATGCGCCCCGCCTCGTGCGGGGCTTTTTGCCCTACCGCCCGAGGCTGGTCGCAAGCCATAAGGCGGTTTGGTTATTTTGGAGAAATGAAATGACTGATTTTGCCCTGAATGCCGAAGTGCGTTCCGACCTGGGGAAAGGTGCGAGCCGCCGCCTGCGTCGTAACGTGTCCATGGTTCCTGCCGTGATCTACGGTGGCGACAAGGCCCCGCAATCCATCAGCCTGCTGGCCAAAGACCTGGCCAAGCTGCTGGAAAACGAAGCCGCTTTCAGCCACGTTCTGGCTGTCAACGTTGCCGGTGCTACCGAAAACGTCGTGATCAAGGCCCTGCAGCGCCACCCGGCCAAAGGCTTCGTCCTGCACGCTGACTTCCAGCGCGTCGTTGCCGGCCAGAAGCTGACCGCCCACGTACCGCTGCACTTCATCAACGAAGCAACCGCCGTTGGCGTGAAGCAGCAGGGTGGCGAGATCTCCCACACCATCAACGAAGTCGAAGTTTCCTGCCTGCCGAAAGACCTGCCGGAATTCATCGAAGTCGACATGGCTGCCGTAGAAGTTGGCCAGACCGTCCACATGTCCGACCTGAAGCTGCCGAAAGGCGTTGAGCTGGTTGCTCTGGCTCACGGTAACGACCTGGCTGTCTCCAACATTCACGCTTCCCGCGTGAAGGCTGAAGACGAAGGCGCTGCCGAGTAATCGCAGCGCGGAACCCGCCCGGCAGGCGATCACGCCGGGCGATTTCCTCGAAAGGGCTCCTGTATGACTGCCGTACAACTGATCGTTGGCCTGGGTAACCCCGGCCCCGAATACGACCAGACCCGGCACAATGCAGGGGCCCTTTTCGTTGAGCGCGTGGCCGAGAGCCAGCGCGTCAACCTTGCTGTCGATCGCAAGTATTTCGGCCTGGTGGGCAAGTTCAACCACCAGGGGCGCGAAGTTCGTCTGCTCATCCCCACCACCTACATGAACCGCAGCGGCCAGTCCGTGGCGGCCTTGGCCAATTTCTTCAAGATCAAACCCGAAGAGATCCTGGTGGCCCACGACGAACTCGACATGCCACCCGGCATCGCCAAGCTCAAGCAGGGCGGCGGCCACGGCGGGCACAACGGCCTGCGCGACATCATCGCCCAGCTCGGCAACCAGAATAACTTCCATCGCCTGCGGCTCGGCATCGGCCATCCGGGGCACGCCAGCCTGGTCTCCGGCTACGTGCTCGGACGCGCCCCACGCAGCGAACAGGAACTGCTTGATCAGAGCATCGACTTCGCCTTGGACGTCCTGCCGGAAATACTCGCCGGCGACTGGACCGTGGCCATGCGCAAACTGCATAGCCAGAAGGCCACCAAGTAACCACCTTTCCCCCGAGGGACACATCATGGGATTCAACTGCGGCATCGTCGGCCTGCCCAACGTCGGCAAGTCCACCCTGTTCAACGCCCTCACCAAATCCGGCATCGCCGCAGAAAACTTCCCCTTCTGCACCATCGAGCCGAACAGCGGCATCGTGCCCATGCCCGACCCGCGCCTGGATGCCCTGGCCGAGATCGTCAAGCCCGAGAAGGTCATCCCCACCACCATGGAATTCGTCGACATTGCCGGCCTGGTGGCGGGCGCGTCGAAAGGTGAAGGCCTGGGCAACAAGTTCCTCGCCAACATCCGCGAGACGGATGCGATTGCGCATGTGGTGCGCTGCTTCGAAGACGAGAACGTCATTCACGTCGCTAACAGCGTCGACCCCAAGCGCGACATCGAGATCATCGACCTGGAACTGATCATGGCCGACCTCGACAGCTGCGAGAAGCAACTGCAGCGCGTCGCTCGTACCGCCAAGGGTGGCGACAAGGAATCCGTAGCGCAGAAGGCCCTGCTGGAAAAGCTCATCCCCCACCTCACCGAAGGCAAGCCGGCGCGCAGCCTGCTCAAGGACCTGGGTGACGACGAGAAGCGCCTGGCCAGGACCTTCCACCTGCTCACCACCAAGCCGGTGATGTACATCGCCAACGTCGCCGAAGACGGCTTCGAGAACAACCCGCACCTCGACGTGGTGAATGCCATCGCCAAGGAAGAAGGCGCCATCGTCGTGCCGGTGTGCAACAAGATCGAAGCCGAGATCGCCGAACTGGACGATCTCGAAGAGATGCAGATGTTCCTCGAAACCATGGGCATGGAAGAGCCGGGCCTGAACCGCGTGATCCGCGCCGGTTACTCGCTGCTCAACCTGCAGACCTACTTCACCGCCGGCGTGAAGGAAGTGCGCGCCTGGACCGTGCGCGTCGGCGCCACCGCCCCGCAGGCTGCTGCCGTGATCCACACCGACTTCGAGAAAGGCTTCATCCGCGCCGAAGTGGTCGCCTACGACGACTTCATCGCCTACAAGGGCGAAGGCGGTGCCAAGGAAGCCGGCAAATGGCGCCTGGAAGGCAAGGACTACATCGTCAAGGACGGCGACGTAATGCACTTCCGCTTCAACGTCTGACCCTAGAGAGCCATTTCTCAGCATTTCACAAGATTGCTTAGAACCCAGAAAGAAGCGCTAGAACCCCGGAAATTCCGGGGTTTTTCGTTTCTATGGATTGCATGAGATTGCCCGACCTTGCTCGCGTAAAGTGACTACGCTGGTGTATACGGAGATTGGACGAGGCGACAGATGGTGTATATGATCCTTCTGTCGTTCCTCATTGCCGATCTCGTGACACCGTGCTGACAGATGCCCACTGCCGTGCTGCCAAACCGAAGGAGCAGCTCTACCGCCTGAATGACCTTCGCGGCCTTTACCTCGAAGTGAAGCCCAATGGGGTGAAGGCTTGGCGCTACCGCTTCAAGCTGGGCGGTAAGGGGTCGTGGTTTGCGCTGGGCGACTACCCCACCGTCAGCCTTGCCGAAGCGCGGGACAAGTGCGAGGAAGCGCGGAAGCTGGTCAAGCAAGGCATCAACCCCGTCCAGCATCGGCAGCTTGAGCGCCTCAAGCGCGAACAGGATTCCGCCAATACCTTTGAGACCGTTGCCAAAGAGTGGCTGGCTCTGCGGGACTGGGAAGACATCACCAAGAAACGCCGCCTGGACATGCTGGAGCGGGTGGTCTTCCCCAGCATCGGCAAGCTCCCGGTGCGCGACATCACCTCGGCGCACGTTCTCGACATCCTCACCAAGACCGTGAAGCGCGGTGCGCCGACCGTTGCCGCCGAAGCCAAACGCACCATGTCCGGCATCTTCGAATTGGCGGTCGCCACCTTGCGGGCAGACAACGATCCTGTCTGGCCCGTCCGCAAGGCGCTGCCCGCCAACAAGACGCAGCACAAGACGGCGCTGACCACCGCGCAGATCGGCAAGCTGCTCAACGACTTCGACAACCACCGCTGCGGCTATCAGGTCAATTTCTGCATCCAGTTGATGTGGTGGACACTGGCACGCCCGAGCGAGACAGCAGAGGCGGAATGGGCTGAATTTGATCTCGATGCGGCGCTTTGGACGATCCCAGCCCGGCGCATGAAAGCCCGCCGCGAGCATGTTGTGCCGCTGCCGTCGCAAGCCGTAGACATGCTGCGCCGCCTGCACGCCATCAGCGGCGACCGGACGCACCTCTTTCCCGGCAGGGATGACCGCAACAGGCCGATGTCGGTGCATTCGATCCGGCAGGCGCTCAAGGTGCTGGGCTGGAGCGGCACCTACAGCCCACACGGCACCAGAACCACAGGCAGCACCCGTCTGAACGAGATGGGCTACCGCGCCGACGCCATCGAAGCGCAGCTTGCCCATTCAGAACCAAACTCGGTACGCCGTACCTATAACCATGCCACCTACCTCGAAGAGCGGCGGGACATGATGCAGGCATGGGCAGACAAGCTCGAAATCTGGAAGCGGGAGAGCACAGGTGAAGTCAGTAGAACATAGTGAGTACCTGCCCGACACGGAGGCAGGACGCTCACTATTCAGGGAGCGCCTGATTGCAAAAATTCAGCAACATCGCGATTTCAAGGCGCTGCCACACGAAATTCAGTCGAACTTCTTTGAGAAGTTAGCTGAACTCACCCTCTTCGGCACCAACAACTGTTCGGTGGAGACACACAGCCCAAGGACACGCAAGCTTGAAAAATTGGCCGACAGTTATCGCCGGGTTGCCAATAGCATTGCGCTGCTTTCGGAAATAGATGAGCTGCTGCTCGATGATGCCTTTCAACACAGCATGCCTTTGCAACAGCAAAAGAAACTGATGCGACAGCTGGCTGCCCAAGTTGATGAGCTGATAGGCGGGATGCGGCAGACGTCTACCAGCACATCTGAGCGGCTTTTGCTAGGTCTGCAGGGTGCGAGCTTGCTGAATCAACTGGGCAAGTTGGGAGTTGCCTGCAAAATCAATAATGACTTTCAGACAATCACCAAAGATGCTGCAGAGCAGCGCGACGCAAGCAAGCAAACACAGCGCTTGATGCCAGATTTGTCGCAGAGCATGACACTTGCCATGCTCTGCGCCATGCTCATTCTCTTCAACAACGGGCAGCTCGTTGAATGGAGCTACTGCCGCAGACTGTTGCTGGAAGGGAAAAGGGTTTCCAGGTAAGCGGCAGACTGAACCAATCTTCCAGCATCAGTATTTGGCTCAAGGCAACAGTGGCAACCCCAACTCAGCCAGATACTGATTGTGGCGCGCCTTGGCATCTGCAATCTTCTTCTCGGTGGCAACCAGGTCGGCATGAACCGCTGCCAGGTCGATCTCTTCCTCAGTTTGCGCGGTGCTCACATAGCGCGAGATGTTCAGGTTGTAATCGTTCTTCTCGATTTCTTCCATGCTCACCCGGCGCGAGTAACGCGGCGCTTCCTTGCGGTAGCGGTAGGTGTCGATAATTTGGTCAATGTGCTCCGGCAAGAGCTGGTTCTGGCGTTTGCCCTTCTCATAATGCTCGGCGGCATTGATGAACAGCACGTCGTCCGGCTTCTTGCACTTTTTCAGCACCAGGATGCACACCGGTATGCCAGTGGAGAAGAACAGGTTGGCTGGTAGGCCGATCACGGTGTCGATGTGCCCATCCTTGAGCAGTTTGGTGCGAATGCGCGCCTCGGCCCCACCCCGGAACAGCACACCGTGGGGCAGGATGATCGCCATCACACCGTCTTGCTTGAGGAAATGGAAGCCATGTAGCAGGAAGGCAAAGTCAGCGGCGGACTTCGGTGCCAGGCCGTAATTCTTGAAGCGCACGTCTTCGCCCAGCGCCTCGCTTGGCTCCCAGCGGTAGCTGAACGGCGGGTTGGCCACCACCGCGTCGAACTTCGGCATTTTGGCCGGATTGGTCTCGCGCAACATATCCCACTCGTTGAGCAGGGTATCGCCATGGAAAATCTCGAACTCCGAGTCCTTCACCCCGTGCAGCAGCATGTTCATGCGAGCTAGGTTGTAGGTGGTGATGTTCTTTTCCTGGCCGTAAATCTTACCAATGCCGTGCGGCCCCATCAGGCGGCGCACGTTGAGCAGCAAGGAGCCCGAGCCGCAGGCAAAGTCGAAAACGCTATCCAGATGCGAGCGCTTGCCGGTGGCTGGCTCCTGGCTGTCCAGCGTGACGATGGCCGACAGGATGTCTGAAATGCGCTGCGGCGTGTAGAACTCGCCGGCCTTTTTGCCCGAGCCTGCCGCAAACTGGCCGATCAGGTACTCGTAGGCATCACCCAGCGTGTCACTGTCAGTAGAGAACTGCCCCAGCCCCTTGGCGATCTCGGCGATGATCTTGCACAGGCGGGCATTGCGCTCGATGTAGGTCTTGCCCAGCTTGTCCGACGCCAGATTGATCTCTGAGAACAAGCCACGGAAGGTGCTGGCGAAGGACTCTTCCTCGATGTACTTGAAGCCTTTCTGCAAGGTATGCAGCAGCTCGGCATCCTGCGTGCGCGCCATCTCGGCGATGTTGCCCCACAGGTATTGGGGTTCGATAACGTAATGCACCTTGCGGCGCATCTGCTTCTCGAATTCGGGTACGTCGTCCAGATTTTCCTCGTACCACGCTTGAAGTGGCGTATTCACGCCGGTCTGCCTCAACACATCGGAAGGAAGCTCTGGATAGTCCGCCCCCAGCTCCTTTTGCGCGGCGGCCTCGTAGTTGTCCGACAGATAGCGCAGGAAGAGAAAAGCCAGCATATAGTCGCGGAAGTCGTCCGCATTCATCGCGCCACGCAGCTGGTCGGCGATGGCCCAGAGGGTCTTGCCCAGTTTTTGTTTTTCGAACTCAGTCATGGGGTACCTGCTGTTGCAACCTCAGAAACTTGAGGGAACAAATCGGGATTGAAGGGGTAGCGATTCAGGAAATCGTTCAGAATCTTCTTGAAGTAAGCCTTGTTCTCATCGAGCATCTGCTGCGGCTCATACAGCGAGTAGTTGCCGTGGCTGAGGATGTTGATCAAACGGGCGTGCAAAACGCCGTCCGGATCATCATCGTCTTGCTTGATGCAGGCCGAGAAGTACTTGTGCCCGTGGAAGCTGGCCGTCTTTTCCAGAATCGTGCGCAGCATGTTGAAGTGGTGCGTGAACAAACGGTCTTCCTGCACGGCCTGATAGAGTTCCGCCAAGGCCGCAACGTGGTGGAAGAAGGGCGTATCGCCCTCTTCGGGCCGCAGCAGATAGCCGCCGTTAGCCGGGTGCTTGTTAATCACATAGCGGCGCGCCTTGCCCAGCTCGTTACAGAGCACATTGAAAAACAAGGTGTGGTGCGTGGAGAGCACTGTCCTGAGCCGATTGTCCTGCCGCTTGAGCAACTGCGCCAAGTGATTGGCGACGGCGATGGCGTTGTGTTCATCCAGCGACGAGATCGGATCGTCGATATACAGGTACTTCACCCATTGGTACGCCTCGATATCGGCGTCCATCGCCAGTTCCACCACCGCCAGGAAAAAACACCAGATGAAGATGTTTTCCTCGCCGCGTGACACCTTGATGTTGTCAACGGTCTGGCCATCCGCCAAGCGCGAAAAGCGCACCGCCCACTCTGGGCCCTCGGTGTCGATCCGGAAGTCGAAATCCGCGTAACGCCGCAGCAATGGGCGAATGCGGTTATCCATCTCCAGATCGAACAGCCCCTGAAAGAATCGCGAATCCCTGTTGAGCAGCAAGCGCCTGTCCGCATCGCCTGCCAGATCGTTGTTCCAGTGAAACAGGTCTTCAGTGAAGGCGTTGAAATACAGGGTATCGCGGGCCTCGGCCTGTTTGCCCATGTCCTTGAAGGCCATGGACAGCCGCGTCTTGCCCGTGCCGTTGTAGGCATAGAGCAGGATGGTCTTCTTGTTCTCCAGCTCGCTGCGCAGATGAGCGGCCAGCGCGGGCAGGTCGGTGAATGGCTGGCCCGGCCTCATGCAGGCACCTCATCGAGCACCGGGAACAACTGCTGTATCAGGCCCTTCTTGTGGATCTTGATGGCGTCGATTTTCTGGCTTTGGGCGGTAATGAGGTCGTCGAGGGAGGATAGACAATCGGAAACGGCCTGTTGCTCATCATCATCTTGTGGAACAGGCACTGGGATCGTATCGAGCATCGCGCGGTTCAGTTTGGGCTGGGCCATACCCGTTAGATAATCCTCAAGGGAAATCGAATTCAGGTAATCCTCGACAATCTTCTGAACGCACTTACTATCAAATCTCAAGACATGTGCATGGTTATTAACCCATGTTTTCCCTGAGATGGAAAATGCAATCGGTGCCGTCCTTGCTCGCAAATTAGCCCCATCCTCTGAGATGCAAAGTAGGTCTTCGTCGAAGATAAAGTCGCGAATGTAATCAACTATCCCAGAGGCTCCGTAATAAGGGATATTTCCCTTGGTGCGATCTTTTTCGGTTACTGGGACCCGGCGATTATCCAAGTTCTCTGCTAGTTCTGCCAATGTCTTAGTCGCCCACTCCCCCGCCTCCCGAAACTCCGGAAACCGCAGCCGTGGCACGGCTTCGCCTTCGCGGGGGAAAAGCTGCTGCATCAGGCCCTTTTTGTGGGTCTTGAGGGTGTCGAGCTTTTGGGTTTCCGCCGCGATCAGATCATCCAGCGAAGACAGGCAGTCAGCGATTTTTTGTTGTTCTGCATGGCTTGGCACTGGAATTGCCACGCCATAAAAAGCCTCCTTACTGATATTGAGCAGTCCATTGCTCCTTGCTCCGCTTGTAATGTGCTTTCTCAGCTGGATGCCATGCACATTCCGTTCAAAGCATTGACGATAAAAGCCATTCTCGTATCCATTTTTCAAGCGAAAGCAGATAAAAACATTAGGTGCTGCAACTTCACCCCAACCTTGAAGATCGTATACGCAACCTTGTGGGAACTTGAGAGAGTTCCCCTTGTTATAAACAAAGTCACCATCACGCACTACGGTGTATAGCTTGTATTGGCTCCCGGAAATATCCCGTCCAAATTTCTCTGCCTGTGGTACAAAACCAATTCCGGCAGAGATACTCACCGGCGTGAGTTTTCGCTCGCCCACCCGTTCTTCAACCGGTTCAGATACTTCGCCCAATGTAGGACTTTGCCACTCGGCTGTATTCTTGAACTCAGGAAACCGTAACCGAGGCACCAAGGGCTGTTTTTTATTGCCACTCATGCCGCTTGCTCCTGCGGCCGTTTCACGATGGCCTTGAACAGATTCCCCGCCCGGTCGTCGATGAGTTCAATCTGCGGCCAGGCCCGCAAGGCGCGCAGCAGGCCGCTGCCCAGTCCGCGATAGGGCAGCAGCTTGGCGGCAAAGGACGCCAGGATTGGGTTGCGCATATTGGAGTTGCCTGCCTTGATGTTTTCGATGGTCAGGTTATTGGGCAGATGACCGGGACTGATGATCTCGACCCGATCGGCAAACACCAGCACGCGCACCGGCGCGCTGATGAAGTAGTCGCGGTGGATGAGCGCGTTGGCGACCAGCTCTTCCCAGACGATGCGCGGAATCTCCGATTGGCCTTGGGAGTTGAAGCCCTGTTCACCCTGAGTGGCACGGGTGTTAGCGACGATGAAGCCGAGCGTCTGCTGGAATACATCGGCCAGCTTACCGGTGATGTCGCGGCTGTCGATGTAGCGCTGGTCTTCGATCTCATTGCCGACAAAAGCCACCGCCTTGACGATGAAGGCAGGCAGTGCGTACTGCGGCGCTTTGGCAAACAGCAGACTGCCCGCCACATTGAGCTGCCCGTGGTTCATCAGGTTCATGTTGGTCAAGAGCTGCGGCAGCGGTTGCTTGTGCTGGGCGAGCGGCTCGCCAAATTGCTGTTCGAAAAAGGTTGCGAAATAGGGCAGGTCCACATCGCCCGCGCTCAAGCCCGCCACGGGCGTTTCATCCGCATGTACCAGACCCGCCTGTTGGAACAGGCGCTGGATTTCTTCACGCGAGGTGGCTCGGCGCTTGTCCGAGCCGTTCTTTACCCAGATGGCGCCGTTCTTGTCCATGTAGGGTTTGCTGACGCCTTCCACAACGGTGACCACCATTACGGTGCCGTTGGGGTGCGGCACATTTTCGGTGAGCGGGTTCACCGCAGGCCGCACGTTTTGTGAGGCACTGTTGGAGATGAGCTGGTTCAGGCGGTCAATGTCCGCGTGAGACAAGCCCAGCACCGTGCCGTCGTTTTGCACGCCAATGAAAATCTGCCCGCCAGCGGTGTTGGCGAAGGCCACGATCTCCGCCGCCAGCGCGTCGGCATTGGTGAAGTTCTCTTTGAACTGATGGCGGCTGTCTTCGCCACGGCTCAAGCAGTCGATCAGTTCTGTGGTTTCCATAGGTTGTAAACCTCTTTGCGTCGGTTGAAGGCTTCCTGGCCTCCTTCCATGATGTTGATGATGGCGTCCTGCACCGGACGAGCGTCGATGCTGCCGCTTTGTACGGTGACTTGCTCATCCTGATAGCGGCAGGCATGCACTTGCTCCGCATCACCCAGCACCGGAAAGTTGGCGTTGTGGGTAGCGAAGATGAATTGGGCGTGAGGCTTCATCTCGCGCAGCAGCTTGATCACGTCGTCGTAGATGGTCTGGTTGTCCAGATCGTCTTCCGGCTGGTCAATGATGATCACGTCGTTCTGGCGCTGGCTGAGCACATATAGCAGCAACGCGGAAGCACGCTGCCCGAGCGAGTGGTGCTTGAGTTCCTTGCCGCGATAGCGAATGACGAAACGGTTGGGCACCTGCCAGGTGACGAACTCCGTCAGGTTCTGCATAAAGGTCTTTTCGAACACCTCCGGCGTGCTGCCCGCTTTTTTCAAGGCGTTTGGCAAATCACGCAGCAGGCCGCCGAAATCGGCATAGTCCTCCATCACGGCGCGCAGGGTGGTTTCGCGGATGTTGCTGCCCTTGAAGAGCTGCTGCATGAAGCCGATGGCGGCTTCCTTGTCGCCTTTGAAGTCGGCTTCGATCTGCAAGGCGGTATGGCCAGCGTTCACCCGATCCAGTTCGGCCTTGATGGCGTTGAACTCGCGCAGCCACAGGCCGTTGAGCTTGTCGATCTCGGCAAACAGTGCGTCGCGGATACTGCTTTGCTGGCTTTCCTGCTTGGCGAGCGCCTCCAGCATTTGCTCCGCCTTGGTTTTACGCTGCTGTTGGGTCAGGAAGTCATCCGGCTGGATGGCCGTCATGCCGGTCTGCTTGAGTTCCTGAGCCAGCTGACGTTCGACCTGGGCAAACTCTTCCTGAAGACTCTGGCGCGCGGCATCGAACTCGCCTTGTTTGAATTGAAGCCGGGAGGTAACAGCGCGGGCCTCCTGCTCGATTTGCTTGAGCTGATCGACTTTGGCAACGAGATTGGCAAATTCGGCGTAATAAGCCGTGAAGAAATCGGGGTTCTGCTTGGAGACGTAGCTCGTGGCATTACGCAGATCGTCTTCGTGCTCGGCGATCAATTGCCCCAAGGCGAGCACGAAGCTGTCTGCCCGCTCCTTCATGCGTGCCAGTGCACTGGCATCCTGCTGGAAGCCAAGGCGCTTTTGCAGCTTATCGGCAACCCCGTACTCTTCAAATTTCTTCAGTCGGAAGTTGGCATCGGTGAGCTGGGACTGGTAATCACGCCTGAGTTCGGCAGTATTGCTGAGCTTGAGCCAGCGCTGCGCAGCATCACGCACATGCTGGCGTTGGGTTTCGATTTCGTCTCGCAGTGTGCGGAGCTTTTCGCCCACCAGCTTTTCCACTAGATCGGTCTCGAAACCTTCGCCGGTGCTGGAAAGGTCTTTCTGCCCGAAGTAGATCGGACGGCGCAGCACAGTTTCCCGGATCGATACACCGGGCTGCAATTTGCCGTCCAGATAGACGTTCGGCGCTTCGCGAAAAATGCGGGAGATGGTGAATACCTGTCCGTATACGTCACAGGCCGTCAGCGTCACCTTGCCGCCGCTGCCCAGAGTGTGGCGGATCAGTTCATCCTTGTACTTGGTGTCCTGCGCCTTCTCCCCGCGAGGAATATCGAGGGCGTAGCGCACTGCTTCCAGAATGGAAGACTTGCCGCTGCCCCGGATGCCGATCAACGTGTTCAGTTCAGGCGAGAAATGCAGCGTTTTCCCGTCAAGGATGCCCCCATCAAAGTGAATGCTGCGGATGTGCGATGCGAGATGCTTGGGCGGCTCCGTGGCGACCCGCGAAGCAGAATCGCTCAGAGCAAACTTGACCGCCTCAAAGGACAGTTCACCCAATTTGAGGTAACAGGCTTTGCCCTGACCAATCTCTTCGATGCATTTGGCGTCGCAGCCTTCCAGTTCGGCGGGGTACCAGCCACCTAGATGCTGCTGCGTTTTAGTCCGGCAGGGTTTGCTTTTCTCTTGCAGCTTGTTGTACGTGCGTACCTTTTGGAAGCCCAACGTGCGACGGCGGAAGAATTCGTTCTGGCCCAGTTCGGCAAGACGCCCCCCGTCCAATTCGGCCCACAGTCCGCTCGGTGCTTCGACATGGGCAAAGACAAGGAAAAAGTCGCGGTGATAGCTTTCCAGCTTCTTGATGGTTTCCAACAGTGACAGAGAGGAACGCCCGTTTTCCTGCTCGTACTGGGCAGGGATTTTTCCTTCAAACGCAACGCCCAGGAAGGGGTTGATATGGTCATGACCATCGGCCAACCAGTCGTCGGAAAAAACAACCAAGGTGTGGATGCCATTGGCCCCGTCATTGACCGACAGCTCGACGCCGGGCAACAGCGCAATATCCTTCTTCTGCGCTGTCTTGCGCAGCGCTTTGAACTCCTCAAAATCGAACTTGTTGTGATTGGTGATGACGCCCAGCTGGATACCTGCTTTCTCCAGCGCGTTCACATAATTGCTGTTGTAGAAGTTGTCATCGCCTGTGTACTTGAACTCACGATCTGCGCGGGTGTGCAGATGGAAGTCCGCACGAACCCACTGCGCCCCCTGTGTAAAGACGGTTCCCATCATCGCCCCTCCTCATAGGCAGCCAAACCAGCAATCTCTCGACCCTGGGCGAGCTTGTGCAGCAGTGGTGTCAGCTCTTCCATCAGGGCCAACTCTTTCTGCGTGCGGGCTTTCCAGCCAAGTTCCAGCGGGGCCATCAACTCGGAGAGGCGTTCGCCATCGAAAATGCGGCGGCGCAAAATGTCATCGACAAAGGCTTGCAGCGCTGATGCGTCCAGTGTGTGGCGGTTGGCGAGATCGGTGAGTTCCCGTGTTTTTTTCTCTGCCTTGAAGCGGTCGAATCCGCTGCGGATTTGCTTTTCATCCAATGCTTCGTTGACCGGTAAGCCCCGGATGTACTCGGCAATGTCCTCACGCTCGTCGATGAACTTGGCATCGGACTGGATCAGGCCGATGAGCTGCTCACGGTTCATGGTGAGCTTGCCGGGCTTCTGCTGGGTCAGCTTGGCGATGAGGCTCATGATGTAGTCGTAGTCGATCACGCTTGAGGCGAAGAGCACGAATTCGAAATCAAGCTGCTGCACTTCTGGCGGAGCCTGATCGCCTTCCTTGCTCTGTATTTCTTTCAGACGCTTGGCGGTTTCCAGGTAGGTACTGCGGAAACTCTGCAACTGGTCGGGCGGCAGGACGGTGTCAATGTGCGCTTTCTGCTCGGGTGCCAAATCAGTGTACTGATCGAGCTGGGTTTTCAACCGCTGCACTTCCTTGAAACGGTTGACAAACTCGATGCGGGCGGTATCGCCCTTGAGGTTGTATACCGCCTCGGGTTCGCACACGAGGTTTTTGTCGGCCATGAAGCGCGACATGCCCGCCACGGCAGCTTCGTACTTGCGGATGACTTCTGCTGCGGATTCCACCAGCCAGATTTCACGCGGGTTGTCGATCTTCTCGCCGGAAAACAGTGCTATCGCGTCTTCGACCGACTTTTGCTGCTGACGGAAGTCGAGGATGTTGCCATAGGGCTTGCTGTCGTTCAGCACGCGATTGGTGCGCGAAAACGCCTGGATCAAGCCGTGATGCTTGAGGTTCTTATCCACGTATAGGGTATTGAGGTACTTGGAGTCGAAACCGGTGAGCAGCATGTCCACCACGATGGTGATGTCGATCTTTTGCGCGGCGGGGAGATCGCTGTTGGGATACTGCTGATCCTTGATGCGCTTTTGCACATCCTGGTAGTACAGGTCGAACTCGCTGATGCGATGGTTGGTGCCAAAGCGCGCGTTGTAATCGGTCACGATGCGCGTGAGCGCCGCCTTCTTGCCTTCGGGGTCTTGCTGGTTATCTTCTTTCTCTTGCGGCAGGTCTTCCTGAATCTGTTGTACGTCCTTGTTGCCCTCGGCAGGTGGAGAGAATACGCAGGCAATGTTCAGCGGACGGAACTCAGGGTCTTGCTCGGTCTTTTGTTTTTGAATCTCCGCGAACACTTCGAAATACTCGATGGCATCGTTGATGCTGGCCGTTGCCAACACCGCGTTGAACTTGCGGCCATTGGTCGCTGCATCGTGCTTGGCGAGAATGGTTTCAATGACCTTGGGCTTGGCCACACCTTCACCAGGCTTGGGAGGATTCTTGCCTTCGGGCTTGAAGTAATCCACGTGAAAGCGCAGGACGTTGCGATCCTCGATGGCGTGGGTGATGGTGTATTGATGCAGGCAACGCTGGAAGAGGTCGTCGGTCGTGCGGTAACTGGCCTGCTGACCTTCGATCTGCTGGTAGCTGGCGTTCTTCTCGAAGATGGGTGTGCCGGTAAAGCCAAAAAGCTGGGCGTTGGGGAAGAACTCCTTGATGGCTTTGTGGTTGTCGCCAAATTGTGAGCGGTGGCATTCATCAAAGATAAACACCATGCGCTGGTTGCGTAATGGCTCTAGCCGCTCCTTGTAGTTGCGCTTGTTGGCCCCATCCAGAGCCAGGCCCAGCTTCTGAATGGTGGTGACGATGACTTTATCGGCGTAGTCATCCGACAGTAGGCGGCGCACCAGTGTCTCGGTGTTGGTGTTCTCTTCGACGCAGCCTTCCTGAAAACGGTTGAATTCCTCGCGAGTCTGGCGATCCAGGTCTTTGCGATCCACCACAAACAGACACTTGTCGATGTCCGGATTGTCTTTGAGCAGGGTGGACGCCTTGAACGAAGTCAGCGTCTTGCCTGAGCCGGTGGTGTGCCAGATGTAGCCGTTGCCGCAATTCTGGTGGATGCACTCCACGATGGCTTTGACGGCATAGATTTGGTATGGCCGCATCATCAGCAGTTTCTGCTCGCTGGCCACCAGCACCATGTAGCGGCTGATCATTTGCCCTAGAGTGCACTTGGCCAGGTACTTCTCGGCAAAACTATCGAGCAGCGTGATTTTCTTGTTGTCTTCGCTGGCAAACTGGTAAACCGGCAAGAAGCGCTCATCTGCGTTGAAGCTGAAGTGCCGTGCGTTGTTGTTGGCGAAATACCAAGTGTCAGTGCGGTTGCTGACGATGAAGAGCTGCAGGAAGCACAGCAGTGTCTTGCTATACCCATTGCCGGGGTCAGTCTTGTAATCAACGATCTGCTGCATGGCCCGGCGCGGGCTGACCGCCAAGGTCTTCAGCTCGATTTGCACCACCGGTACGCCGTTGATGAGCAGCATCACGTCGTAGCGGTGATGGCTGTTGTCAGTGTTCATGCGCAACTGGTTGACGACCTCAAAGTCGTTCTTGCACCAGTCCCGGATGTTCACCAAGGTGTAGTTCAGCGGCGTACCATCGTCGCGCTCGAAGCTGTTGATGTTGCGAAGCCGCTGGGCAGCGGCGTAGACATCGGGTGTGATAATGCCGTCGAGCAAGCGTTGAAACTCGCTGTCAGTCAGGTGCACGCGGTTCAGCGCCTCGAACTTGGCTCGGAAGTTGGCTTCGAGCGCGGCACGGTCGCGAATGTCGGGGCGATAGGTGTACTTGAGGTCGCCGAGCTTGGCGATCAGATCGAGTTCGATTTGTTGTTCTGTGGTCGTCATGAACCTTGCCTCAAAGACCCAAACGGTTTGCTACCGCCGTTGTTCTGGCGGGGGAATGCCATGGAGCTCATGTATGCCGACTCCCCGGCTCACCGACATCTTCATCTGCGCCGCCTGCACGCACCCATTCATCCACCTCGGAGAGCTGGAACTTCCACAGCCGCCCCACGCGGTGTGCGGGCAGACCCTTGCGCTCGCGCCAGCGGTACACGGTGTCCTTGGCCACGCCCAAGTGCTGGGCGACGTGATCGGCGGTAACCCACGGTTCTGTGCTCATGTCGATGGCGCTCGAAGGTTGCAGTTGAAAGTCGTCTTAAGTCGTTTGGAGTCTATCATTTGAATGCTGCGGAAGCAGCAAGATTGTTCTTGGCTACTGCCCTTGTGAGTTGAATGTGGTAACAAGGGGCGCAGTGCCGCACTGTCACCACCATGGCTACACACTGTCGCCATAGGGTGACCACATTGTCGCCACCATCCTTGCCACCCATTCAACACATTGTTCGCACAAGGTTGCCACGTTGTTGCCAGCATGCCGCCACACTGTTTACACAGTTAGCCGGCAGCCCGATCTGATCGCACAGATAATTTTTGCTGGTCACAAAGACCCATGCCCCGTTACTCACTAACCTGGGCACAAGATAAGCAATAACAGTCGAGGGATTTGGAATGTACGTTGTACAACTTTGGAATGTACGTGGCCGGAAATTAGCTTTTCGCTGCCTGATCATGTGCCCGAACAACAGAGCATTGGAAAGAACGTTGCGCCTTGTTGGAAACAACGTAGTGCCAGATAGGGAGTAACGGGGCATGTGACCAGCCAACGGTTATTGCGATCAGCGCAGTTCGATTTGAAAGCCCAGAGGCTGGAAGCAGCGTATTTTTTTGCCTACTGAGCTGGCGGCATGTCCGCGTTGCCGCCGCTGCGGAAATGGCTATCAACCAGCTTGGCGATGTCGCCAGGCTGGGCTCCTGCGTTGAATGCAAAGCGCAGCGCCTGCTCCAGTTGTTGCCAGCCCTGCGCTGAAGTGACATTACTGCCTAATGTTTCGGTCAGACGGAACATCAGCCCTTCCAGCAGCTCTTCGTCACCCACGTCCGATGCGGTCTGCTCCGCCAGGGCCAAGAGGACGTTGCGCGCAGATGCCAACGAGTCGATTGGTACCCCGGCCAATGCTGTAGGGGTGCTGATGACACGATCCACCCTGACGACTGTCGCCAAATCAAGGGCTTGATCGACGCCCGGCTCGATCTCCATGCGGATCAGCACATCGCCAGCCAACAGAAAGCGGGTCTTGATAAGCCCCGGCTGCTCATCCTGAAACAACCACACCGACTGCTTGTCGGCCAGCAGCTTGCCTAGCACGAGCTTGCTGTCATCCAGTGCCCCACGATCCTGCCACTGGTGCAACACGTCGCTACGCAGGCGCCCGCCTTCCACACCGAGGTGGTGCAACAGGCCGACTAGTCGTTTGGCGGAGATCACCTGCTCTTTGCCACGTAGCCAGACCGAGAGGTTGGCAGTGCGGATACCGGTGGCTTCAGCGATCCGCCCCAGCGTTTCCCCGCGCAGTCGTATCAAGGCGGCGGCAAAGCCTGGCAATTGTTCGTTGGCAAGGGTTGGCATGTCGGGATCTCTAAATTCACTGTAAATCACTATAAGACTTATTGGCTGACAAGACGAGAGTACGGAGCTTGGCGATTCGCGTAAATCGCACTTATAGTAAATTATAGTTAGGCAATCTGAGAGGCCATCATGCGCAAACCAAAGCAAGCCCGCCCGTTGCGCCTGCGGGAATACGAAGCCGCCATTGCTGCGCTCAAGGCGCGACACCCCTGGCTTGCCCGGCAAATCGTCGAACCCGCGCCGGGGCATTTGGCCGTGGTGGCACATCTGTTTGCCCAGGTGGAATATCTGCTGCCGCCCACAGTGGTCGCACGCAAGGGCTCACTGTCGGTGAGTTGCAACCGGGATCGCCTGGCCATTCATTACCAGCCGCCGCGACGCCACAGCGAACGTGCAGCAGCCGTGTTCGATCTGATTGCCCAGACCAAGCACCTTTCGCTGCAAAAATGCCCCGTTTGCGGTGTACAGGTTGTCGGGGACGGCATCCGTCCGAAACGCTGCCCGCAACACGACGGCATCCAAGGATTGTTTGCCGAAGAAGTGCGCCGCAGCCGCCAGCTCATCGTCGAACAGGGTGTACAGCAGGTGGTGCTCGATCTGGGCAAGGTGACGACCGAAGATGTACGCGCCGCCATAGCGGTTGAAGATGAGCCCGTCCCGAGTGAAGCCAAACCGGAACAGGTTCAGGAGCAGCCGACAGAAACCGCTAAATCAATGCCCTTGCCGAGCATCGTCTTTCTCGATGAAGCCGGGCTGGAGACGTTCGTGGATCGCCACCGACCGAAAGGCGACGACAAGTTCAAGCGCGCACAGGCGATGGCGGAGCGGATCAAGCGGGCGGGCCATGGTAGCCGCCAACTGGGCCTGCTGCCCCCGGACTGGAAAGCCCTTCTGGATGAGTTCGCGCAGGCCTTTCCAAACTTCCATGAACTGGCCGAGCTGATGCGTGATCACTTCGCCTTGTCCAGTCTGGGCGATGGCCGGGTGTCCTGGCCTGCCGTGTTGCTGGTCGGCCCGGCGGGCATCGGCAAAACCGAGGCGGCACGCTGGCTTGCCGATCAGCTCGTGCTACCGTTCCGGGTCTTCGACATGGCGAGTACGCAATCAAGTTCGCCGCTCGCCGGTTCCGAATCATTTTGGAGCAATTCCGAGCCAGGCCAGCTCTTTGAGCTGCTGGCCTACCAGCCACTGGCCAACCCGGTGGTGGTGCTCGATGAGCTGGATAAGGCCAGCAACGGGCGACCGCAATACGACCCGCTGGCCGCGCTCTATACCTTGCTGGAACCGCGCAGTGCGCGAGATTTCATCGACCTGTCGATCCGCGACTTTGCCATCGACGCCAGTCATGTGAATTGGATGGCGACCGCGAATGAGCTGGAGGCGATTCCGGGGCCGCTACGCTCACGGCTGACGGTGTTGCACATTCAACCACCCAAGCCGGAGCAGGTCAGAAGCATTGCGCAGTCAATTTACAACCGTCTGCGCGACGAAGCGAGCTGGGGCACTGCCTTTGCCGAGCGACTGGATGATGATGTCCTGTCCCGTCTGCAAGCCTTGCCACCGCGCAGTGTGCGTCTGGTTCTGCAGCGGGCCTTGGGTTCGGCAGCTCGTGATGACCGAGGAATCGTCCAGGTGCAAGACATCAGGCCGCTGGTCGAGATCAGTCACCGTGGTGTTGGCTTTGTTAGCGAGGGATGGAATTGAGGTTGCTCAGCGTTGTCCGGATAGCCAGGCCGCACCGGCGGCCAGTGCATCGGCCTCGCTGGGGTAAGTGGTCGATGGGCCGCTGATGATGCAGGGTTCGGTTTCGCCGTCGCCTTCCACCGTCCACAGCTCCCAGGTTCCGTCGTTTTTCCAGCTGGGGATGGCGGTATAGGGTTTGTCTTTCAGCGCAGCCAGCGCGGCATCCACTTCGGGGCGGATCTGCAGCTCACCCGAATAGATATAAGGTGTCGCGCAGCGGGCGTCAGATGGGTTCATGTTCCGTGCTCCAAAAAAAGCGCCAGTAGTGCGCTCGCCTGCAAGTAAATACCGGGGTTGCGAGCTTCACTCGGGCCAGCAATGTTGAGAATAGCGATGGGATGGCTAACCAACCAGTCTTGCCATGCCGCCAACAGCTCTTCTGTAGGGGCATGCAAATCGCACAGCAGCAGCGGCTTGCCGTGTCCCGCCGCCAGATCGCGAGTGAGCAGGCTGCCACCTTCTAGCCTGTCCCAGTAAATGATCAGCGTGGCGTCAGCGTCCAGCACATTGCGCTTGGTACGCTGGCGATAACCGCTGGATTCGGTCTCCATCAACTGGTAGCGAGCATCCAGTACGCCATCAGCGGCCCGTCGGCCTGCCGGGCACCAGCCGCCGTGCGGAATCTGCCGGGCAATGGCGAAATCCAGCGCCGCCCGGTCTACGCCGGTTTGGCCGCCGGAGAGGATGCGCTGAATTTTCACCCTTGCCCCGTTGCGGCGACCGTGCAACTCACTTGAACCTCTGCGCCGGGCTGATCTGCCGAGAGCTGGCCGATGCGTCCGCGCTGGCTGGCAAGTGTCAGTTGCTTGCGCACCTGTGCCAGGCTGCGCTTTTCGATCACTGCGGTATAGCTCGCACCCAATTCACCATCCGGGTCGATGAGCAGCTCGATCCGCTTCACCGGCAGGCCGAATGCCGTGAAGCTGCGCGCCGGCGTCAGCGACCAACTGCCGGGAGCATTGGGCGCAATGCCGTCCAGTACGTGCAACGGCAAGGCTTGACGGCATTCCACGGCGGCTACGATGGCTGGCTCGATCCGCAACCAGTGGTTGAGGTCTGGGGCAGTGCCATCCATCAGCATCACTGGCATGGCCGCCAGCAGCAACGCTTTCATCCCTTGATGTTCCTGATCCAGAAGCGGCGGTCATCGACCGTGAAGTTGGGGTCATAGCCGACCAGCGTCAACAGTGAACCGACATAGTAAAGGCCGAACTGATTCATCAGCCAGCGTTCCATCGCTGGGTCGCCGGGCAACTTACTGTACGGTGGGATTGGGCCGTCGCTGCGAACCTGACCACTGGTTTTTCCGGAGATGGAAAAGCTCTTCCAGGTCAGCACGAAATTGTTCGACTGTTTCGGCAACTCCGGTGCGCAAAGCGACAGATTGCTGAAGCGCTCGGAGCGCTTGGCGTCGTGCCAGAGCACTGCGTCAAAGTGAATGCAATCGCTGGCTTTGAGCGTGAGGCTGCGGGTCAGCGTCATCTGATCAGCCGGAATTTGCAGATTGCTGATCACCACCTTGGGCCACTCCGGGGCGCGACCGTCGGTAGACAGATTGTGGCGCAAGGCGTTATGTAGTGGAGTGCCCAGCAAGCTGTTGCGACTTGCCGCGCTTGCGGGCGTAGCCGCTTGCGACAGACTGGTCCCAATGGAGTGTCCTAGTCCGTTCAGGGAATCCAACGCCCCCTGCATGTCGGTTGTGGCGCAGCCCGTCAATACAAAAGGCAGAAGCAGCAAGCTCCGGTAGTGTTTCATCGCAGTTCCTCGCGAGGTTATCCGTTGAAGAGGGTATTGAGCCGGGCGCACCAGGTTTCCGCCGCCCGACGGCTCATGGGAAAACTGAGCACTGGTCGTTGCGGATCGGCGGTTTGCAGCTCGATGGCGAAGTTTTTGGCGCGTACCGTGCGCTCGAAGGTCGGCACGCTCATGCCGCTGGCGTTGACCTGACGGCTGCCGCCGTTCATCTCCATGCTCTCGACCTCGCGCCAGGTCATCCGCCAACCAAGCAGCCAGGAGAAGTCGTGCAGTTTGTATGCGTCATTGACCACATCACAGGCCGCGATCTTGCGATTCTGAGAGTCAAAAACAAGGAATGCCGGTGCGGGATAACCCAGGAGATGTCCAGCATCGAATGACAGTCCCTGCTGGGCGTTGATCCTGGCGACAAGGGCCTGACAGCGGGCCTGCAAGCGCGCCAGAAAGCGGAAGGACAGCGTGAAGATCGCCAGCGAAATCAGTAGATAGAGCATCAGCTCACTGGTCAACAGCCCCCAAAGCGATGCCTGTGACAGGCGCGCAGGCCCCACGCCGATCATCGCCAGTACAAGAATCAGCGTAAGACCAGCGGCAGCAAGACCTGAAAGCCCAGCCACCGGAACTGCCAGCCCCGCCGCCGCTCCCACCCCCGCAGTCTTCCAGACGCTTGCCATACGTCATTTCCCCCATTTTGTTACTCATAGAGGCCATTTTATGGGGCCTGCATTCAATTGTCACTCATAGTGCGGGTACTTATCGGGCGTAGCCCTATAGAGGGGGTACTCATAGAGTCATTTCTCTTTAAAGAAGAGAGAAATATGGCCCTTGATCCCCGACTACGCTTCGGCCTGAAGCTGATAGAAATCAGAAAGACCAGAGGGTGGTCGCAAGAACGCCTAGCACTGGAAAGTGGCTTGGCACGCAGCTATCTGGGGGGTGTTGAGCGTGGGCAGCGCAACATCGCATTGCTCAACATCTTCAAGCTGGCCGAGGCGCTGGGGGTGGAGCCTTCAGTACTGCTGGAGGCGCCGGCGGCTGGACAGGAGCCTGCACCGTAACATCGTAACGCTACGTTATCGTAACGTTACGATGTCGTCTGAAAGGAGCGAGTGGGCAAGACCACTGGGCAGGCCCACCGAAGGCATATTGGAAACAGCCGACGCCAAGTAGCCCTGCTATTTTTAAATAACGAGTAGCCGCGCAGCGACCGGAGGGTGCGAAGGATTGCCCACAGCCGAAGAGCGGCAGCTACTAGGTTTTCTATAAATACTAGAAAAGCCTAAAAGCAGAACTACTAGGGGCGGTCTCTCCATTTCGCTGAATCCCCGTCCCAGTGGGGTTTACAGGCGATTCCGCACGTCGGCCGTGACTAGCGATGTCACGTAAAACGGCTAGCGATGTCACGTACCGATGACTAGCAATGTCACGTGGACAACTTGCAGAAATGGCACCAAAGCCAGCTCTGGCAAGGGTTTCAGCCTTACTAGTGATGTCACGTGGACAACCCGAAAAGCCCACAGGCTTATCCTCTCCTCTTGGTCGCTGCGATATGTAGGCGTGCAGGGGTGAGGATCAGGTGGTCTTTCGTTTCCTCGATGTGGTTCCGAGCCTCGGGATAGAACAGCAGCGCTTCATTTAGCCGGAGGCGGAAATTGGTCTTGAAGTTGGCCAGCCCCTTAGGAGTATTCGCATAGCCAGAGCCGAACTGCCTCATCAAGCCAGCCCAAGGCACCTGAGCAAGCCGCTTGCCGCCCTTGATTGTCGCCACGTTCAGACTGAACATGCGGTAGACCAGCCATGTGTAGATATCCATCGCCAGAGGCGACTTCTTGAGCGCTTGAAGCGCCTCCATTCTGATCGGCACCGGAGCATGGGTCAGGCTCTCGAAGAAGTCCGTACTGAGGGTGATTGAGCTGTCCCACAGTGCGGGCTGCTCAGTGTCGCGGGCGTTCCAGAAGAGAAATGCCCGTTTGGCGATCAGGATGTTTTCGATACCCAGTGCATCCCCGTCCGCGCCGCTGACGGAGATCAGCGAGCGGACTAGCCGCAAGCTCTGGTCACGCACTCTGGCGATGTACCGGCCATCGTTGTACAGGTCGAGCTTTTCCAGAAATTCCGCCTGTGAGCGCCCCAGCGATAGCTCCGGACTGCCTGTGCGGACGGCCTCGGTACACATCCACGCCAACAGCAGGCGCGGCAGACCGCCATAGGGCACGCCATGTTTGGGGTTAGCTGTGATGGAGAGGGTCAGCTTGCCTGTGCCGCGTTCAAAGTAGTTGCTCTTGGGGTCTGTATGAGGAAGCGTGGCCTGCGCCAGAAAGTGCGCGATGTAGCCTGTCGCGCCTGCGCTGCGGGCCTGCTCGACCTCCAGCTCCACGGCTTCGTCGATCAGGTGGCGTACCCGCGGAGTCAATACTTGGGCGGCGTCGTGCTGCTCCGCCTGCTTCGCCACCTCGGCGGCATTCTGCCTGATCCGCTCCAGCGGATCGCGCTTGAGCGTGGCTTTTGCCACACCAGCGTCCAGCAAATTGCCCACGCTGCGCATCGTCAAATCCTGACCCTCGACCGGCGGGATCGCAGCGATCAGGGATGGACAGCGTTGTTGTTGGCGGTGCGGGCGGCAGCGGCCTTCTGTCCGAGCCAGGTATCAATCTCGTGTTCCAGCCATCCGACAACCCGCTTGTTGATCTGGATGCATACCGGGAATGTCGGATCATCGCGTGTGATCCGCCAGAGCGTTACGTCATTGATGCCGCCAAGCTTTTCGCAGACGGCCTTGCGGCGTAGAATTTTCATCGTCCCCACCTCCTGCACATTGAAAGTCGATGCAGGAAGTTTCAGGCGGCGACCCGGCAGCGGTCACGGATTCCCAGAAGGGAATTTTTGCAGCAAAAAATCCGACAGCAGCGATGCGGGCCAGGCAAGCGATGCGCGGGCTTCGCTCCGGGTAGCAGCGGCCAAAGTGTATATGGAAGTGACTACAAGATGAGTGACAACAGGGGTAATTCCGCATCCATAAACGCTTTACGGACAGATTTCTGGTTTAACGTCTGATCTAGTCAGCGCATAAAAACCCCGCCTCGGCGGGGTTTTTCTTTGCCTGTTACCCAGGTAGGAGCCACACCTGTGGTGGAAGCGGCTATGGTCGACGACACCAAAGCGCAGGAAACGAACGCGCCCCTGTCGCCATCGCCCTGCCCGTTCCCTTGACCTCAACCTAACCTGAGGTCCCAGGCTGGCCTGCATCCCTCCCAAGACCAAGGAGCCAGCCATGCAACAGATTCGTCCCGACCTCTGGGAAACCGCGACCGAGAACCCCGCCCCGGGCCTGAAAACCCACGCCTACCTGCTGACCCGCGAGAGCGGCAACCTGCTGTTCTACAACACCAGCCTGCGCCGGGAGATCGAGCAGATGACCGAGCTGGGCGGTGTTGCCTACCAGTTCCTCAGCCACCGCGACGAACTCGGCGACTCGCTGCTGCAGATACGCCAGCGCTTCGGCACCCGGCTTGGCGGCCACCGAGAAGAGCAGGAAGACTTCAGCCGACAGGCCCCGGTGGATATTCTCTTCACCGAACGCCAGACGCTGTTCGGCAATATCGACGTGATTCCCAGCCCGGGCCATAGCCCCGGCAGCACCTGCTTTCTGGTACACAGCCCGACCGGCCAGCGCTACCTATTCACCGGCGACACCCTCTACCGCAGCGCGGACGGCAGCTGGAAAGCCGGCTTCATCCCCGGCCACAACAGCCCCGAAGACCGCCAGACCATGGCCACCAGCATCGCCGGCCTACGCGATCTGCAGCCCGATCTGGTGATCGGCAGCGCCTTCTCTGGCAGTAGCGGCTTTCAGGAAATGAGACGCGGGGAATGGCAGGAGCATGTGGACAGTGCGCTGGAGCGGCTGCTGGGTTAAGGGGCCGGCCCAGCCTCGCTGAGAACGTTTTTCGCACGCAAACAAAAAGGGGTTAGCTTGCGCTAACCCCTTGAATTTATGGTGGCTACACCGAGACTTGAACCTGGGACATCAGCATTATGAATCCGCTACGAACCGCCCCGCTGAGCCAGAAAGCCCCATAAAACGGGGTTTTCAGACCTCCCCCAAGCTGGCTAGACCAGTCCTTTCCAGAAGATTCGACCAATGTAGTCACTCCAGACTCTTTGCGTTCAAAGCCTATTGAGCTACCTTCTATTAAGCATGATGATGGTGTGCTACTTCTTTTTCTCGGAATTATCCGTCCTAACAAATGGATCTATGCATGCGCTTTATAGACAGGGATGCCCTTTTATTGCAGCATTTGTTTTTAACCCCCCAACCTCAGTCTTTATATTTCAAAAAATAACTCCACATAAAGACTTCCCGCCAGCGGATAGAGCAACCTTCCATTCAGTATTTCTACTGCAATTACAGAACCAATAATCCAGAGTGACATCGCAAAATGAACCAACTTCTTCACAAACAGCTAATGTCAGAAGTATCAAAGCTAAGGCGAATCACTGCTGAATTATCGCTACAGGAATTAGTAAACTTTATTTCTAACCAGCAGTTCAACTTCAACCATGACAGAAAGACAGCGCGCCGACGCTTAAGCTCACCACTAAGGCAGGGTATATATTTACTAGGAATTGCCTGTTCAACTAACGAACCAGACAACCCAAAGCCGCTAAATGACGGAAAATACGATCAGATCACAGAGCAGCTAGAGAAAATTTTTACGAAATACATGCTGGCATATTTCCCGACAAATGGCGATAAAGCCAACGGACTAACTACAGAGTGGCGAAAACATAGAGAAGTGGCTGCGCCAGCATTTATCAATTATTTCATGGCAGGCCCAAAATTCTCAACAACCGAAATAAAAAACTGGATCAGCTTCAGCTTTAATGGCTTTGAAGACGAAATATCAAAGTCGTTTGGTGCCTCACCCGAAATCTTCCTCAAGCTAGGAGATTTCTTCGAACAAAGCATTCTCTTAAAATACGATAAACTTAAAGAACAATACGACAAAATTGATAAAAGCCGATTAGAATTCATTGAAAAACTTTCTCAAGGACTATCTCCTAAGCAAGCACTTGAGGAGGTTTCAGCAGGCGGAGACCTGAATACAACAATGAATCAATTTCTGCATGATATCAACGAGCTTCACTCCATCAACATATCGACACTTGAAGAAAAATTCGGCAGTGAAATAAAATCTCTTGTGCTTGAGCACTTTGTGACTTTCAGAGGACGAAGCCAAGAAATCACATATATCACCGAAGAAAGCCCTACACTTTTAAAGCCTTTACTGACAACGGACGGGGAGAATCTATTCTTCCTAGCAAACAACTCATTCTACCTTTCTATAATTACAAACTTCGAACGCTATCTTTCACGCAGCGAACACTCTAAGCGATACCTTAAGGAACGAGACTCCCGCCTTGAGTCTAAAGCATCCAGCGTATTGAGACGCATATTCCCATTAGATGCAGAATTCTACGCTAGTGCGTTTGAGAGTCCAAAATCTCAATTTGAACATGACTTAATTATTAGTCACCAAAGTGTTCTTTACGTCATCGAGGCAAAAGCCTCGCCACCTAAAGAGCCTTTACGAGATCCATCTAAAGCGTATGAGCGGATCAATGATCACTTCAGAGGCAAGAATGGAATCCAGAAAGCGTATGACCAAGCTAATGCATTAAAGAGAAATTTGATCACCAATGGCCATGTTGACCTTTACAACCAAAAGGGAGAGTTGCTGGCAAGTCTTTCCGCGCAGGATTATGAGAAAATTTATTGCATATGTGTTACGAGAGACGACTTCGGAGCTTTGGCAACCAACCTAAGCCTCCTGCTAAAGAAAGATGCCTCTGACCCATACCCATGGGTTTTAAGCATTAACGACCTTGAGTGTTTTATTAGCGGACTGCTTCATTTAGATAAAGGCCTCCCAGACTTACTCCATTACATCGACCAAAGAACAAAACTGCATGGGAAAGTTCTTGGCTCTGATGAATTAGAATACGCAGGCGCATTCTTGAAATATGGCGGACTTCAAGAGTTTATAGACACCAAGGCAGACTTAATCCCTCTAGATATCAGCGAATCAGATATTTTTGATAAGATTTACTATTGCGAGCTTTCCAACCAGAAATTTGAGCTAACCATCACTTCACCAAACCTAACCAAACTTAATCCAGCAAAAATATTTAACTCAAGTCGCAACTCCGAAGACAACAAAAAAGCAAAAGCGCGTAGAAAAGCGGCTAAGGCATCTAGAAGACGCAATAGAAACGGCAATTAAAGACTAGAGATTCACCAATTTTTTTCGCGTAGCCCATCCATGCACTCCTTCACGTCATCATCAATGACGTTCCCAGGCTTGATGCACTCTTTCATGGTGCGTCGAACCCCGCGATTGGCTTCGCGTTCTCTTTGGTCTTGGGCTTTGAGGTTCGCTCGGGCGGCTTCGCCCATGGGGCCTTTGGATCCGGCGAACAGTTCGTTCACCAGTTGCTGCATACCTTTGCCGTAGGCTTCGGCAGCAGGCCGGATGGCGTCACCCACCTGGGTGGCAATGGGCTTGGATTCTTCTGCGATGGTGGGGCTTGCGGCTAGGGCCAGTGCCAACAGCGTCCTTTTCATTGGTCTTCTCCATTTCTTCGGGCGTACCAGCGCCTAGCTACTTCTTCTGTGATCGCTATCCCGCGTTTGGATTGGCCAAGTTTCGATTGGCTTCATCGTAATCAGGGCTTCTGTGGCCGTTTTCAGGCTCAATCCGGCCGGATATCAGCCATAGCGCGTACTCGGGGTACGCCTCTGCAAGCACGCCCACCTCTACCGTGCTGATTCGGATAGCCCCCCGACTGATGTTCTTCCACCTATCGTGATTTTTCCCGCCCAGCTCGCTCAGCTGTTTCGGGCCTATCCGCTTGATCAATTGAAGCGCTCTATCTCTAACCGCGTCCATTTATAAAAAATCAATAGGCGTAAAATTTACTCCAATGGAATCTTGGCGTAATATTCACTCCGAGAGTAAAAGTTACGCTTTAGGAGCGCCGCATTAGGTTCCCAAAAGTGGAACGTTGGGTCGGATTATAGGGGTAATTGCATGGAACAGTCTGGTGTAGTGGGGCTTTCGATTTCTGGAGACGCCCAACGCGTAACGGATTTCCGCGACGCACCGTTCTGCACGAAATACGTGCTGGCTCAGCTCCTGGGCATGGAGCAAATCACCGAAGACGTGGTGCGCGGCTGGATCGAAAGCAACACCGTGCCGACCGTGAAAATCGGCCGTCACCGCGTCATCAACCTGCACCGCATCCGCCGCGACCTCGACCGAGGCAAAACCATCTTCTGCGCGGGGGATTACAGCGATGACTAGGGAATACCCGCAATTCAAGCTGCGCATGCCGCCAGCCCTGCGCGCACAGGTAGAGCAAGCCGCCGAACAGGCTAACCGCTCCCTGAACGCCGAAATCGTCACTCGCCTGCAAGCCAGCTTCACCCAGGTAAAGCCCGAGGTGTCGGCTAATGAAAAGCCTGAGCCAGTACCTGCACCAGCCGCACCCCGCGAACTGCGACTGCTCTGTGTGCTACGTCAATCGAAACTGGTCGATGCTCCCAGCATCGTCTCCATCGGCTACCTGCCAATCCACACCATGCACCGAGTGCCGCCCCGCGCAATGGTCCAAGGTAAATGGTCGGACCCACGTTACGCCGGCCTATACCTGCGAGAAACACACGCCACCGAGCCGACCGCCGAAGTATTGGCACGTTGTGCACGACACCGGCAAACCAACGCCCTTCGTGCCCCTGCGCGAACCGTTCGAACTGGTGGGGTGATCGCATGACCGTTTCCTTCCGCACTGGCCGCTATCTGGTCGCGCTGCTCTGGTCGTGGTCCCTGCCCTTCCTGATCGGCGCATCACTCGGCGGCCTCTACATCAGTCACGCGCACATAGAGATTCTGGAAGCGAACGATGACCTGTTCCTTCGTTCATTCGAAGCCGTCATCGACCAATGCAAAGCAGCCCCCAGCGATCCGGCCAACGCCGCCGATGCTGAACAGGTCAAGGGCCGCGCTCCCGGCTCGTCGGATCACGCTTCATCGATCCGGCGAACGGAAGCACGGGCGGAGCGCACCCTTGAACACCCACCACCCTGAATAGCCTCCGCTCGTGAGTGTGGGGCAGCTCCACCGCCCCGCGCTCCCGAGCCCTCGGCGGCAAGAGTGGGATGACAAGGGCAAAGCCCTTGGTGTTGAACCCAACCCGCTGCACCAGCGGCGCTAACTGAAAACCTAGGCAAGTCGAGAACCCCACCTGGGCAAAAACGCGAAGTTTGCCCGTGTGGACCCGCTCGGCCTGCTGAAAGGCAAACCCGCGCAATAAGGCGCAACCAAGCGAGGAAACACAACATGGCACGCACCACTATGGAACTGGCATTCATCAGCGCTGAGCGCGTGAAGTTCGACAACGTTGACCTGATCAAACTCTATTTCGGCGATGAACCGGACGGCGAAAAGGACCTGGGCGTCTCCCTGCTCTCGATGCAGGTATCCGAAGACGTCCGCGAAGAAGTATGGGGCGCCTGCAAAGACCTCGACGTGCTCGAAACTGTCCGCGTAACCGTGGAAATCGAACGCGGCTCCAAGAACGCCGGCAAGTTCATCGTCCTGCACGTCGAGTCGGCCACCAACGTCAGCAACACCACCAAAGACGCCAACGGTAACGTCACCTCGGAAAGCTCCAAATGCACTGGTCCTAACTGCAAGGGCACGGGTGGCATCAAGGAAGGTGACGGTAAGGGTGATGGCCAGGGCGAGGAAGAAGAGGAAGAAGGCCCTCCCGGCCCCTCGCGCAACCTCCAGCAGGGTGAACAGGGCAGCTTTGCCGAAGGGCTCAGCGAATGGGACGAACGCATTGCTGAGGCACGCGCCGAACTCGACCAAAAGCTCGATGAATACGGCGCCCTGTTCAAAGGCGTGTTCGATCTGAACCTGGGCGCTGCTGGCGGCTCGCTCCCCTGCGAAACCTTCTCCATCAGCACGGGCGGCGTGTCCCTGCGCATCTGCCCGGCCGACTACTCCGAACAGCTCTCCTACCTGCGCTATGTCCTGCTCCTGGCTGCCGCCGCCCTGGCCGCCGTCATTGTCCTCAGAGGGTAACCACCATGTTCGAATGGCTCGCTGGTTTTCTCGATCAAGTCATCGCCTTCTTCCAATTCGTTTGGGACTTCCTCAGCTCCGGCATCTACGACTTCGTCAAAGACGGCCTCGTCCTGCTCACCAAAGCCGCGATCTATTCCTGGGTGCAAGTGCAACTGCTCGCCCTGGAAGTCGCCTATGAAGCGGCCCAAGGGGTCATGGATGACATCGGCCTAGCCGAAGCCGTGCGTGAGCGCTGGGGTGCACTGCCTGCCGAGGTGGTCAACGCGCTTAACTTCTTCGGCATCCCCCAGGCGCTGAACATCCTCTTCTCGGCGCTCTCCACCCGCTTCGCCCTCAAGTTCGTACCGTTCATAGGGCGTTAACCATGTCGATCAAAATCCACCACGGCCCCAACGGCTCCTACAAGACCAGCGGCGCCATTCAAGACGACGCCGTACCGGCCCTCAAAGAGGGTCGCTTGATCATCACCAACGTGCGTGGTTTCACCCTGGAGCGGGTGCTGCAGGTCATGCCCGATCTGCCGGAGTCGGTCGACATCATCAACCTCGACCTGGAACAACAAGCCGACATGGAGCGCATGCGCACCTGGTTCCAGTGGGCACCCCGCGGCGCCTTCATCATCTTCGATGAAACCCAGCTCGTCTTCCCCAAAGCCTGGCGCGAACGCGACCTCGAGCGCTTCGATTTCCCAGGCGGCTCCGAAGCCGCCCAGGCCGCTGACCGGCCCATGAACTGGCTCGACGGCTGGACCCGCCACCGCCACTGGAACTGGGACGTGGTGCTCACCACCCCCAACATCAGCTACATCCGCGACGACATCCGCATGACCTGCGAGATGGCCTACAAGCATTCCAACCTCGCCGTCATCGGCATCAAAGGTCGCTACAAGGAGGCCCAGCATGACGCCCAGCTCAACCGGCCACCCGCCGAAGGCACCATCATTGAATACAAGCGAATCAAGCAGGAGACCTTCCGGCTCTACCAATCCACCGCCACCGGAAAAACCCAGGACACCAAAGCCGGAAAGAGCCTGCTCAAGTCGCCGAAGCTACTTTTTCTACTGGCATTTATTGCCTGCCTGTTTGTCGCTCTACTATCTCTCGGCACACCTAAGTTCGGCGCTCCTAGCAGCGCTCAAGCCCCTGCGCTCGATGCTGCTCCAGCTGCTGCGCCCGGTGTGGCGAGTCCTGCGCTTCCTGCTGATACGCGTCTTGATGCTGCTGGTGATCTTCTGGTTAACCAGCCGCCTGATGTACTGGCTGGTGAGCTGAACCACCCCTTTGCCCCGCGAACCTTTGCGGTTCGTGCACTGATGATCGCCCAGGCCGAAGGCAAGAACAGAGAGCTAGGCCTGTTCGACGTGATCGACAGCGACGGCCAGGTGCTCGGTCAGTCCCTGGCCGACCTTCGCCAGCTTGGCTACCTCGTGCGCATCCTCAGCCCCTGCATGGCCCATATCAGCCACCCCATGGGCTACTCCGGGCACGTCATGTGCCGTGGCCGACCGCCACAGCGAGACAGCAGTGGCAACCGACAGGTAGCCAGTGGCATGTCCGCAGCTTCGCCCGTCCGCTCGGATGGCCTCAGCCGCTCACCGTCTACCAGCGCTGGCACTCCGGTCGCGTCAGCAAGGATTCTGGCTACCAGTACAAGCTGCAAAACGCTGACCTGGGGATCATCCTGCTGGTGAAGAACTTCAACGCCAAAATCGAGAACATCGGCCCACACCTGAAAATCGAGGTATCTCCGCATGCTATCGACGCTTTCTCGCCCGAGCGCCTGCAAGAGCGCCTGGACTACTACGCCAGCCACGTACTGACCAACGTCGAACGCAACCAATGCGCCGTTCATCTCGCGCTAGACCTGCAAGGATGGCAACCGCCCGCTGATCTGGTCGCCCGCATGCACTGCCGCGCACGCGCTGCCCGCGATATCTCTGGCATCAAGGAAATTCAGTGGACGCTGGAGTCTGCCACCTACGGCAAAGGCCAGTCCTACCTGTTCGGCTCCGCTGGTGGTGTCCAGCTCGGTATCTACAACAAGACCGAACAGGCCCGCTCCATCGACAAGCTCGACTACTGGGAGAACGTCTGGAAGCGTCGCGACAGCTTCGATGAAACCGACCCGGACAACTACAACCCTGATCAAGATGTGTGGCGCGTAGAGCTGCGTTATCACCACTCAGTCATCCAGCAATTCGCCTCCGGCTCGTTCGATCTGCACAGCGGCCAGACCATCGAAACCAACAGCTACGCTGCCTTCGCTCCGCACCTAGACGGCCTGTGGCGCTATGGCCTACGCCAATTCAAGCTGCTGGCTCGCCCTGGCTACTTCGAACCCATTTGGACACTGATCCGTGATGACGTGCGCGTGGATCTGCCGGTGGATTCCCTGGTGGATGAAACCGAGTACAAGCGCCAATACAAGACGTCTCGGGGCTTCTCGGGGAAGAACGTCGAGCTATTCCTGGGAAACTTCGTCAGCCTGCTGGCACGGGAGCGAGTGGGCGCTAGGCGAGCATTTCACCGGCTCAAGGATTGGGAGTGCTGGCCAGTGATCCGCGACCACTATGCCGCCAAGGGCATGGATGAAGACGGCCTGTATAAGCACATCAAGGGCATCCTAGAAGAACGGCATGTGCGCTGGGGGCGTGCTGTATGACGGCCAGGAAAGACGGCAATACCTGGACCGCTGACTTCTACGAAAACGGTCGCTCGGGTCGCCGCATTCGCAAGAAGGGCTTCAAGACCAAAGCCGCAGCCCAGCGCTATGAATCGGAGTTCTTCGCCAGCCTGACCAGAACCGGCCGACCGCTCGATGATCGCCTGTCGGATCTGGTGACGCTCTGGCATGACCTGCACGGCTGCTCGCTAAAGGACGCCAAGTATCGTTTGGCGCGGACATTGGCGACCGTCGAACGCCTGGGCGATCCAATGGCCTCCAACTTCGATGCCCTCGCCTGGGCACGCTATCGCCAGTCTCGCCTCAAGGATGTAAGCCCGCATACCGTCAATCACGAACAGCGTTACCTGTCGGCGGTCTTCTCCGAACTGATCCGCCTGGGTGCCTGGGTCGGCAACAACCCGTTGGCCAAGGTTCGTCAGATCAAGACCGACCAAACCGAGCTGACGTTTCTGACCCTGCAACAAGTCGAACAACTGCTGGAAGAGTGCAAGCGCTCGACCAACAACCACACCTATCCAGTTGCGCTGATCTGCTTGGCCACGGGGGCACGATGGGATGAAGCCGAGTCGCTGCAACGCGGTGCCATCTTCGGCGGCAAGGCCCACTTTCACAGAACGAAAAACCGCCAGTCCCGGTCGGTGCCCATCCCCAAAGAGGTCGAAGAGATTGCCTTAAAGGTGGGGATGCCTGGGAATGGCAGACTGTTCATGCCTTGCCGGTCGGCATTTCGATCTGCCTACCTGCGTTGCGGCTTCCATACACCGGGCCAGATGACCCATATCCTGCGACACACCTTCGCCAGCCATTACATGATGGGTGGTGGCGACATCCTGGGCTTGCAACGCATTCTCGGGCACTCGTCCATCACAATGACCATGCGTTATGCCCACCTGTCACCGGATCATCTGGAATCAGCGCTTCGGCTCTCCCCTCTCAATCAGAGCGGTCATGCCGTGGTATGCATGTAACCTGCATGCAGGTATGCTATCAATGATTGCACTGAATCCACAGGAGGTAGCCATGGCCGCTATCACTATTCGAAACCTCGACGACGACTTGAAAGCCCAGCTGCGTATTGTCGCGGCTAGCCACGGTCGCTCCATGGAAGAAGAGGTCCGGTTCATCATTCGGCAGGCTCTGTCACGTCAAGAAAAGCGTGGCGGCTTGGGCAGTCGTATTCACTCCCGCTTTGCCGCTGTCGGTGGGGCTGACCTTGAGCTGCCAGAACGCAAAACCAAAGCCCGAGCCGCGAGCTTTGATGAATGATCCTGCTTGATACCAACGTGCTGTCGGAACTCATGCGTGCCAAGCCTGCGCCTCAGGTTCTGGAGTGGGTTGACGCTCAGCCTGTCGGGGATCTGGTAATCACCTCGATCACCGTTGCGGAAATTCTCTATGGCATTGCCAGGATGCCGGACGGGAAACGCAAGCAGGGACTGCTCGATGTAGCCTCGGTCATGTTCGATGAAGACTTCGCGGGCAATATCCTGCCGTTCGATGCAGATGCCGCTGTGCATTACGCAGAGATAGCCGCAGAAACCGAGGCTAAAGGGCGGGTGGTTGATATGGCCGATGCGCAGATCGCTGCAATCGGTCGGCTACATGATGCCGTGATCGCAACTCGCAATATTCGCCACTTCGAAACGCTAGGCGTTGCCCTGGTAGATCCCTGGAGCAATTAGCCAGGATCAGCCGCTGTAGACAGGGTGTAGTCACTCTGTAGTCACTACCCCAGAAACGACAAAGGGCTAGCCTAAGCTAACCCTTTGAAAAATATGGTGGCTACACCGGGACTTGAACCTGGGACATCAGCATTATGAATGCTGCGCTCTAACCGACTGAGCTATGTAGCCAACGTGGCGCGCATTTTCCGCGTCTCGCCTACCGCTGTCAACCCCAGATCATCGATAAATTTACGTTTTATCAAGCGGTTAGGCTTCGGTGGTGGTAACGCCCGCTACAGCTCGCTTCTGAGCCTGCGGCACAGCTTTGAACCGCTCGAACGGCGCTTGCGGGGCGATCGGGCGATGCCGGAAAATTCGTCGGCAATCGGCTGCAGCGCCGCCGCGCTGGCCCATGAACCAGGAGAACACCTTGAGAGCGAGAGACGACTTCGACGATCTGCGTGCGGAACGCGATGTGCCCACTCATTATCGGCACGAGCCCAACCGCTTCGCCGGGCTGTGGAAGCAGATCGCGATTGGGATCGTGGTCGGCTACAGCGTGCTGGGCATCATCAGCGCGGTTGTCTGGATGCTTGTGGCCCAGGTCGCACTGAGCAGCCTGTCGATCACCCTACCCTAACGTCCGCACCACTGCCCCTCACAGGGCACACCGTCGTTGTCACCGTCCATTCTGGTGCCAGGGCAGTTGCTCAGAAAGAAAATGGCTTCGGCACAGGAGGTCATCTGCGAGCAATGAGTGCGGCCATCGCAGCGGTATGGGTTGCCGGCGACCTGGGCAGCTGGTTGGCTGATGGAAGACGACGGGCGCAGGCTGTCGAGCGAGAAAGCCGAGCCTGGCTGGGTGACCACCGGGTTGCCCATTACCGAGCCGTCGTTGGCGATGTTGCTGATCACCGGGCTGCCGGGTTTGCTCAGGTAGAACTGCCAGAAGGCTGCACCGAGCAGCAGCATGACGAGCAGCTTTTTCATCGCGCGATCCTTGCTTGGCCTGTAATGGCTGACAGTATCGTCGTGCTCGGAATCCTTGGCGAGACTTGAGCACTGGCGCTCTTGCCATCCCCTGCCGGCCTCTGCATCCTGCGCCATTGTTTTCGCTCAGAGCCCGTCATGACGCCTATCCAGAATCTCGGCCTGGCACTATTCGTGCTGCTGTCCATCGGTATCGCCATCGGTCACAAGACCGAATGTGCAGATGGCCGAGTGGTGGAAACCTACCTGGCCAAGGGGCTGGCTTCGCAATTGCTCGGCCATGACCTGTGCCAACAACCCTGAATCCAAAGCTCATTAAGGAAGATGTGATGAAGAAATTCGCCTCGCTCGTCAGCTTCACCCTGCTGGGTGCCTGCGCCAATCTGGGTTCGCAGCCGCCGGTGCCGGTCACTTCGCCTGTGGTGCAGGCGTTTCGCGACATCTGTCTGCAGACGGCGCCAAGCTTCGCCGAGGCGCACAGCGTGGCGCGCCAGCACGGCGTCAGCGAAGTCACCGACATGGGCTTTGCCACCATCGGCTTCAATGCCGACAAGAGCCTGGGCATCCAGGTCAAGGCCGGTCATGAGTGTGTGGTCACCAGCGAGGTGCAGGAGGATGCGACCCTGACCCGCCAGTTGCTGACTGCCGCGGCGGTGAGCGCAGGCACCACGGTGCCGAGTCGGGTGCCAGTGAAAATGATGATTGCCGGGCAGCAGTTCATCCTGATGCACGACCGCAAGGGCGGCGAAGCCTTTGTGATGCTCAAGCCGGAGTAGCCGGCTCATCACTTGCGCCCCATGCGCCGGTGACCTTCCTTCGAGTGCCTGGGCCAAGGCTGGTGCGCGGTGACGGCGCGCCAATCCGGGTTGGCCGAGTACAGCCCCCAAGGGTCGGAAACCCAGGGCGGCGCGGTTTCGCCGATACTGTCATCGACGTAGATGTCGCGAGTGGGGTGGTAGATGCTGCTGTTATAGGCACCGTAGCGGGTGTAGACGACCGTACGTCCAACCCACTTCTCTTGCACGATGCATGGCACATCGTGCCGACCGACCACGCCAACCAACGCGCGGTCGATTTCCGTTACCACCATGAATGCCTGCACGATGCTGTCCGGGTACACCGCGAGCATCTTGCCGCGCTGCAGGCCATGCAGCGCCTCCACCTCCTCGCTGGTGGCGAGGAATTTGTGGCCGACCATGCCGTTCTGCAAAACCGGCAGAACGCGATCCAGAATGGCCTGGCCAAACCGCGCATTGCCACTGACGTGAAGCTTCCAGCCTTCGTCGGCGATATCCAGCCGATCCGTGAACCACATCCATCCGGACAGGCTTGAGTAGTTTCCGGTATAGGTGAAAGCAGGCATGACGAGCCCTCCTGATTGGCCATGAACGACAGCACTGAAGTTCGAAGGCTAGTCAAGGAGCGGCAGCCCGGCCAGAAGCGCCGCCGAAGGGCGCTTGGAAGTCAGGCCTTACTCGGCCGGGTCGCCAGCAGCAGGCCGCCGAAGATCATCGCGGCGCCAAGCCAGTGATAGAGCTGCAGGCTCTCGTTCAGCAGCACCCAGCCCAGCAGCGCGGTGAACACCGGCATCAGGTAGTTGGTCAGCGCGGCCTTGGCGGCGCCGACCACGCGGATGCCGTGGTTCCAGGCCAGGTAGGCCAGCAGCGAGGCGAACACGGCGGTGTAGGCGATGGCCGAGAGGTTGGCGACGTTCAGCGCCAGCTGCACGCCCTGCGCCAGTTCGTACAGGTAGAACGGCAGAATCAGCGGTACCCCAAGCAGGATGAACACGCCCAGCAGGGCCAGCGGCGGAATAGGCTGCAGGTAGGCGGCCCAGCGCCGCAGCAGCAGCGAATACAACGCCCAGTCCACCACGGCGAGCAACATGATCAGGTCACCCTGATTGAACGACAGGCTGGCCAGACGGCTCCACTGTCCCTGACTGATCAGCACCGCCAGGCCCACCACCGCCACCAGCATGCCCCACCAGGCGCGGCGTGCCGGCCATTCGTTGAGCAATAGCCCGGCGCCGATGAAGGTCACCAGCGGCAGGCAGGTGTTGACCAGCGAGATATTGATCGCCGCGGTGGTTTGCGCGGCGCTGTAGAGCAGCGAATTGTAGCCCGCGATGCCCAGGCCACCGAGCACCAGCAAGCGCCAGCCGGCCTTGGCCACGGCCGCACGATGGCGCCACAGCGGCACGGCCACGAATGGCAGCAGCAGCGCTAACGCCAGGCACCAGCGCCAGAACGACAAGGTGAACGGCGCGATCTCACCGGCGAAGGCACGCGCCACCAGGGCATTGCCGGACCAGCAGAGATTGGCCAGCAACAAGCCGAAGAAAGCCAGCGAGCGGGAATGGTTGAGTGCGTTCATAAAGCAAGCGCCACCCCTACAGGGCGGCGTTTATCTGAAAGGGGTTTGGCCGGTTGTGCGCGGTCACCGAGCGGGGAATGCTGAGCGATCATTGCGTAGCTTCCGAATAGACGGCTTTGCACCATACGGAGGCATTGGAAGCTTGGCAAGGTCGCAGGAGGCATGCGCAGGACGCGCCGGACGCACTAGCCTGGGACCCATGTCAGTTTTCCAGCGTGGCCGACCGCCCATTGAAGCGCATGCGCATTGACGCCAGGCCTCGTAGCGTCCAATCAACCAAGGGCGCCATACACGCGCAAAGGAGAGCCTCACGGCTAGAGGCTGCTACAGCGCACCTTACGCAAACACCTCCAGCCGGCGAACCAGCGAGATACCCTCAGGGCTGAGCTCGGCGCCGTAGGCCAGCACTTCCACACCCGCCGCTCTGGCTTCGCGCAGACCGGCGGCGTAGGCCGGATCGATGTCCTCCGCAGCCCGCACGGCGACGATGCCGGACAGATTCACGCAGTACAGCAGCACGGTACGTACACCTAGGCGCGACAGGGCGGCCAGCTCACGCAGGTGCCGGGCGCCACGCAGCGTCACCGCATCGGGAAAGGCCGCCACGTCGCTGCCATCGAAGCCCAGCGTCACGCTCTTGACCTCGACAAAGACCGGCCCGCTCGGATAATCCAGGCGAAAATCGGCGCGGCTGTTCTCCACACCATAGGGCACCTCGCGCTTGAGCGCGGTGAAGCCGGCCAGCTCGGTGATCAGCCCGGCACGCAGCGCTTCCTCCACCAGGGCATTGGCTCGCGCGGTGTTGATGCAGGCCAGGCGCCCTTGCGGCGTTTCGCTGATTTCCCAACTGCCCGCCAGCTTGCGCTTGGGATCGTTGCTGCGGCCGAACCACACCCGACAACCCTCGCTCATGCAGTTGAGCATCGAACCGGTGTTGGCGCAGTGAATGGTCATCGGCTCGCCGCTGGCGGTCTCGATATCGGCGAGAAAGCGCTTGTAGCGGCGTAGCAGGCGGCCTTCTTCCAACGGCGGATCAAAGCGCATCGGGGTTCCAGCTCTTCAAGCCGCGGGCGATGCGTTCGACCGCCTGCTGCAGGCGGTCGATGTTCTGCGTGTAGGCAAAGCGCACATGATGCCCGGCCTGGTAGCGACCGAAATCCAGGCCCGGGGTAAACGCCACGTGCTCGGTTTCGATGAAGTGGCGGCAGAAGGCGAAGGCATCGCCACCGAAGGCGCTGATATCGGCATATAGATAGAAGGCGCCCTCGGGCGTGGCGGCGATGCCGAAGCCCAGCTCGCGCAGGGCCGGTAGCAGATAGTCGCGGCGGCGCTGAAACTCGTGGCGACGCTCTTCGAGGATGGCCAGGGTCGCGGGCTCGAAGCAGGCCAGCGCGGCATGCTGAGCCATGCTCGGCGCGCTGATGTAGAGGTTCTGCGCCAGCTTCTCCAGCTCAGGCACGGCGTTCTCCGGCGCCACCAGCCAACCCAGGCGCCAGCCCGTCATGCCGAAATATTTGGAGAAACTGTTGAGCACGAAGGCCTCGTCATCTACCTCCAGCACGCTGGCGGCGTCGCAACCGTAGGTCAGGCCGTGGTAGATCTCGTCCACCACCAGATGGCCACCGCGCTGCTTGATGCAGCCGGCCAGGGCGGCCAGTTCATCCTTGTGCAGCAGGGTGCCGGTGGGGTTGGCCGGCGAGGCGACCAGCGCCCCGACGCTGCTCGAATCCCAGTACCGCTCGACCAGTTGCGGGGTCAGCTGATAACGCACGTCGGGGCCGACCGGCACCAGCTGTGCGGCGCCTTCCACCAGGCGCAGGAAGTGACGGTTGCAGGGATAACCGGGGTCGGCGAGCAACCAGTGCTTGCCCGGATCGACCAGCAGGCTGGCCGCCAGCAGCAGCGCACCGGAACCGCCCGGGGTGACCAGAATGCGCTGGGGGTCTACGCTCAAGCGGTAACGCTCGGCGTAGAAGCCGGCGATGGCCTCGCGCAGCTGCGGCAGGCCACGCGCGGCGGTATAGCGGGTATGCCCGGCAGCCAGGGCCGCCTGGCCGGCGCGGATGATCGGCTCTGCCGTGGTGAAGTCCGGCTCGCCGATTTCCAGGTGGATGACGTCGTGACCGGCGGCCTGCAGCTCGTTGGCGCGGGCCAGCAGGGCCATCACATGAAAGGGTTCGATGGCGCGACTGCGCGCACTGTAGAGCTGAGCCATGGGCCTGCCTTCACGGTTGCAAGGCGCGGATTCTAGCAGGGCAGGCGCGCGCCTCGGCAGGGGTCGTGCAGGCCGTTTCGCTTGCGGCCCGTGCTCATGCAGCTTTCGTTCACACCCTGGGCGAAGCAGAGACAACCGGGAGTAGCGCGCCCCGATTCGATCTGGTAAGTTCGCCCGCTTGCAGCCGCAGGGCCGGACAACCGCCTGGCAATGGAATAACCTGCGCGATGGATTCGAAAGAGTGAGAGGCGTCATCCATGCCCACAAAAGAAAAAGCCAAAAGCACCAGCCAGCTGATTCGTGGTTTCGAGCCTTATCAAGAGAAGAAAGGCGAGGAATACATGAGCGAGCCGATGCGCGCTCACTTCACCAGCATCCTCAACAAGTGGAAGCTGGAGCTGATGCAGGAAGTCGACCGTACCGTGCACCACATGCAGGACGAAGCGGCCAACTTCCCCGATCCGGCCGACCGCGCCAGCCAGGAAGAAGAGTTCAGCCTGGAGCTGCGTGCCCGTGATCGCGAGCGCAAGCTGATCAAGAAGATCGACGAGACCCTGCAGCTGATCGAAGACAACGAGTACGGCTGGTGCGACTCCTGCGGCGTCGAGATCGGCATTCGCCGCCTCGAAGCCCGCCCGACCGCGACCCTGTGCATCGACTGCAAGACGCTGGCGGAAATCAAGGAAAAGCAGATCGGTTCCTGATCTGACGACGGGGCGCTTAGGCGCCCCGCTCTGTTTCTGGCCTTCGCTTCATGAACACAGCCTATATCGGGCGCTTCGCCCCCACGCCCAGCGGCTATCTGCACTTCGGCTCGCTGGTCGCCGCCCTCGCCTCCTACCTCGATGCCCGCGCCGTTGGCGGCCGCTGGCTGCTGCGCATGGAGGATCTCGACCCACCCCGGGAGGTACCCGGCGCCCAGGATGCGATCCTGCGCACCCTGGAGTGCTACGGTTTCGAGTGGGATGGCGAGTTGGTGCGCCAGAGTGAGCGGCACGCCGAATACGCCGCCGTGATCGCCCGCCTGCTCAGTCAGGGCCTGGCCTATGCCTGCATCTGCTCACGCAAGCAGCTGGAAGGCTACGCCGGTATCTACCCGGGGTTCTGCCGCGATGCCGGCCACCCCGACCAGGACGCGGCGATCCGCCTGCGCGTGCCCGAGCTGGCCTATCACTTCGTCGACCGCGTGCAGGGCGAATTTCGCCAGCACCTGGGGCGCGAGGTGGGCGACTTCGTCATTCGCCGGCGCGACGGCCTGTTCGCCTATCAGCTGGCGGTAGTGCTGGACGATGCCTGGCAGGGTGTCACCGATGTGGTGCGCGGTGCCGACCTGCTCGACTCCACGCCGCGCCAGCTGTATCTGCAGGAGCTGCTCGGGCTGCCACAACCGCGCTACCTGCACGTGCCGCTGATCATCCAGCCCGATGGCCACAAGCTGGGCAAGAGCTACCGCTCGCCACCGCTGCCCGCCGACCAGGCCGGACCTCTGCTGCTGCGCGCCCTGCGTGCCCTGGGCCAGCAACCGCCCACCGAACTGCAAGGCGCCGCTCCGGCCGAGCTGCTGAGCTGGGGCCGCGCCAACTGGGACGCCACGCGCATTCCGCGCAGCCGCACCCTGGCAGAAGCGCAATTGAGGTAGGGTGCGCCGCGCGCACCAGTGCCTTGAGAAAACCTCGCACGGCCTCGGTGCGCACGGCGCACCCTACCCCGGCTTCAAGTTTGTGGCTTGAAACGCGCGGCATCCTTTACCATCGCGGCATCGTTCGACGAGATGCCACATGTATATCTACCGACTGGTTCTGATCCTGGTGGTGGGGATCTACCTGTTCTCCCCAGCCATCATGGACTGGTGGATCGACCCCAACGGCGCGTGGTATCGGCCCTATCTGCTGTGGCTGATCCTGATCGTCGTCACCTTCATTCTTCAGAGCCAACGCGATGCTGACGAGCTTTAGCCTGAGCGAACTGATCCTGATCAGCGCCGGCTATCTGCTGGTGCTGTTCGGCGTTGCCTGGGTCAGCGAACACGGTCTGATCCCGCGTTGGATCATCCGCCATCCGCTGACCTACACCCTGTCACTGGGCGTCTACGCCAGCGCCTGGGCCTTCTACGGCACGGTGGGCCTGGCCTATCAGTACGGCTACGGCTTTCTTGCCAGCTACCTCGGGGTGTCCGGTGCCTTCCTGCTGGCACCGGTGCTGCTTTATCCGATCCTGCGCATCACCCGCACCTACCAGTTGTCGTCGCTGGCCGACCTGATCGCCTTCCGCTTTCGCAGCACCTGGGCGGGTGTGCTGACCACTCTGTTCATGCTGATCGGCGTACTGCCGCTGCTGGCCCTGCAGATTCAGGCGGTGGCCGACTCCATCGGCATCCTCAGCCGCGAGCCGCTGCAGGAGAAGGTGGCGCTGAGCTACTGCGGGCTGATCATCCTCTTCACCATTCTCTTCGGCGCACGCCATATCGCCACGCGCGAGAAACACGAGGGTCTGGTGTTCGCCATCGCCTTCGAATCGCTGGTCAAGCTGGTCGCCCTCGGCGTCATCGGCTGGTATGCGCTGTACCAGGTGTTCGGCGGCCCACGTGAACTGGAACTGTGGCTGGTGCAGAACCAGGCGGCGCTGGCCACGCTGCACACGCCGCTGCAGGAAGGTCCGTGGCGCACCCTGCTGCTGGTGTTCTTCGCCTCGGCCATCGTCATGCCGCACATGTATCACATGACCTTCACCGAGAACCTCAATCCACGCGCCATGGTCAGCGCCAGCTGGGGCCTGCCGCTGTTCCTGCTGCTGATGAGCCTGGCCGTGCCGCTGATCCTCTGGGCCGGCCTCAAGCTCGGCGCCACCACCAACCCGGAATACTTCACCCTGGGCCTGGGCATCGCGGTGAACAGCGAGGCGCTGGCGCTGCTCGCCTATGTCGGCGGCCTGTCGGCTTCCAGCGGCCTGATCATCGTCAGCACCCTGGCACTGTCCGGCATGGCGCTGAACCACCTGGTGCTGCCGCTGTACCAGCCACCGGCCGAAGGCAACATCTACCGCTGGCTGAAGTGGACCCGCCGCGCGCTGATCGCCTTCATCATCATGGCCGGTTACGGCTTCTACCTGCTGCTCGGTGCCCAGCAGGACCTGGCCAACCTGGGCATCGTCGCCTTCGTCGCCACCCTGCAGTTCCTGCCTGGCGTGCTCTCGGTGCTGTACTGGCAGACGGCCAATCGCCGCGGTTTCCTCGCCGGGCTGCTGGCCGGAATCAGCGTCTGGGCGCTGACCATGCTGCTGCCGCTGCTGGGCAATCTGGAAGGCTTCTACCTGCCGCTGTTCAACGTGGTCTACGTGCTCGACGACGCCAGCTGGCACCTGGCGGCGATCGCCTCGCTGGCCGCCAACGTGCTGGTGTTCACCCTGGTTTCGCTGTTCACCGAAGCCAGCCCCGAGGAAAAGAGCGCCGCCGAAGCCTGCGCGGTGGACAACGTGCGCCGCCCGCAGCGCCGCGAACTGGTGGCGGTATCGCCACAGGACTTCGCCGCCCAGCTGGCCAAACCGCTGGGCGCCAAGACCGCCCAGCGCGAGGTGGAGCAGGCCCTGCGCGACCTGCACCTGCCCTTCGACGAGGGCCGCCCCTACGCGCTGCGTCGCCTGCGCGACCGCATCGAAGCCAACCTCTCCGGCCTGATGGGACCGAGCGTGGCGCAGGACATCGTCGAGACCTTCCTGCCCTACAAATCCGGCAGCGAGGGCTACGTCACCGAGGACATCCACTTCATCGAAAGCCGCCTGGAGGATTACCAGTCGCGCCTCACCGGCCTGGCCGCCGAACTCGACGCGCTGCGCCGCTACCACCGCCAGACCCTGCAGGAACTGCCGATGGGCGTGTGCTCGCTGGCCAAGGATCAGGAGATCCTGATGTGGAACCGGGCCATGGAAGAGCTCACCGAGATTCCCGCGCAGCGCATCGTCGGCTCGCGCCTGTCGGCCCTGGCCGAACCCTGGCAGAGCCTACTGCAGGATTTCATCGAGCGTCCTGATCAACACCTGCACAAACAGCACCTGGCCGTCGATGGCCAGATCCGCTGGCTCAACCTGCACAAGGCCGCCATCGACGAGCCGCTGGCCCCCGGCAATAGCGGCCTGGTGCTGCTGGTCGAGGACCAGACCGAAACCCAGATGCTCGAAGACAAGCTGGTGCACTCCGAGCGCCTGGCCAGCATCGGCCGCCTGGCTGCCGGCGTGGCCCACGAGATCGGCAATCCCATCACCGGCATCGCCTGCCTGGCGCAGAACCTGCGTGAAGAGCGCGAGACCGACGCCGAGCTGGCCGAAATCAGCGGGCAGATACTGGAACAGACCAAGCGCGTCTCGCGCATCGTCCAGTCGCTGATGAGCTTCGCCCACTCCGGGGGCCACCAGCATAGCGACGAGCCGGTGTGCCTGGCCGACGTGGCCCAGGACGCCATCGGCCTGCTGTCGCTGAACAAGCGCAACTTCGAGATCCAGTTCTACAACCTCTGCGACCCGGAACACTGGGCCGAGGGCGATCCGCAGCGTCTGGCGCAGGTGCTGATCAACCTGCTGTCCAACGCCCGCGACGCCTCGCCACCCGGCGGCGCCATCCGCGTGCGCAGCGAGGCCAGCGAACATACCGTCGACCTGATCGTCGAGGACGAAGGCAGCGGCATTCCCAAGGCGATCATCGATCGCCTGTTCGAGCCGTTCTTCACCACCAAGGACCCCGGCGAGGGGACCGGCCTGGGCCTCGCGCTGGTCTATTCGATCGTGGAAGAGCATTATGGACAAATAACAATCGACAGCCCGGCCGACCCCGAGCGCCAACTGGGCACTCGCATCAGGGTCACCCTGCCAAGGCATGTCGAGGCGACGTCCGTAGCGATGTAAACAGCGAGAGAGGGTGCCAGCGGCACCTCCGTGACCGTCGAGAGACCGAATTGATGCCACATATTCTTATCGTCGAAGACGAAACCATTATCCGCTCTGCCTTGCGCCGCCTGCTCGAACGCAATCAGTACCAGGTCAGCGAAGCCGGCTCGGTACAGGAGGCCCAGGAGCGCTACAGCATTCCCACCTTCGACCTGATCGTCAGCGATCTGCGCCTGCCCGGCGCCCCCGGCACCGAACTGATCAAGCTGGCCGAAGGCACGCCGGTGCTGATCATGACCAGCTACGCCAGCCTGCGCTCGGCGGTGGACTCGATGAAGATGGGCGCGGTGGACTACATCGCCAAACCCTTCGACCACGACGAGATGCTCCAGGCCGTGGCCCGCATCCTGCGCGACCGCCAGGAAGCCAAGAGCGCACCGGCGCCAGCTGCCGCCGGCAACGCGCGCAGTGGCAGTGCCGAGAAGACGGCAGACAACGCCAACGGCGAGATCGGCATCATCGGCTCCTGCGCCGCCATGCAGGAGCTCTACAGCAAGATTCGCAAGGTCGCCCCCACCGACTCCAACGTGCTGGTGCAGGGCGAATCCGGAACCGGCAAGGAGCTGGTGGCGCGTGCCCTGCACAACCTCTCCAAGCGCGCCAAGGCGCCGCTGATTTCGGTGAACTGCGCGGCCATTCCGGAAACCCTGATCGAGTCCGAACTGTTCGGCCACGAGAAAGGCGCCTTCACCGGCGCCAGCGCCGGACGCGCCGGCCTGGTGGAAGCGGCCGATGGCGGCACCCTGTTCCTCGACGAGATCGGCGAACTGCCGCTGGAAGCCCAGGCGCGCCTGCTGCGCGTGCTGCAGGAAGGCGAGATTCGCCGGGTCGGCTCGGTGCAGTCGCAGAAGGTCGACGTACGCCTGATCGCCGCCACTCACCGCGACCTCAAGACCCTGGCCAAGACCGGCCAGTTCCGCGAAGACCTCTACTACCGCCTGCACGTCATCGCCCTGAAGCTGCCGGCGCTGCGCGAGCGCGGCAGCGACGTCAGCGAAATCGCCCAGGCCTTTCTGGTGCGCCAGTGCACGCGCATGGGGCGCGAGCCTCTGCGCTTCGCCCAGGATGCCGAACAGGCCATCCGCCATTATCCCTGGCCGGGCAACGTGCGCGAGCTGGAGAACGCCATCGAGCGCGCGGTGATCCTCTGCGAGGGCGCGGAGATTTCTGCCGACCTGCTGGGCATCGACATCGAGCTGGACGATCTGGACGATGACGACTTCGGCCTGCCCGCGGTAGCCGGCCAGAGCGCCGGCAACAGCCACGAACCGACCGAGGACCTGTCGCTGGAGGACTATTTCCAGCACTTCGTCCTCGAACATCAGGATCACATGACCGAAACCGAGCTGGCGCGCAAGCTGGGCATCAGCCGCAAGTGTCTGTGGGAACGTCGCCAGCGCCTGGGCATCCCGCGGCGCAAATCCGGCGTGACCAGTGGGCCTTGACGTCGCATCCAGGATGACAACCTCATCCTGCGCAGGTTCTACAGGTTGTTACCGAACCAATATCTCGTAACAAAAGCCGGGTCTAAAGGTAACGGAAACCCGGCTTTTTTCTACCCTCCCGATCACGTCGCATTGCCGCAAACCCTTGATTTAAAAGGAATCGCAAAAACTGGCACGGCATCTGCTTTATCTCTGGCACAACAACAATAACAAGCAATGCCCTACACAATAAGAACAAGACGCAACGACTCCAGAACAACAAAAACAACAAGGACGGAGGCGCAGCTAACTGATTCTTTTGGAGAGGAGTTGCCGCAAGGGGTTCTGCCCCTGCAACCAGACCGAGAACAACAAAACTGCCTTCAGGCAGCACCCGAACTGGTTGATTAATGGCAGCATCAGCGTCCAAAGAAATCCGTTTGCTATTGGCTCCCCACTCTAGGGAGCACCCGGTGAGCCACGGCGAGCCGGGAAGGGCCAAACAACAAGAACAACAGGCCCTCAATAACAACAAAAACAAAGCACGCACCAACTTGGGGGGGAGCTTCGGCTCCCCCAGTAGCTTCCGCTCCACGGATCCCCGCCTGCCGCTTTACACATCTTCTCCCGACACGATGCTAGAATCCGCAGCAAACATGCGGTCATCGTTTCGCAGACCGTTGAAAAACATTGACGAGGCAGCCAGAACACGGCCAGCACAACCGCGATCGCGATATCTACCTGAAGTGGATGAGCACCGAGGAAATGCTTCCAGCGCCGAGTTGCCGATGCAGGCTGTTTTTCAACCTGCGAGCCTGATCGGTCACCTCCCCACACAGTGCATCCCATGCTGAAGAAGCTGTTTACGTCTTTTCGCTCGCCCCTGCGCCGCGCGCCACGTCCTCGCAGCACGCCCGAAGTGCTGAGCAGCCGTCAACACCCGATCAATCGCAACGAGATCAGCCGTCACGCCATCAGCGTGGTCGAGCGCTTGCAGAAGGCCGGTTATCAGGCCTATCTGGTCGGCGGCTGCGTGCGTGACCTGCTGCTGGACATCGACCCCAAGGACTTCGACGTGGCCACCAGCGCCACGCCCGAGCAGGTGCGCGCCGAGTTTCGCAACGCCCGCGTCATCGGCCGCCGGTTCAAGCTGGTTCATGTGCACTTCGGCCGCGAGATCATCGAAGTGGCCACCTTCCGTGCCAACCACCCGCAAGGCGAGGAAGAGGAGAACAGCAACCAGGCCGCGCGCCACGAAAGCGGGCGCATCCTGCGCGACAACGTCTACGGCACCCTGGAGGACGACGCCCAGCGTCGCGACTTCACCATCAATGCGCTGTACTACGACCCGACGCAGGAGCACATCCTCGATTACGCCCGCGGCATGCATGACGTGCGCAATCACCTGGTACGCCTGATCGGCGATCCGGAACAGCGTTACCTGGAAGACCCGGTGCGCATGCTGCGTGCGGTGCGCTTCGCCGCCAAGCTGGACTTCGACATCGAGAAGCACAGCGCCGCGCCGATCCGCCGCCTGGCCCCGATGCTGCGCGACATCCCGGCAGCGCGTCTGTTCGATGAGGTGCTCAAGCTGTTCCTGGCCGGTTACGCCGAGTACACCTTCGATCTGCTGCTCGAACACGACCTGTTCGCCCAGCTGTTCCCGGCCAGCGGCGAGGCGCTCAAGCGCAATCCCGAGTACACCGAGAAGCTGATCCGCGAAGCGCTGATCAACACCGATGACCGTATCCACGACGGCAAGTCGGTCACCCCGGCCTTCCTCTTCGCCGCCCTGCTCTGGCCAGCCCTGCCGGCCCGTGTGCTGCATCTGCAAAGCAAGGGCATGCCGCCGATTCCGGCGATGCAGGAAGCGGCCCACGAGCTGATCACCGAGCAGTGCCAGCGCATTGCCGTACCCAAGCGCTTCACCATTCCCATCCGCGAAATCTGGGACATGCAGGAGCGCCTGCCGCGACGTAGCGGCAAGCGTGCCGACCTGCTGCTGGAAAACCCGCGCTTTCGCGCAGGTTATGACTTCCTGCTGCTGCGCGAGCGCGCTGGCGAAGACACCGAAGGCCTGGGCGACTGGTGGACCGACTATCAGGAAGCCAGCGACAGCCAGCGTCGGCAGATGATCCGCGATCTGGCCGGCAAACCGGAGGCGGCAGGCAGCGCACCGCGCAAACGCCGCCGCAGCGGCGGCAAACGCAAGCGCGGCGGTGAGAGCAGCGGCGAATGATGGAGCGGGTGTACGTCGGCCTCGGCAGCAATCTCGCCGAGCCGCTGCAGCAGTTGCGCAGCGCCCTCGCCGCGCTCGGTGAGCTGCCGCAAACGGCCCTGGTCGCTCACTCTTCCTTCTATGCCAGCGACCCGCTCGGCCCGCCGGACCAGCCACGCTACGTCAACGCCGTGGCGGCGCTGGATACCGAGCTGCAACCCTGGGAACTGCTCGACGCCCTGCAGCGCATCGAGCAGGAGCAGGGCCGCGTGCGCAAGGCCGAACGCTGGGGGCCGCGCACGCTGGATCTGGATATCCTGCTGTTCGGTGCCAGGCTGATCGACGACGAGCGCCTGTGCGTGCCGCACTACCATATGCACGCCCGCCCCTTCGTGCTCTACCCGCTGGCCGAGCTCGCAGCCGAGCTGCAGCTGCCGGATGGCCGCAGCCTCGCCACCCTCCTTGCCGCCTGCCCCTTTACCGGCCTGGAACGTCTGCCGGAATAGCGCGGCCCACGGTTGCAACACCGCCTCCACCGCGCCCCGTACCGATTCTCCTGCTACCCGACGCCAGCCCGCGCCGGCTCTAGCCCAGGCCGCTTCCGTCTACATTGGCGGTAACGCCAGTAACAGGGCGGTAACACCCGCAATTGACTTCACGCCCCCCCATCAGGACTATAGGCGTCCCGTCGCCCCGCGCCGGGCGCACCTTTATGCCAATCCAGGCCGGATTGCAGCCGGATAGAAGCGGTATACCGAGCCTGAGCGAGGACCCTTGAAATGCCTGACGTTACCCTGACCACACTGCAGAGCCTCAAGCAAGGCGGTGACAAGATCGCGATGCTGACCTGCTACGACGCCACCTTCGCCCGTGCGGCCTGCCAGGCTGGCGTCGATGTGCTGCTGGTCGGCGACTCCCTGGGCATGGTCCTGCAGGGTCACGACAGCACCCTGCCGGTCAGCGTCGAGGAAATGGCCTACCACACTGCCTGCGTGAAACGCGGCAATCAGGGCGCGCTGATCCTGACCGACCTGCCCTTCATGGCCTACGCCACGGCCGAACAAGCCATGAACAACAGCGCCCGGCTGATGCAGGCCGGCGCCCACATGGTCAAGCTGGAAGGCGCCGGCTGGCTGGCCGAACCGATCCGCCTGCTGGCCGAACGCGGTGTGCCGGTCTGCGCGCACCTTGGCCTCACCCCGCAGGCGGTGAACATCCTCGGCGGCTACAAGGTACAGGGCCGCCAGGAAGCCCAGGCGCGGCAGATGCGTGCCGATGCCATGGCCCTGGAACAGGCTGGCGCGGCCATGCTGCTGCTCGAATGCGTGCCCAGCGAGCTGGCGGCGGAAATCACCCAGGCGGTGAAGATTCCGGTGATCGGCATCGGCGCAGGCGCCGCTACCGATGGCCAGGTGCTGGTGCAGCACGACATGCTCGGCCTGTCGCTGTCCGGCCGCGCGCCGAAGTTCGTGCGCAACTTCATGGAGGGCCAGAGCAGCATTCACGGTGCTCTGAGCGCTTACGTCCAGGCGGTCAAGGACGGCAGCTTCCCTGCCGCCGAACACGGGTTCTCCGCATGAATACGGTCAAGACCCTGCGCGAGCTGCGTGCGGCCGTCGCCCAGGCACGTGCCGAGGGCAAACAGATCGGTTTCGTGCCGACCATGGGCAACCTGCATGCCGGTCACGCCTCGTTGGTGCAGATCGCCGCCCAGCGGGCCGACTTCGTGGTCGCCAGCATCTTCGTCAATCCGCTGCAGTTTGGCGCCGGCGAGGACCTGGACAAGTACCCGCGCACCCTCGCCGCCGATCAGGAGAAGCTGCTGGCGGCCGGCTGCCATCTGCTGTTCCACCCCGACGTTGCGGAAATGTACCCGCACGGCATGGGTGATCAGACCCGGGTGACGGTTCCCGGCGTCTCCGAAGGCCTGTGCGGCGCCAGCCGACCCGGCCATTTCGAGGGCGTGGCCACGGTGGTGACCAAGCTGTTCAACATGGTCCAGCCCGATCTGGCCGTGTTCGGCGAGAAGGACTATCAGCAGCTGGCCGTGATACGCGCCCTGGTGCAGGACCTGAACATGCCGATCCAGATCATCGGCGCGCCGACCCAGCGTGCCGAGGACGGCCTGGCGCTGTCCTCGCGCAACGGCTATCTGAGCGCCGAGCAACGCGCCGTCGCCCCGGCGCTGTACCGCAGCCTGCAAAGCATCGCCGAGGCGCTGCACCACGGCGCTCGGGATTATGCCCGGCTGATCGAAACCGCCCAGACGCAGCAGCGCGAGGCCGGCTTCACGCCAGACTACCTGGAGATCCGCAACGCCCTCAACCTGCGTCCGGCTCAGCTCGACGACCGCCACCTGGTGGTGCTCACCGCGGCGCATCTGGGCAGCACCCGCCTGATCGACAACCTTTTGGTTGAACTGGCGGGCCAGTAGCTGCATCCAAAGCCAGGCGGTTAAACTCGCGAGGCCCGGTCGCACCGGGCCTTTTGCTTTCCCGGATCAGGAGTTCCGATGGCCTACTACCAGCAGCCGCACGACATCACTCGCCTGCCCGCCTGGCAAGCCCTGCAGCAACATCGCGCCGAGATGGCCGGCTTCAGCATGCGCGAAGCCTTCGCCGGCGATCCCCGCCGCTTCCAGCGCTTTTCCCTCGACAGCTGCGGCCTGCTGCTGGACTACTCGAAGAACCTGATCACCGAAAAAAGCCTCGAGCTGCTGATTCAGCTGGCGGAACAGGCCGACCTGCACGAGGCCATCGCGGCCCTGTACAACGGCGAGCGGGTCAATGCCTCGGAAGGCCGCGCCGCGCTGCACACGGCGCTGCGCAGCCCCATCGGTCGCCGCCTGCTGGTCGATGGCAATGACATCATCCCCGAGGTGCACCGCGTGCTGAACCAGGTCACCGAACTGGTCAGTCGCATTCACAGCGGTCTGTGGCGTGGCTACAGCGAGAAGCCGATCAAGGAAGTGGTGAACATCGGCATCGGCGGCTCCTTCCTCGGCCCGCAACTGGTCTCCGAGGCGCTACGCCCGTTCACCCAGCGCGGCGTGCGCTGCCACTACCTGGCCAATATCGACGGCAGCGAGTTCCGCGAACTGACCGCCCGCCTCGATCCGGAAACCACCCTGTTCATCGTTTCCAGCAAGTCCTTCGGCACCCTGGAAACCCTCAAGAACACCCTGGCCGCACGCGACTGGTACCTGGCCATGGGCGGCCCGGAAGAACAGTTGCACCGTCACTTCATCGCCGTGACCAGCAACCGCAAGGCGGCCATCGAGTTCGGCATCGGCGAGGAGAACATCTTCCCCATGTGGGACTGGGTCGGCGGCCGCTACTCGCTGTGGTCGGCCATCGGCCTGCCCATCGCCCTGGCCATCGGCGTATCCAACTTCAAGGAGCTACTGGCCGGCGCCTACGCCATGGACGAGCACTTCACCCAGGCACCATTGGCCGAGAACATGCCGGTGCTGATGGCGCTGCTAGGCGTCTGGTACACCAATTTCTGGGGCGCGCAGAGCCACGCGATCCTGCCGTACGACCACTACCTGCGCAATTTCACCAAGCACCTGCAGCAGCTGGACATGGAGTCCAACGGCAAGAGCGTGCGCCAGGACGGCACGCCGCTGGACATCGCCACAGGCCCGATCATCTGGGGCGGCGTCGGCTGCAACGGCCAGCATGCCTACCACCAGCTGCTGCACCAGGGCCGCCTGCTGGTGCCGGCGGACTTCATCGTCCCGGTCAACAGCTACAACCCGCTGTCCGACCATCATCAGTGGCTGTTCGCCAACTGCCTGTCGCAGGCCCAGGCGCTGATGCAGGGCAAGACCCGCGAGGAGGCCGAGGCCGAGCTGCGCGCCAAGGGGCTGAGCGAAGACGAGGTGCAGCGCCTGGCGCCGCACAAGGTGATCCCCGGCAACCGGCCGAGCAACATCCTGGTGATGAACCGCATCGCGCCGTTCAACCTCGGTGCGCTGGTGGCGCTGTACGAGCACAAGGTGTTCGTGCAGAGCGCCATCTGGGGCATCAACGCCTTCGACCAATGGGGCGTGGAACTGGGCAAGGAAATGGGCAAGGAAGTCTACCAGCGCCTCACCGGCGCCAGTGGCGAACCGGCCAGCGACGCCTCCACCCAGGGCCTGATCGAGCACTTCCGTTCGCAGCATCGCGGCTGACCGCCCTGCCGCGGGCGCATGCGTGCGCCTAGCGGCAGAAGCGCTGCCAGTACTCCGCCGGCGTCACCCCCAGGGCCCGGCTGAAGGCATGCCGGAGGTTGTATGCACTTTCGAAACCGCTGCGCTACGGCGGGGCGACCCGTCGTCTGGTCGCCGCGCAGCTGGAACATGCGCCCGCCGGCTCGGTCAATCCTGTCAGGGGGCAAATCGAGTTGCATAGCCCTTGAACCTGCACGGGCTTGGATGCACCCTTGGACCTGTTGCGGACAAACAATTACAAGGACCCCGCCATGTTCGAGATCACCCGTCACCCCGTGGCCGACGCGGTGCGCCAGCGTGCACACCTGGATAACGACGCCTATCTGCGCCTGTACCAGCAGTCCGTCGAGCAACCCGATACCTTCTGGGCCGAGCAGGCCAAGGCCTTCCTCACCTGGTTCAAGCCCTGGGATCAGGTCCACAGCAGCGACCTGAAGCAGGGCCGCGCCGAGTGGTTCAAGGGCGGCCAGCTCAATGTCGCCTACAACTGCATCGACCGCCATCTGCAACAGCGCGGCGAGCAGGTCGCCATCATCTGGGAAGGCGACAACCCGGCCGAGTCGGCGCACATCACCTATAACAAGCTGCACCACAACGTCAGCCGCCTGGCCAACGTGCTCAAACGCCGCGGCGTGAAGAAGGGCGACCGGGTATGCATCTACATGCCGATGGTGCCGGAGGCGGCCTACGCCATGCTGGCCTGCGCACGCATCGGCGCGGTGCATTCGGTGGTATTCGGCGGCTTCTCCCCGGATGCCCTGCGCGATCGCATTCTCGATGCCGACTGCCGCACCGTGATCACCGCCGACGAGGGTGTGCGCGGCGGCAAGTACATCCCATTGAAGAACAACGTCGACAAGGCCCTGCAGAGCTGCCCGAACGTCTCCACCGTGGTGGTGGTCGAGCGCACCCAGGGTGACGTGGCCTGGGTGGAGGGCCGTGACCTCTGGTACCACCAGGCGCTCAAGGAGGTCGATGCCGACTGCCCGGCCGAGCCGATGGATGCCGAAGACCCGCTGTTCATCCTCTACACCTCGGGCTCGACCGGCAAACCCAAGGGCGTGCTGCATACCACTGGCGGCTATCTGCTCGGCGCGGCCATGACCCACAAGTACGTGTTCGACTACCACGAGGGCGACGTCTACTGGTGCACCGCCGATGTCGGCTGGGTCACCGGGCACAGCTACATCGTCTACGGCCCGCTGGCCAACGCCGCCACCACCCTGATGTTCGAGGGCGTGCCCAACTACCCGGATGCCTCGCGCTTCTGGCAGGTGATCGACAAGCACCAGGTCAACACCTTCTACACCGCTCCCACCGCCCTGCGTGCACTGATGCGCGAAGGCGAGGCGCCGGTCAAAGCCACCTCGCGTTCGAGCCTGCGTCTGCTCGGCACGGTGGGCGAGCCGATCAACCCCGAAGCCTGGGAATGGTATTTCCATGTGGTCGGCGACATGCGCTGCCCCATCGTCGACACCTGGTGGCAGACCGAAACCGGCTCCATCCTGATCACCCCGCTGCCCGGCGCCACCGACCTCAAACCCGGCTCGGCGACCCGCCCCTTCTTTGGCGTACAGCCGGTGCTGCTCGATGAGCAGGGCAAGGAGATCGAAGGCCCAGGCGCCGGCGTGCTGGCGATCAAGGCCAGCTGGCCGAGCCAGATTCGCAGCGTCTACGGCGATCACCAGCGCATGGTCGATACCTACTTCAAGCCCTACCCCGGTTACTACTTCACCGGCGACGGCGCGCGCCGCGACGAGGACGGCTACTACTGGATCACCGGCCGTGTCGATGACGTGATCAACGTCTCGGGGCACCGCATCGGCACTGCCGAGGTGGAAAGCGCCCTGGTGCTACACGACGCGGTGGCCGAGGCGGCGGTGGTCGGCTACCCGCATGACGTGAAAGGCCAGGGCATCTACGCCTATGTCACCCTGATGAACGGCCAGGAACCTTCCGACGAGCTGAAGAAGGATCTGCTGGCCCTGGTCGGCAAGGAGATCGGCAGCTTCGCCAAGCCGGAGCTGATCCAGTGGGCGCCGGGCCTGCCCAAGACCCGCTCGGGCAAGATCATGCGGCGCATCCTGCGCAAGATCGCCTGCAACGAGCTGGAGAACATGGGCGACACCTCGACCCTGGCCGACCCCAGCGTGGTCGACAGCCTGATCGATCAGCGCCTCAACCGCTGAGCCCACCGTAGGGTGCGCCGTGCGCACCAGGTCACTCGCCGCAGCGCATGAAGGTGCGCGCGGTGCACCCTGCGGACCTCCGCCTTGCGTCTGCCGAGCCGAGGTTCGACACTGCGCAGCATGGAAAGCCTACGTCGTCAGATCGAAAAACAGGTGCACAGCCTCACCGGCGCCTCGCTGGGCGTGCTCGACCTCGACCAGCCGCGCGGTGATGCCGGCCTGTTCGGCCCCGAGTCGATGGTCTGGGAAGTCCACGCCGACTTTACCGCGATGATGGTCGGCGGCATCTCCGCCCTGCTCCTGCAGATGCTCCATCCGCTGGCTTTGGCCGGCGTGTGGGATCACTCCACCTTTCGCCAGGACATGCTCGGCCGCCTGCGCCGCACCAGCCTGTTCATCGCCGGCACCACCTACGGCGGGCTGCACGATGCCGAACAGCTGATCGACAAGGTGCGCCGCATCCACCTGCAGGTGACCGGCAGCGCGCCGGACGGTCGCCCCTATCGCGCCAGCGATCCCGAGCTGCTGACCTGGGTGCATGTCTCCGAGGTCAGCCAGTTTCTCGCCGGCTACCTGCGCTACGTCGACCCGCAGCTGCCGGTGGCCGAGCAGGATCGCTACTACCGCGAAGTGGCGCTGATCGCCGAACGCCTCGGCGCGCAGGACGTGCCCCAATCGGCTCAGGCCATCGCCGACTATCTGCAGCGCCTGCGCCCGCAACTGCTCTGTGATGAGCGCACCCGCGAAGTGGTGCGACTGCTGTACGCCGCGCCGATGCCGAGCATTCTCGCCAAACCGTTCGGCAACCTGATGCTGCAGGCCGGCGTCGACCTGCTGCCGGACTGGGCCAGCGACCTGCTCGGCGAACAGCAGGCGGCCTGGCGCCGGCCCCTGATCCGCGCCAGCGTGCAACGCACCGCCAACGTGCTGCGCTGGGCCGTGCGCAACAGCGCTGCCCAGCGCGCGCGCCGTCGCCTGCAGCCCTAGGAGGCGTGGCTGGCCGGTCACGGTCAGCCATGCGACCATCAGCCTCTTTCCGGTCATTGTCTGAACCGATTCGAGGACCAGCATATGCAAGACGTCGTCATCGTCGCCGCCACCCGCACCGCCATCGGCAGCTTCCAGGGCAGCCTGGCGGAGATTCCCGCGCCCGAACTCGGCGCCATCGTCATCAAGCGCCTGCTGGAGCAGACCGGCCTCGATGCCGCCCAGGTCGATGAAGTCATCCTCGGCCAGGTGCTCACTGCTGGCTCCGGGCAGAACCCTGCACGCCAGGCCGCCATCCGCGCCGGCCTGCCCCATGCCGTACCGGCCATGACCCTGAACAAGGTCTGCGGCTCGGGCCTCAAGGCCCTGCACCTGGCCACCCAGGCCATTCGCTGCGGCGATGCCGAGGTGATCATCGCCGGCGGCATGGAAAACATGAGCCTGGCACCCTACGTGCTGCCCAAGGCGCGCACCGGCCTGCGCATGGGCCACGCCCAGTTGCAGGACAGCATGATCCTCGACGGCCTGTGGGATGCCTTCAACGATTACCACATGGGCATCACCGCCGAAAATCTGGTGGAGAAATACGGCATCAGCCGTGAAGCCCAGGACGCCTTCTCCGCCGAGTCGCAGCGCAAAGCCGTGGCCGCTATCGAGTCCGGTCGTTTCGACACAGAAATCACCCCGGTACTGATTCCACAGCGCAAGGGCGATCCTGTCGCCTTCGCCCGTGATGAGCAGCCGCGCGCCGGCACCACCGCCGAATCCCTGGCCAAGCTCAAGCCGGCGTTCAAAAAGGACGGCAGCGTCACCGCCGGCAACGCCTCCAGCCTCAACGACGGCGCCGCTGCCGTGCTGCTGATGAGCGCGAGCAAGGCGCAATCGCTGGGCCTGCCGGTGCTGGCGAAGATTGCCGGCTACGCCAATGCCGGCGTCGACCCGGCGATCATGGGTATCGCCCCGGTGTCGGCCACCCGCCGCTGCCTGGACAAGGCCGGCTGGAGCCTGGCCGATCTGGACCTGATCGAAGCCAACGAGGCCTTTGCTGCGCAGGCATTGTCGGTTGGCCAGGAGCTGGGCTGGGATGCCGACAAAGTCAACGTCAACGGCGGCGCCATCGCTCTGGGTCACCCCATTGGCGCCTCGGGCTGCCGCGTGCTGGTGACCCTGCTGCACGAGATGATCCGCCGCGACGCGAAGAAAGGTCTGGCCACCCTGTGCATCGGTGGCGGTCAGGGTGTGGCGCTGGCCATCGAGCGCAATTAAGCAACCCGAACACCGTAGCCCGGATGCAATCCGGGGAGCCCATCCCGGGCTCCCCCCGGATTGCATCCGGGCTACCTCATGGTGCTGAGGCGAGCGGTTTTCTTGATAAACTGCCGGCCTTCCTTTCTCCGAGACGCCGCGCATGCCCTCTCTTGACCAGGCGCTGCGCGCCGCCCTCGACGCCCGCCAGAGTCTTCTGGCCGAACTGCATGCCCAGGGCACCGACTGCTACCGACTGTTCCATGGCAGCCAGGAAGGTGCGCCAGGCCTGACCGTCGACCGCTACGGCCCGCAGCTGCTGGTACAGAGCTTTCATCAGCCGTTGCAGGCAGATGATCTGCACAGCATCACCAGCAGCGTCGAAGCCCATCTAGGGCACCGCCTGCTGCCGGTCTACAACGACCGCTCCCAGGGCAACTCGCGCATCGACCGCGATCCGGCGCTATTTCTGGCCAGCGATGCCGCCCTCGAAGACCAGGTCGGCCACGAGTGGGGGCTGAACTACCGCGTGCGCGGCCGCCATGCCGGGCAGGATCCGCTGCTGTTTCTCGATCTGCGCAACGCCCGCGGCTGGGTCAAGGCCAACAGCGCTGGCAAGTCCGTGCTCAACCTGTTCGCCTACACCTGCGGCGTCGGCCTGTGCGCCGCGGCTGGCGGCGCACGCGAGGTGACCAACCTCGACTTCGCTCAGGGCAACCTGGCCGTGGGTCGCGAGAACGGCGAGCTGAATCCCGAATTGCCGAGCATGCAGTTCATTCAATCCGACTACTTCCCGGCCATCCGTCAGCTGGCCGATCTGCCGATCACCAGCCGCCGCGGGCAGAAGCTGTCGAGCTATCCGCGCCTGCAACCACGCCAGTTCGATCTGGTTTTCCTCGACCCGCCGGCCTGGGCCAAGAGCGCCTTCGGCACGGTCGACCTGCTGCGCGACTACCAGAGCCTGCTCAAACCGGCGCTGCTGGCCACCGCAGAAGGCGGCACCCTGGTGTGCTGCAACAACCTGGCGAAGGTGGCGCTGGAGGACTGGCGCCAGCAGGTGCTGCGCTGCGCGGAGAAACTCGGCCGCCCGGTACGCGACTGCCAGGTGCTGACACCCGCCGCCGATTTCCCATCCACGGACGCCAGGCCGCCGCTGAAAACCCTGATCCTGAGGCTCTAGCCAGGCGCCGCCGGAGAAAAATGCGCGGGGTGCGGCACGCCCGGAACCGAACCGCCGTGCCATACTCCAAGGCATCTCTTCGTCTGGATAGATGACGCCCCGCCATGCCCAAAGGACTGAAGCGCGCGCTGAGCGCCCTGTTGATCACCCTTTTCCTCTACAGCCTGATCGGCTTTCTGATTCTGCCGGGCGTGGCCCTGCGCATCGCCAATCAGCAACTGGCGCAGCTCGCCACGGTGCCCGCGTCGCTGCAGCGACTGCAGCTCAACCCGTTCAGCCTCGAACTCAGCCTCTGGGGCCTGCGCATCGGCGATGCCGAGCAGGAACATCTGGGCTTCCAGCGTCTGTACGCCAATCTCGAGCTGGACAGCCTGTGGAGCGGCGCACTGCACCTGGCGCAGGTGGAACTCGATGGCGCCCGCACCGAGGTGCTGTTCGCCAAGGACGGCACGCTGAACCTGACGCAGCTGTTCCGCCTGCCGGAAAGCTCGGCGCAGAACGAGGACAGCGACAGCGAGCCTTTCCCGCTGCGCATCGACAACCTTCACCTGCGCGAGAAGGCGCTGCACTTCCAGGACCTGCGCCCCAGCGAGCCGGTGGAATTCGCCTACGATGCGCTGGATGTGGAGCTGCACAACCTCAGCACCCTGGCTGGCGACAACGCCAGGATGACGCTCACCGCACGTGGCCCGTACGGCGGGCATGTCGACTGGCAGGGTCAGGTCAGCCTGAGCCCGCTCACCTCCAGCGGCAGCCTGCAGATCACCGACGGCCGCCTGCGCGCCTTCTGGCCCTACGTGCGCGACGCCCTGCCGCTGGTGCTCAAGGAGGGTGAGGTCGATCTCAGCAGCGACTACCGACTGGACCTGTCCAAGGGCACCGAACTGCAGCTGAGCAAGATCAAGGTGCAGTTGGCCCCCTTCGCCATCGACGATCCGTCGGGCAAGCCGCTGGTACGCCTGCAACGCCTGGATATCGACAACAGCAGCCTCGATCTGGCCAAACAACAGGTGGTGATCGGCCAGGTACGCAGCCAGGGCCTGGAGGCCTGGGCGGCACGTGAGGCCGACGGCCAGCTGGACTGGCAGAAGCTGTTCGCCAAACCCGACGCCGCCGAGAGCGAAGCGCCCAAGCCCGCGGCGTCGCCCGGCGAGAGCAAGCCCTGGCAGGTGCTGCTGCAGGATGTACAGCTGCGTGACTACAAGGCCCACCTGGCCGACCGCGTACCGCAGCAGGAAGTGGCCGTGGATGTCGGCCCGCTGAACCTCGACCTGAAGAACTTCGACAGCCTCGGCGACAAGCCTTTCGAGCTCAGGCTCGATAGCGGCCTGGGCAGGCAGGGCAAATTGCAGGCGTCGGGTACGGTGCAACTGAGCCCGACCAGCGCACAGCTCAAGGTCGCCACCCAGGACATCGACCTGCGCCTGGCGCAGGCCTATCTGAGCCCCTTCATTCGCCTCGAACTGCGCAGCGGCCTGCTCGGCAGCGACCTCGACGTGCAGCTCAAGAGCACCGAGCCCTTGGCGCTCAGCGTCAGCGGCAACGCCAGGGTCGATCAGCTGCACACCCTCGATACCCTGCGCGAACGCGATTTCGTGCGCTGGAAGCAGGTGCGAGTCAACGGTCTCGACTATCGACATGGCCAAAGTCTGGCCATCGAACGCGTCGAACTGGATCAGCCCTATGCGCGCTTCGTGATCAACGAGAACCTGACCACCAACGTCAGCGAACTGATCGTGCCGCAACCGGCGACACCGAACGAGAGCAAGGCGGATGCCGGCAAGCCTTTGGCGATCCGCATCGGCGGCGTGGCCATCAATGACGGCTCGGCCAACTTCGCCGACTTCAGCCTGACGCCCAGCTTCGCCACCGCCATTCAGCAGATGAACGGGCGCATCGGCGTGCTCGACAACCAGAAGCCGCAAGCGGCCAGCGTGGACATCCAGGGCAAGGTGGACCGCTACGCGCCGATGAGCATCAAGGGCAAGCTGACGCCTTTCGATCCGCTCAACAGCCTGGATATCGCCACCAGCTTCAAGAACGTCGAGCTGACCACCATCACCCCCTATTCCGGCAAGTTCGCCGGCTACCGCATCCGCAAGGGTCGTCTCAACCTGGACCTGCACTACCGTATCGAGAAGGGCCAGCTCAACGCCGAGAACAAGGTGCTGGTGGAAAACCTGCAGTTGGGCGAGCGAGTCGACAGCCCGGACGCGGTCGATCTGCCGATTCGCCTGGCGGTCGCCCTGCTCAAGGACACCCAGGGCCGCATATCCATCGAACTGCCGGTACAGGGCGACCTCAACAACCCCGAATTCAGCGTCATGCCCATCGTCTGGCAGACGCTGCGCAACCTCGTGCTGCGCGCCGCGCAGGCGCCGTTCAAGTTCATCGCCGGCCTGGTTGGCGGCAGCGACGTCGACCTCAGCACCGTGCCCTTCTCGGCCGGCTCGGCGCAGTTGGAAGGCGACGCCCGCCAGGCCCTCGACACCCTGGCCAAGGCGCTGCAGGAGCGCCCGAATCTGCGTCTGGAGGTGGAAGGCCAGAGCGCACAGGGCGCCGACGGCCCGCTGCTGGCCGAACAGCGCCTGCAACGCGAATTCCGCGAGGGCTGGTACAAGGTGCTGCAGCGCCGTGGCGACAAGGTTCCGGCCAGCCCCGACGAACTGGAAGTGGGCGAAGACGAGCAGGCCGCCCTGCTCGAAGGCATCTACCGTACTCGCCTCAAGCAGCAGCCGCCGGCCGAGTGGGCCGCGCTCGACGAAAAGCTGCGCGCGCAGAACATGCGCGAGGCGGTGCTGGACTCCTGGGCGCAGAGCAAGCTGCTGCTGCGCCAACTGGCTCAGCAACGCGCTGCAACCATCAAGGATTACCTGGTCGAGCAGGGTGGGCTGTACGATGAGCGCATCTACCTGATCGACGTCAACCTGGGTGAGCCCGAAGCCGATGGGCGCGTACTCACCGCTCTGCATCTGGACAGCCAATGAACATGCGCAGCCTGCTCGTCATTCCATTCGCAGCCCTGTTCAGCACGGCTCTGTGGGCCGACACCCTGCGCTGCGGCAGCCAGCTGGTCAGCCTGGGGGATCGCAAGTTCGAGGTCGAGCGCAAATGCGGCGCCCCCATGCACCAGGATCCCATCGGTTATACGCTGGGCTCCTACGATCGCCGCGAGTTCATGATCGAAGAGTGGGTCTACGGCCCGAGCAACGGCATGCTCAGCATCCTGCGCTTCGAGGGCAATCGCCTGGTCGCCATCGAGCGGCGGCGCGAACGCTGAGCGGGAGAATCCCATGCGCAAACTGAACTACCTGATGTTGCTGCTGTGCCTGCCGCTGGCGGCCCAGGCATCCTCTACCTATCGCTGCGGCAGCGCCCTGGTCAGCAAGACGGCGCCCACCAGCGAAGTGCTGAGCAAGTGTGGAGAGCCTTCCAGCCGCGACTTTCTCGGCTACAAGGAGGTGGTCGATGCCTATGGTTTCCGTAACGAGGTAAACGTCGAGGAATGGGTATACGGGCCGAACAACGGCATGTACCACTTCCTGCGTTTCGAGGGGGGCAGGCTCAGCGAGATACGAAGCAAGCGCGGCTCATGAGCCCCGCCCCGCATGCCCGGCCACAAAAACCAAGGCCCCGCCGGTCACACCGGCGGGGCCTTTGAGCATCCATGCCTTGGCTATCCATGCTGATCGGCGTCCGTACCTGCAGCCATCCGTGCTGGTGCGGCATCCCTACCAGGCTATCCGAGCTCAGAGCTTGTCGCTGAAATCGCGCAGCTCTTGCTGGGCCTTTTCCTTGGTCCAGCCATAGCGTTCCTGCAGCTTGCCGGCGAGATAGTCGCTGTGACCGTCGGCGACGTTCAGATCGTCGTCGGTGAGGTTGCCCCAGCGCTCCTTGATGCGGCCACTGAGCTGCTTCCATTTACCTTTGATGATGTCGCTGTTCATGGTCTTTCTCCCGGTGACGGGGAAGCGGCCGGCGTGAGCCGGCCACTTCGTTGATTAGTCAGCCGCTTTCAGGGCATCGGCGGAAACGTCACGCACGCCTTCGATTTCCTTGGCCTTGGCGATGGCCAGGTCGCGCTCGGCATCGGTGGCAACCGTACCGGACAGGGACACCACGCCCTGGTTGGTCTCGACCTTGATGTCCAGCCCGCTCAGATTCTGGTCAGCGATGAAGGTCGACTTCACCTTGCTGGTGATCCAGGTATCGGAGACCGCTTGCCCGGCACTGTCCATAGTGTCGTTGGCTGCGAGCATGGTCGGCTGGGCAAGCGCGGCCGAGGCGAGCGGCAGGCTCAGTACGGCGGCGGTCAGAGTGGCAGCGGCAAAACGGTTGATTGGCTGTTTCATGGATTGGACTCCTGTACTTTCCAGACAATCTGCAAGCCAGCTCCTGGCTGCAGGTTCACCAGTACTATCGCAAGCGCTGTGCCAGTTTCCGGAAAAGGAATAAATCCTTATAAATCAGCAATTTATAGATATGGCAAAACCGGCTTTTGATTGCATTTCGCCGAGTTGGGGAAAATCTCCCGGGCAATTTGCATGATTTATTCGGTACTACCGTACCTGAATGCGAACACCGGGTGACGAATCGCCTGGGCAATGGATCCCGAGCACCTCGGCAAGACAGACCGCATGCCACTGCCGCTTCGGTAATAGGCGAACACAAGCAGCGCCAGGCCTGGCGATCAGGCACAAAAAAGGGCTCCCGCAGGAGCCCTTCTCGTTCGAACCGGCGAACCGTGCTTAGACCCCGGAGGCCTCGGCAGCAGCTACGTCCTTGATCGACAGTTTGATACGGCCGCGGTTGTCCACGTCCAGTACCAGTACCTTCACTTCCTGACCTTCCTTCAGTACGTCGGTGACCTTCTCCACGCGCTGATCGCTCAGCATGGAGATGTGCACCAGACCGTCCTTGCCCGGCAGGATGTTGACGAAGGCGCCGAAGTCGACGATGCGCTCGACCTTGCCGACGTAGATCTTGCCGATCTCGGCTTCGGCGGTGATGGCCAGCACGCGCTGCTTGGCAGCCTCGGCGGCATCCTTGGTTTCGCCGAAGATCTTGATCGAGCCGTCGTCTTCGATGTCGATCGAAGCCTTGGTCTCTTCGCAGATCGCGCGGATGGTGGCACCACCCTTGCCGATGACGTCGCGGATCTTGTCCTGATCGATCTTCATCGCCAGCATGGTCGGCGCGTTGGCCGACAGCTCGGTGCGCGACTGGGAAATGACCTGGTTCATCTGACCGAGGATGTTCAGGCGAGCTTCCAGCGCCTGCTCCAGGGCCTGCTCCATGATCTCTTCGGTGATGCCCTGGATCTTGATGTCCATCTGCAGCGCGGTGACGCCCTTGGCGGTACCGGCTACCTTGAAGTCCATGTCGCCCAGGTGGTCTTCGTCACCGAGGATGTCGGTCAGAACGGCGAATTTCTCGCCCTCCAGCACCAGACCCATGGCGATACCGGCAACCGGCGCCTTCATCGGCACGCCGGCGTCCATCAGGGCCAGGGAGGCACCGCAGACCGAAGCCATGGAGGAAGAACCGTTGGACTCGGTGATCTCCGACACCACGCGGATGGTGTACGGGAACTCGTCGTCCTTCGGCAGCATGGCGGCAACGCCACGACGGGCCAGACGGCCGTGGCCGATTTCGCGGCGACCGGCGCCACCCATGCGGCCACACTCACCGACCGAGAACGGCGGGAAGTTGTAGTGCAGCATGAAGGGGTCTTTCTTCTCGCCTTCCAGGGTGTCGAGCAGCTGCGCGTCGCGGGCGGTGCCGAGGGTGGCGACGACCAGAGCCTGGGTTTCGCCACGGGTGAACAGAGCCGAGCCGTGGGTCTTGTCCAGTACGCCGACTTCGATCTTCAGCGGGCGTACGGTGCGGGTGTCGCGACCGTCGATACGCGGCTTGCCGTCGACGATGTTCTGGCGCACGGTGCGGTACTCGATCTCACCGAAAGCGGCCTTGACCTCGTCGGCAGCGAACTTGCCTTCGCCTTCGCCGGCCAGGGCAGCGATGACCTGCTCACGCAGCTCGTCCAGACGGTTGTAGCGGTCCTGCTTGATGGTGATGGTGTAGGCCTGGCTGATGGCCTCGCCGAACTGGCTGCGGATGGCGTCCAGCAGCGGGGTATTGGCGGCCGGAGCCTGCCAGTTCCAGGTCGGCTTGCCAGCTTCGGCAGCGAATTCCTTGACGGCCTGGATCACGGCCTGGAATTCCTGGTGGGCGAACAGCACGGCGCCGAGCATCTGGTCTTCGGTCAGCTCGTCAGCTTCGGACTCCACCATCAGCACGGCGGTCTCGGTACCGGCGACGACCATGTCCAGGCTGGAGGCCTTGAGCTGCTCGTAGTTCGGGTTCAGCAGGTAGCCGGTGTCCGGGTGGAAGGCCACGCGGGCGGCACCGATCGGGCCGTTGAACGGGATGCCGGAAACGGCCAGGGCAGCGGAGGTACCGATCATCGAAGCGATGTCCGGATCGGTCTTCTTGCTGGTGGAAACGACGGTGCAGACGACCTGCACTTCGTTCATGAAACCTTCGGGGAACAGCGGGCGGATCGGACGGTCGATCAGGCGCGAGGTCAGGGTTTCCTTCTCGCTCGGACGGCCTTCACGCTTGAAGAAACCGCCAGGAATCTTGCCGGCAGCGTAGGTCTTTTCCTGGTAGTGCACGGACAGCGGGAAGAAGCCCTTGCTCGGGTCGGCGGTCTTGGCACCGACCACGGTGACCAGCACGGTGACGTCGTTGTCGACGGTCACCAGCACGGCACCGCTGGCCTGACGGGCGATGCGGCCGGTCTCGAGGGTTACGGTCGATTGACCGAACTTGAACTGTTTGATTACCGGGTTCACGGTGTTTTCCTTCTCTTTGTTGCCTTTGGGGGAAATCTGAAAGCGGCATGGGAGTCGGACCCGATGCATCCTTCGAAAAGCCAAAAGCTGGAAGCCCGCAGCCGCACTCCGGGGTAAGCCCCGAGGTGCCGCTGCGAACTTCCAGCTTCCAACTTGTGCAGCTCGCGTCTATTAACGACGCAGGCCCAGGCGACCGATCAGGGCGCTGTAACGAGTGGTGTCCTTGCCCTTCAGGTAGTCCAGCAGCTTACGACGCTGGTTAACCATACGGATCAGACCACGACGGCTGTGGTGGTCCTTACCGTTGGCCTTGAAGTGGCCTTGCAGCTTGTTGATGTTGGCGGTCAGCAGGGCTACCTGCACTTCCGGGCTACCGGTGTCGCCTTCAGCTTGCTTGTACTCGTTTACGATCTGGGCTTTTTCTTCAACGCTGAGTGCCATGTTGGCTTCCTCTCATCTGGAAACTGCCGAAGCAGTCTCAATAGGCCGGGAATCGCTTCCCGTGTTTTAAAAAGAGGCATGACCGTGCCTACTAACAGCCACCCTCGCAATCCCGACGCTGGTATCGCCAGCCTCAGGTTTCGACCTCTCGGCCGAACCGTTCGGTGCTACGCACCGGTAGAATCCGTCCGGGCCTTGAGGCCCGTGTCTCCACCCGTGCTACGCACCGGTATAAATCAATCGACGCGGGGCAATGCGCCCGTCGTCGCTCACTTCACCGATGCCGATGAAGCGACCATTGTGATCCTGCACGCGCACCATGCCGAACTTCGGCGCTTCCGGTGCCCGTACCGGTTGCCCCTGCAACCAGTAGAACGCGCTGTGCTCGGAAAACTGCAGCAGCGGCCAGTCCAGCAAACCGCTGTCGACCGGCTGCAGGAAGCGATCGAGCGCTTCGCTGCCACCTTCGGCGTGCACCGCCTCCAGCTCTTCCAGGGTCACGGTACGCGCCAGCTCGAAGGGACCGGCCTTGGTTCGACGCAGCTCGGCGACGTGTGCGCCACAACCGAGCAATTGGCCGAGGTCCTCGACCAGGGTACGAATGTAGGTCCCCTTGCTGCAGTCCACGGACAGACGCGCCTGCTCGCCTTCGAGGGCCAGCAATTCCAAGCGCGCAATAGTAACAGAACGCGCTTCGCGCTCCACTACTTCGCCTGCACGGGCCAGCTTGTACAGCGGCTGGCCGTCCTTCTTCAGGGCCGAATACATTGGAGGTATCTGTTTGATTTCTCCACGAAAACGCGGCAACAGGGCCTCGATTTCAGGGCGACCAACGGTCACCGGGCGTCGCTCGAGCACCTCACCTTCGGCGTCGCCGGTGGTGGTGGTCACGCCCAGTTGCGCCACGGTCTCGTAGCCCTTGTCGGCATCGAGCAGGTACTGGGAAAACTTGGTCGCCTCGCCGAAACACAGCGGCAGCACGCCGGTTGCCAGCGGATCGAGGCTGCCGGTATGCCCGGCCTTCTCTGCATTGAGCAGCCAGCGCACCTTCTGCAGGGCCGCGTTGGAGGTAAAGCCGCGCGGCTTGTCGAGCAGGATGATGCCGTCGACCTTGCGGCGAATACGTTTGACCTGCGCCACGCTCAACCCTCGCTGCCGTCCTGGTGCTTGCGGTCTTCCGCCACCGCACGCTCGATCAGCGCCGACAGCTCGGCGCCACGGCGGATGCTGGCGTCGTAGTGGAAGTGCAGCTGGGGGATGGTGCGCACCTTCATCGACTTGCCCAGCAGCATGCGCAGATAACCGGCCGCCTCGCCGAGAATCTCCAGGTTGAGCTTGATCTGCTCGGCATCGTCGTCCTTGCCCATCACGGTGATGAACACCTTGGCGTGGGACAGATCGCGGCTCACGTCGACCGCAGTGATGGTTACCAGACCCAGGCGCGGGTCCTTGATCTCGCGCTGGATCAGCACTGCCAGCTCGCGCTGCATCTGATCACCGATACGCTGGGTACGGCTGTAATCTTTGGCCATTTCTTACTTACCTTTCCTTCGCCCGCATGCCTTGGCGGCAGCGGACGTAAAAGCGGCAAACGCCCGGCCGCGCATGAGCGGGGCCGGGCGTTGCGTGATCGGGATGCCGCGCTTACAGGCTGCGCGCCACCTGGACCTTCTCGAACACTTCGATCTTGTCGCCGACCTTGACGTCGTTGTAGCTCTTCACGCCGATACCGCACTCCATGCCGTTACGCACTTCGGCGACGTCGTCCTTGAAGCGACGCAGCGATTCCAGCTCGCCTTCGAAGATCACCACGTCCTCGCGCAGTACGCGGATCGGACGGTTGCGGTACACGGTACCCTCGATGACCATGCAGCCAGCGACGGCGCCGAACTTCGGCGAACGGAACACGTCACGCACTTCCGCGGTGCCCAGGATGTTCTCGCGAACATCGCTGCCGAGCATACCGGTGAGGGCCTTCTTGACGTCTTCGATGATGTCGTAGATGACGTTGTAGTAGCGCATGTCGAGGCCTTCGGACTCGACGATCTTGCGCGCACCGGCGTCAGCACGGACGTTGAAGCCGAACAGCACGGCATTGGAAGCCAGCGCCAGGTTGGCATCGGACTCGGTGATACCACCGACGCCGCCACCGACCACACGCACCTGTACTTCGTCGTTGCCCAGGGTGCTGAGCGAGCCTTGCAGGGCTTCCAGAGAACCACGCACGTCGGCCTTGAGGACGATGTTGAGGGTCTTCTTCTCTTCCTGGCCCATGCTTTCGAAGATGTTTTCCAGCTTGCCGGCGTGGGCACGAGCCAGTTTGACCTCGCGGAACTTGCCCTGACGGAACAGCGCGACTTCGCGGGCCTTCTTCTCGTCGGCCACCACCATCATCTCGTCACCGGCATCCGGCGTGCCATCCAGGCCGAGGATCTCGACCGGAATCGACGGACCGGCTTCCTTGATCGGCTTGCCGTTCTCGTCGAGCATGGCACGCACGCGGCCGTAGTTGACGCCGACCAGGACCATGTCGCCCTGACGCAGGGTACCGTCCTGAACCAGCACGGTAGCCACCGGGCCACGGCCCTTGTCCAGGCGCGACTCGACCACCACACCACGACCAGGCGCGGTCGGAGTGGCCTTCAGTTCGAGAACCTCGGCCTGCAGCAGCACGGCTTCGAGCAGCTCGTCGATACCGGTACCGGCCTTGGCGGAAACCGGTACGAACGGTGCGTCGCCGCCCCACTCTTCCGGAATCACGTCCAGCGCGGCCAGGCCGTTCTTGATGTTGTCCGGGTTGGCTTCCGGCTTGTCCATCTTGTTCACCGCAACCACGATCGGCACGCCAGCTGCTTTCGCATGCTGTACGGCTTCCTGGGTCTGCGGCATCACGCCGTCATCGGCTGCGACGACGAGAATGACGATGTCGGTGGCCTTCGCACCACGGGCACGCATCGCGGTGAACGCGGCGTGACCGGGGGTGTCGAGGAAGGTGACCATGCCGCGGTCGGTTTCCACGTGGTAGGCGCCGATGTGCTGGGTGATGCCACCCGCCTCACCGGAAGCCACCTTGGCACGACGGATATAGTCGAGCAGCGAGGTCTTACCGTGGTCGACGTGACCCATCACGGTCACCACCGGCGCGCGGGACATGGCCTCGCCTTCGAACTTCAGCGACTCGGCCAGTTGTTCTTCCAGCGCGTTGTCGCTGACCAGCTTGACCTTGTGACCGAACTCTTCGGCGACCAGTTGAGCGGTCTCCTGGTCCAGCACCTGGTTGATGGTCACCGGGGTGCCCATCTTGAACATGAACTTGATGACTTCGGCGGCCTTGATCGACATCTGCTGGGCCAGGTCGGCCACGGTGATGGTTTCGCCAATGGCCACGTCGCGCACCACCGGGCCGGCCGGAGCCTGGAAGCCGTGCTGGTTGCGCTTCTTCATCTTGGCCTTGCCGCGACCGCCACGACGGAAACCGTCGCTCTCTTCGTCGACGCTGCGCGGTGCGACACGCGGAGCCGGCGCCTTCTCCTTGAGGGTCGGGCGATGCTGCGCGTGCTTGCGGTCACGACGCTCGTCTTCGTCGCTGCGCGCCTTCTCGGGGCGACGCACTTCCTCTTTCTTGCGCTCGACTTCGACGACCGGCGCCGCAACCACCGGCTCGCTCAGCGGAGCCGGTGCTGCTGCCGGTGCCGGTGCTTCGCTCGTAGCGGCCGCAGCCTGACGCTTGGCCTCTTCTTCAGCCTTGCGCTTGGCTTCTTCCTCGGCCTTCAGGCGCTCGGCCTCGGCTTCGGCACGCTGAGCCTCGAGCTCGCGCTGCTTCTCGGCCTCGAGCTCTTCCGGGCTGCGCTTGACGAAGGTCTTCTTCTTGCGCACTTCAACGCTGATGGTCTTGCTACCAGCCACCCGCAGGGTGCTGGTGGTCTTGCGCTGCAAGGTAATCTTGCGCGGCTCTTCGACCTTGTCGCCGTGACTGCTCTTGAGATGGGCCAACAGGGCCTGTTTCTCACTATCGGTCACTACTTGTTCGGCATTGTCGTGGGACAAGCCGGCTTCACGCATCTGCTGCAGCAGGCGCTCTACCGGGGTGTCGACCACTTTGGCCAGTTCTTTCACCGTGACTTGCGTCATGCATCTTTCTCCTCAGGCCGCAACCGCTTATTCGAACCAGTGGGCTCGAGCGGCCATGATCAGCTTGCCGGCACGTTCTTCGTCGATGCCGTCGATGTCGAGCAGGTCGTCGATCGACTGCTCGGCCAGGTCTTCACGGGTAATCACGCCGCGCAGCGCAAGCTCTAGAGCCAGCGCCTTGTCCATGCCTTCCAGTTCCAGCAAATCATCTGCCGGATGGGCATCGGCCAACTTCTCCTCGTTGGCGATCGCCTTGGTCAGCAGACGATCCTTGGCCCGTGCACGCAGCTCGTTGACGATCTCCTCGTCGAAGCCATCGATGCTGAGCATTTCTTCCATGGGTACGTAGGCAATCTCTTCGAGACTGGTGAAACCCTCTTCGACCAGGACTTGAGCCAGCTCTTCGTCGACTTCCAGCTCGTCGATGAAGGACTGCATGATGTCGCCGGTTTCCGCCTGCTGCTTGGCCTGGATGTCCGCTTCGGTCATCACGTTCAGGGTCCAGCCGGTCAGCTGGCTGGCCAGGCGTACGTTCTGACCGCCACGGCCGATGGCCTGAGCCAGGTTGTCTTCGGCGACGGCGATGTCCATGGCATGGGCATCTTCGTCGACGATGATCGCTGCCACCTCGGCCGGCGACATGGCGTTGATGACGAACTGCGCGGGGTTGTCGTCCCACAGCACGATATCCACGCGCTCACCGCCCAGCTCGCCGGAAACGGCCTGCACGCGCGAACCGCGCATGCCGATGCAGGCGCCCTGCGGGTCGATGCGCTTGTCCTTGGAGCGCACGGCGATCTTGGCGCGCGAACCCGGATCACGGGAGGCGGCCTTGACGTCGATCAGCCCTTCGGCGATTTCAGGTACTTCGATGCGGAACAGCTCGATCAGCATTTCCGGCGCTGTACGCGACAGGATCAGCTGCGGGCCGCGGTTCTCGGTACGGATTTCCTTGAGCAGGGCACGCAGGCGCACACCGACGCGGAAAGTCTCGCGCGGGATGATGTCTTCGCGGGCCAGCAGCGCCTCGGCATTGTTGCCCAGGTCGACGATGACGTTGTCGCGGGTGACCTTCTTCACGGTACCCGAGATGATCTCGCCCAGACGCTCGCGGTAGGCATCGACCACCTGGGCGCGCTCGGCTTCGCGCACCTTCTGCACGATGACCTGCTTGGCGGTTTGCGCAGCGATGCGACCGAACTCGATGGACTCGACCTTCTCTTCGAGCACATCGCCGATCTTGGCCTTGGCTTCAACGGCCTGCGGCATGTCCTCGGTCAGCTGATAGGCCGGATCTTCGAACTCGGACTCGTCGACCACGGTCCAGCGACGGAAGGTTTCGTAGCTACCGTTCTGACGATTGATCGACACACGCAGATCGACTTCGTCTTCGAAACGCTTCTTGGTGGCGGTCGCCAGAGCCAGCTCCAGCGCCTCGAAAATCACGCCGGCCGGTACACCCTTCTCGTTGGATACCGACTCAACAACCAGCAGTACTTCTTTGCTCATCGTACGCCTCGCCTTTCGCAATCCATTGGTTCTGCGCAATCCGCGTCACGTTCACGCCATTGGCGCTACACCCGTGCGCTGCCGCGCTACCTTCGCGCCATCTGTGTCGCTCGTGCTGCACCGATAGTCGGCAGCCCGGCAGCGACGCAGAATCCGCATCTCAATCAAATCGGGGGATGATATTGGCCTTGTCGATCAGATCGATCGGCAACAGATACTCGTGGTCATCCACCTGTACCACCACGTCCTGCTCCTCCACGCCGCGGAGGAGGCCCTGGAAATTGCGACGCCCCTCGAAGGGCGAGCGCAACTTGATCTTCACCTGCTCACCGACATGCGCCGCGAACTGCTCAAGCGTGAACAACGGTCTATCCATGCCAGGAGAAGAAACTTCCAGCGTGTACTCCGAGGAAATCGGGTCCTCGACGTCGAGCACACCACTGAGCTGACGGCTGACGATCTCGCAATCGTCGATCAGGATGCCATCGGCCTTATCGATATAGACACGCAGCAGCGAATGACGCCCCTGCGACAGGAACTCGATGCCCCAACACTGATAACCGAGCGCTTCGATTACCGGGGCCAACAAGGCCTGCAACTGTTCTAGCTTGCTCGACACTTAACGGCCCTCGTGCATGCTGTGCAAATAAAAAATGGGCGAAACGCCCATCCCTTCAACCCACCGGAAATACCGGCGGACATTGTCTTTCAGCTAACAAAAAGCCCCTGAAAAGGGGCCTGCTGAAACTGGTTGCGGGGGCAGGATTTGAACCTACGACCTTCGGGTTATGAGCCCGACGAGCTACCAGACTGCTCCACCCCGCGTCAAAGCTGGGCCGGAATTATACGGCCACCCCCTGGCGAGGGTCAACCAAACACTCCAGCAACAAGAAAGCCCGCGAACTGCGGGCTTTCTTGAGTATGGTACCGAGGAGGGGACTCGAACCCCTACAGCCTATGGCCACTACCACCTCAAGGTAGCGTGTCTACCAATTCCACCACCTCGGCAAAACTGTTACTGCTCTGGAGCCTCCGGCACATCCGAAGCATCGGATGCTGGAGCTTGCTCTTCGAGCACCGGCACGTCTTCGACCGCCGGCTTTTGCTGGACTTCCAGAACCGCTGGATCTGGCAGACCAACCTGACTCAGTGCATCAGCTTTCTCTTTAGCAAAGAACGCTAAGCCCAAGCTAGTAATGAAAAAACCGGTGGCGAGTATAGCAGTAAACTTACTCAGAAAGGTAGCGGAACCTTGGCTTCCGAAAACAGTTGCCGAAGCACCCGCACCGAAAGAGGCGCCAGCATCAGCACCCTTGCCCTGCTGCAACAGCACCAGAACCACTACACCGATCGCACCCAGCAGGTGCAGAACAACAATGACTGTTTCCAGCATTCTTCAGTTTCCTGCAGCGCGACAGATCGCACCGAATTCATCCGCATTCAGAGAGGCGCCACCTACAAGCCCCCCATCGATATCCTGCATGCCGAACAACTCGGCTGCACTGGCGGCCTTTACACTGCCGCCATAAAGAATTCTCAGCTCACTGGCCACCTGCGCATCCAGCTGCGCGACCTGCGCGCGGATAGCTGCATGGACTTCCTGAGCCTGCTCGGGCGTAGCGGTCAACCCGGTGCCAATGGCCCAGACAGGCTCATAAGCGACAACGGCGTTGTTCAGGGCCTGGACGCCAAGAGCGTCTATCACCGCCGCCAACTGACCACCCACCACACCCAGCGTCGCATTCGCTTCACGCTGCTCACGGGTCTCACCGACGCAGAGCACAGGGGTCAGCCCCGCCTTCTGCACCGCCGCAAACTTGCTAACGACCACCTCGTCACTTTCACCCAGAATCAGGCGACGCTCGGAGTGACCGACCAGCACCAGTTCGCAACCGCCATCGACCAACTGACTCACTGCCAGCTCACCGGTCAAGGCGCCCTGCTCCACCTGCGCTGCGCAATCTTGCGCCCCAACTTTCACTACCTTGCCTGCCAGGCCTTCAACGACCTGCGCGACATGCAGACTGGAGGGAAACACCGCGACATCCACCTCGACAGGCAACTCCTGCCGACGCAACCCTTCGATCAGCTCTGCGACGCTGGCGCGGGTACCGTGCATTTTCCAGTTACCGGCGACCAAGGGGCGACGCATGTTTTACCTCGTCGATCAAAGAGGGCGCAGATGTTACCCAAGAGCACCCTCGGTAGCAAGCTCAATCAAGCACAGACTTCGGCAACAATCTTAGCCAATTCATCGGCATAGCTGCGCACGCTGCTTTCTTCGTCACCTTCGACCATCACTCGCACCAGCGGCTCGGTACCGGACTTGCGCAGCAGTACGCGGCCGCGCCCGGCCATACGCTCGGTCACCCGCGCGCAGGCCTCTTTCACCGAAGGGTGCTCGAGCGGATCGACCGCACCGGACAGGCGCACATTGACCAGCACCTGCGGGCATTTCTTCAGATCGCTGCGCGCCTCGACCAGGCTTTGCCCACGGCGCTTGAGCGCCATCAGCACCTGCAGCGCGGCGATGATCGCATCGCCCGTGGTGGTGTGCTGGAAGCACACCAGATGCCCCGAGTTCTCGCCGCCCAGTTGCCAGTTGCGCGCCAGCAGCTCGGCGATCACGTAACGATCGCCCACCTTGGCGCGAACGAAGGGGATGTTCAGCTCGGCCAGCGCCAGCTCCAGCCCCAGGTTGCTCATCAGCGTGCCGACCACGCCACCGCGCAGCCGCCCACGCTCCTGCAGGTCGCGAGCGATGATGAACAGCAGTTCGTCACCATCGACCACCGCACCATATTGATCGACCATCAGCACGCGGTCGGCGTCGCCGTCGAAGGCGATACCCAGATCGGCCTGCTGCGCCACCACTTCGGCCTGCAACGCGGCGATATGCGTGGAGCCGCAACCGTCGTTGATGTTCAGCCCGTCGGGCTGCGCCGAGATGACCCGCACCTCGGCACCCAGCTCGCGAAACACGCTTGGCGCGACCTTGTAGGCAGCGCCATGGGCGCAATCGATGACGATCTTCAGCCCCTTGAAGCTGGTACCACTGGGCACGCTGCCCTTGCAGAACTCGATATAGCGACCGGAAGCATCGTTGATCCGCGAAGCCTTACCGATCCCGGCAGACTCGACCACCGTCATCGGTTGGTCGAGCAGCTCTTCGATCATCGCCTCGACGTCATCCGGCAGCTTGGTGCCTTCACTGGAGAAGAACTTGATGCCGTTGTCGTCATGCGGATTGTGCGAGGCGCTGATGACGATACCGGCATCGGCCTGGAAGGTCCGGGTCAGATAGGCAATGGCCGGCGTCGGCATCGGGCCGAGCAGTTGCACATCGGCACCCGCTGCAGCGAGGCCGGCCTCCAGGGCCGACTCGAACATGTAGCCGGAAATGCGCGTGTCCTTGCCGATCAGGATGCGGCACTTGCCTTCCTTGCGAAACGCCATGCCCGCCGCCCAGCCGAGCTTGAGCATGAAGTCCGGAGTGATGGGGAACTGCCCGACGCGGCCACGGATGCCATCGGTGCCGAAGTATTTTCTAGCCATAACGCTTTCCTTGTTATTGCGCTGCCTCGACCGCAGCGATCATGCGCACCACGTCCACCGTTTCGGCAACATCGTGCACACGCAGAATATTCGCGCCCTTGGTCAGGGCAAGAGCCGCCAACCCCAGGCTGCCATAGAGCCGCTCGCCGACCTCGTGACCAAGCACCTTGCCGATCATGCTCTTGCGAGAAACGCCTACCAGCAAGGGCCTCCCCAGTGCCAGGAGCTCGCCCATGTGTTTGAACAGGGCGAGATTGTGCTCCAGTGTCTTGGCAAAACCAAAGCCCGGATCGAGCACGATCCGCTCGGCGGGAATACCGGCTGTCGCGCACGCCGCCATGCGCTCGACGAGAAAATCACGCACCTCGACAACGATGTCCGGGTACTGCGGATTGTCCTGCATGGTCCCCGGTTCGCCGCGCATGTGCATCAGACACACCGGCAGACCCGTGTCTGCCGCAGCATCCAGCGCGCCGTCACGCTGCAGCGAGCGTACGTCATTGATCAGCCCGGCCCCAAGCCTCGCGCTTTCGCGCATGACGGCCGGCGTCGAGGTATCCACGGAAATGATCACGTCGAGCTCACGAGCGATGGCTTCGACCATCGGCGCCACGCGCTCCAGCTCCTCGGTCGGCGAAACGCTGCGCGCCCCAGGACGGGTGGACTCCCCCCCGATATCGATCAGCGTCGCACCAGCGGCGACCATCGCCTCGGCATGGCGCAGCGCAGCGTCACGGGCAACGAAGAGACCGCCGTCGGAGAATGAATCGGGCGTGACGTTGAGGATGCCCATCACTTGCGGACGGGACAAATCAAGAAGCCGGCTGCCACAGGGCAGCCGGCTCGGGTATTGCCGTTCGAACATAGACGACCTTAGTGCTCGGCCGCCGGCCCGCCAATGGGCTTCTCGGGACGATCAACCTCGTCGACTTTGGCCTGCGGGGCACCGGAGTCGCCGCCACCGTCCCAACCACGCGGTTCGCGCGGCTCGCGACCGTTCATGATGTCGTCGATCTGCTCGGCGTCGATGGTTTCGTACTTCATCAGCGCTTCGGCCATGGCGTCGAGCTTGTCGCGGTTTTCCACCAGCAGCTTTTTGGCGGTGGCGTAGCACTCGTCGATGATGCGGCGCACCTCTTCGTCGATCTGCTTGGCGGTTTCACCGGACACATTGCTGTGCTGGCTGCCCATGCTACGACCGAGGAACACTTCGCCCTCTTCTTCGGCATACATCAGCGGGCCGAGCTTCTCGGACAGGCCCCACTTGGTGACCATGTTCTTGGCCAGCTGCGTGGCGCGCATGATGTCGTTGGATGCACCGGTGGTGACACCATCGAAGCCCAGGGTCATTTCCTCGGCGATACGGCCACCGAACAGCGAGCAGATCTGACTGATCAGGGCGCGCTTGCTGAGGCTGTAGCGATCCTCTTCCGGCAGGAACATGGTCACGCCCAGGGCACGACCGCGCGGAATGATGGAAACCTTGTAGACCGGATCGTGCTCGGGCACCAGACGACCGACGATGGCGTGGCCCGCCTCGTGGAACGCGGTGTTGAGCTTCTCCTTGTCGGACATGACCATGGTCTTGCGCTCGGCGCCCATCATGATCTTGTCTTTGGCGAGCTCGAATTCCTTCATCTCCACCAGGCGCTTGCCAGCACGAGCGGCGAACAGCGAGGCTTCGTTGACCAGATTGGCCAGATCGGCACCGGAGAAACCCGGGGTACCGCGTGCGATGACCGCCGGATTGACGTCGTCGCCCATCGGCACCTTGCGCATGTGCACTTTCAGAATCTGTTCGCGACCGCGGATATCCGGCAGGCCGACCACCACCTGACGGTCGAAGCGGCCGGGACGCAGCAGCGCCGGGTCCAGAACGTCCGGACGGTTGGTGGCTGCGATGACGATGATGCCGTCGTTCATCTCGAAGCCATCCATCTCCACCAGCAGCTGGTTGAGGGTCTGCTCACGCTCGTCGTGACCGCCGCCCATGCCGGCGCCACGATGGCGACCGACGGCATCGATCTCGTCGATGAAGATGATGCACGGCGCGTGCTTCTTGGCCTGGTCGAACATGTCGCGCACGCGGCTGGCACCGACGCCGACGAACATCTCGACGAAGTCGGAACCGGAAATGGTGAAGAACGGCACTTTCGCTTCGCCGGCCACGGCCTTGGCCAGCAGCGTCTTGCCGGTACCCGGCGAGCCGACCATCAGCACGCCACGCGGGATGCGGCCACCCAGGCGCTGGAACTTGCCCGGATCGCGAAGAAATTCCACCAGCTCGCTGACCTCTTCCTTGGCCTCGTCGCAACCGGCGACGTCGGCGAAGGTGGTCTTGACCTGGTCTTCGGAGAGCAGGCGCGCCTTGGACTTGCCGAAGCTCATCGGCCCGCCCTTGCCACCAGCGCCGCCCTGCATCTGGCGCATGAAGAACATGAACACAGCAATGATCACAAGAATCGGGAAGCTGGCCACCAGCAGCTGGGTCCAGATGCTCTGCTGCTCGGGCTGCTTGCCTTCGATGACCACGTTGTTGTCGATCAGGTCACCGATCAGGCCACCGTCCTGAATCGCCGGGCGGATGGTCTTGAAGCCTTCGCCGTCGGTGCGCTTGCCGGTGATCACGTAACCATCGACGGTGACGCGCTCGACGCGCCCTTCCTTCACCTGCTCGATGAATTGCGAGTAGCTCAGGGTCTGCGGCTCGCTCGGGCTGGAGAAGTTGTTCATCACGGTAACCAGTACCGCCGCGATGATCAGCCACAGGATCAGATTCTTTGCCATGTCGTTCAATTAGCTACCCTCTGAAGCAGGCCTCGTGGCGAAGCGGGCTTCCCATGACGACCAGTGATATACCGACTAACTTACACCAAACGCCCGCATCCCGCAGGCGCCGTCTGTAACCCTTTATGAGGTTTCTGCCACTGAGACCGACAGGGCGGACACCAGTTTCAACTCACAAGCCGCGAAAGCCACGCGCCAACAAATACTGCTCACGCGAACGATCGCGCGAGGACAGCGGTTTGCGCATCTGCACCTTGTCGAAGCTGTCGCGCACCTGCCTGTGGTAGGTGTCGAAGCCTTCACCCTGGAAAATCTTGATGAGGAAATCGCCGCCGGGGCGCAGCACGCGCCCGGCCAGATCCAGCGCCAGTTCGCACAGGTACATGGCGCGCGGCTGATCGGCCGCCCTCACCCCACTCATATTGGGGGCCATATCGGAAATAACAAGGTCGACCGGATTCTCGCCAATGGCCTCGAGAATGCGCGCGAAGACCGCATCGTCGGTGAAGTCGCCCTGAATGAAGGTGACATCGGGAATGCTGTCCATTTCCAGAATGTCCGAGGCGATCAGACGCCCCTTGTCGCCGATCACCCGACTGGTGACCTGCGACCAGCCGCCCGGCGCGGCGCCGAGATCGACCACGGTCATGCCCGGACGCAGGATGCGATCCTTCTCCTGGATCTCCAGCAGCTTGTAGCTGGCGCGCGAGCGATAGCCGTCCTTCTGCGCCATCTTCACGTAAGGATCATCGAAATGTTCTTTCAGCCAACGCTGGCTGGTCTTGGAACGTGCCACTGAAACCTCGAACTCAACGGGCCATGAATAACTGCGCGGGCTCGGGTAAGATAGGCGCCGTTTTCCAGACCGAATTAGGTACTAACGATTATGCCGCTCACTCAAGAGCAGAAGAAACAATTCAAATCTATCGGCCACCACCTGAAACCTGTATTGATCGTGGCGGACAATGGTTTGACCGAGGGCGTGCTGGCCGAACTGGACCGCGCACTCAACGACCACGAGCTGATCAAGGTACAGCTGCGCCTCGCCGAACGCGAGGATCGTCAGGCCGCCATCACCGCCCTGTGCGAAGCCGGCCGCGCCGAACTGGTGCAATCGATCGGCAAGGTCGCCCTGCTCTATCGCAAGAACCCCAAGCCCAATCGCAACCTGTCCAACGTGATTCGTTATCAGGGCTGAGCAGGCGCGGGAGCGGACTCATTCGCGGCTGGGCAGGCATCACACCAAGCCCTGGTCGCAAATGACTCGCTCCTGCACAGGCTGCTAGCGCCTGAGTGGCGCGCCTGGCACAGGCTGCAGCACCAGCAGCAACCCGCAGAAAGCCATCACCAGATAGCTGAAGCGTAGCCAGTACTGGGCCTCGGGCCAGTAGTGCAGCGTCACAAAGTAACTCAGGGCCATGACCGCAACGGTCAACAGCAACTGCCCACGCATATCCCGCAGCAGACTCGGCAACCCCTCGCTTCGCAGCAGGGCGAAGGCCTGCAGCGCAACGCAGACTGCCGCCAGGCCGACCAGCAGCGGCACCAGGCGCTCGGCTATCTCCTGCACCAGCAAGGGCGCCAGGCCCGTCTGGCCGATGGCAGGCAGAATGACGAACTGCAACAACCACAAGCCGCCGACCCAGAGGGTCTGGGCCAGCTGCCAACTGACGGCAGCGGCCCGCGACGGCTGTTGCGGCTTAAATGTGGCGGACTTCGACAATCTCGTACTCGACCAGGCCACTGGGGGTCTGCACGCCGACCACGTCACCCTCGCTCTTGCCCACCAGGGCACGGGCAATGGGCGAACCGACGGAGATCTTGCCCTGCTTGATGTCGGCTTCGTCTTCGCCAACGATCTGGTAGGTCACGCTTTCGTCAGTCTCGACGTTGGCGATTTCCACCGTGGTGCCGAAGATCACCTTGCCGGTGTGCTCGATGCTGGTGACATCGATGATCACCGCATTCTGCAGGCGACCTTCGATATCACGCACGCGCGCCTCGACCATACCCTGCTCTTCACGCGCGGCATGGTATTCGGCGTTTTCCTTGAGGTCGCCCAGTTCGCGAGCCTCGGCGATCGCCTGGCTCAGTGCGGGACGACGCACCTTGGTCAGGTGCGCCAGCTCTTCTTCCAGGGCGCGAGCGCCCTGGACGGTCATGGGGTACTTGTTCATGCCTTGATTCCTGCATGCAGATCCTGCAGCCGGCGCACGGTCTTCTCGGGACCGAACTTGAGCGCCTCACAGACCGCCTGACCCGCCGCGATGGTGGTGGTGCAGTAGATCTTGTGCTGCAGAGCGTTACGACGGATCGAGTAGGAGTCAGCGATGGATTGACGCCCCTCGGTGGTATTGATGATCAGGGTGACTTCGTCGTTCTTGATCATGTCGACCACGTGCGGACGACCTTCGGTCACCTTGTTCACGCGGCGTACCGGCAGGCCGGCAGCCTCGATCACCTTGGCGGTACCGGCAGTGGCGACCACTTCGAAGCCCAGGCTGACCAGATCGCGTGCGACCTGAACGGCCTCGGCCTTGTCGTCCTCACGCACGCTGATGAAGGCGCAACCGGAATTCGGCAGGATCTCGCTGGCACCCAGCTGGGCCTTGGCGAAGGCTTCGCCGAAGCTGTCGCCGACGCCCATGACTTCACCGGTGGACTTCATCTCCGGGCCGAGGATCGGGTCGACGCCCGGGAACTTGGCGAAGGGGAACACCGCTTCCTTGACGCTGAAGAACGGCGGGATGATTTCCTTGGTGTAGCCGACTTCGGCCAGGGTCTTGCCGGCCATGACGCGCGCCGCCACCTTGGCCAGCGACTCGCCGACGCACTTGGAAACGAACGGCACGGTACGCGAGGCGCGCGGGTTCACTTCGATGACGTAGATGTCCTCACCCTGCACGGCCATCTGCACGTTCATCAGGCCGACCACGCCGAGCTCCAGAGCCATCTTCTTGACCTGCTCGCGAATCTCGTCCTGGATGTGCGCCGGCAGCGAGTACGGCGGCAGCGAGCAGGCGGAGTCACCGGAGTGCACGCCGGCCTGTTCGATATGCTGCATGATCGCACCGATCACCACGGTCTCGCCGTCGCTGACCGCGTCCACGTCCACTTCGATGGCGCAGTTGAGGAAGCGATCCAGCAGTACCGGGCTGTCGTTGGACACCTTCACCGCTTCGCGCATGTAGCGCTTGAGCTCTTCTTCCTGATAGACGATTTCCATCGCCCGACCGCCCAGCACGTAGGACGGACGCACCACCATCGGGTAACCGATGCCCTTGGACAGCGCCAGGGCTTCGTCTTCGCTGCGCGCAGTGGCGTTGGCCGGCTGACGCAGGTTCAGGCGCTGCACCATCTGCTGGAAGCGCTCGCGGTCTTCGGCGCGGTCGATGGCCTCGGGGCTGGTGCCGATGATCGGCACGCCGGCTTCTTCCAGGGCGCGGCAGATCTTCAGCGGGGTCTGGCCGCCGTACTGCACGATCACGCCTTTGGGCTGCTCGACGCGGACGATTTCCAGCACGTCCTCCAGGGTCACCGGCTCGAAGTACAGGCGGTCGGAGGTGTCGTAGTCGGTGGAGACGGTTTCCGGGTTGCAGTTGACCATGATGGTCTCGAAACCGTCTTCACGCATGGCCAGTGCGGCGTGTACACAGCAGTAGTCGAACTCGATGCCCTGGCCGATACGGTTCGGACCGCCGCCGAGGATCATGATCTTCTCGCGGTTCGACGCGTTGGCCTCGCACTCTTCCTCGTAGGTCGAGTACATATAGGCGGTGTCGGTGGCGAATTCGGCGGCGCAGGTGTCCACGCGCTTGTACACCGGCAGCACTTTCAGCTTGTGGCGGTGGGCACGCAGGCTCTTCTCGGAAACGCCCAGCAGCTTGGCCAGACGCGCATCGGAGAAGCCCTTGCGCTTGAGCTTGAACATCAGGTCGTAGTCGATGGCGGACAGGCCGAGGGTCTGCACGGTGGCTTCGTCCTTGATCAGATCCTCGATCTGCACCAGGAACCACTCGTCGATACGGGTCAGCTCGAACACTTCGGCAACGCTCTTGCCGGCGCGGAAGGCATCGGCCACGTACCAGATACGGTCGGCGCTGGGCACGGTCAGCTCGCGACGCAGGGTGCTCTCGGCTTCCGGGTCGTTCAGGTCGAGCTTCGGATCGAAGCCGGCAACGCCGACTTCCAGACCGCGCAGGGCCTTCTGCACCGACTCCTGGAAGGTACGGCCGATGGCCATGACTTCACCCACGGACTTCATCTGGGTGGTCAGGCGGGCATCGGCCTTGGGGAATTTCTCGAAGGCGAAGCGCGGGACCTTGGTTACCACGTAATCGATGGCCGGCTCGAACGACGCCGGGGTGCGACCGCCAGTGATGTCGTTGGACAGCTCGTCGAGGGTGTAGCCGACCGCCAGCTTGGCGGCGATCTTGGCGATGGGGAAGCCGGTGGCCTTGGAGGCCAGTGCCGAGCTGCGCGACACGCGCGGGTTCATCTCGATCACCACCATGCGCCCGGTGTTCGGGCAGATGCCGAACTGCACGTTGGAGCCGCCGGTTTCCACGCCGATCTCACGCAGCACCGCCAGCGAGGCGTTGCGCATGATCTGGTATTCCTTGTCGGTCAGGGTCTGCGCCGGGGCCACGGTGATGGAGTCGCCGGTGTGTACGCCCATCGGGTCGAAGTTCTCGATGGAGCAGACGATGATGCAGTTGTCCTTCTTGTCACGGACCACCTCCATCTCGTATTCCTTCCAGCCGATCAGCGATTCGTCGATCAGCAGCTCGTTGGTCGGCGACAGGTCCAGACCGCGGGCGCAGATTTCTTCGAATTCTTCACGGTTGTAGGCGATGCCGCCGCCGGTGCCGCCCATGGTGAAGCTGGGGCGGATGATGCAGGGGAAGCCCACCATCTCCAGCACGCCGTAGGCTTCTTCCATGCTGTGGGCGATACCCGAACGCGGGCAGGCCAGGCCGATGTCCTTCATGGCCTTGTCGAAGCGCGAGCGGTCTTCGGCCTTGTCGATGGTGTCGGCGTTGGCACCGATCATCTCGACGCCGAACTTTTCCAGCACGCCGTGGCGCTCCAGGTCCAGGGCGCAGTTCAGCGCGGTCTGGCCGCCCATGGTCGGCAGCAGCGCGTCCGGACGCTCCTTCTCGATGATCTTGGCCACGGTGGCCCACTTGATCGGCTCGATGTAGGTGGCGTCGGCCATGGCCGGGTCGGTCATGATGGTGGCCGGGTTGGAGTTCACCAGGATGACGCGGAAACCTTCTTCCTTCAGCGCCTTGCACGCCTGGGCGCCGGAGTAGTCGAACTCGCAGGCCTGGCCGATGACGATGGGGCCGGCGCCGAGGATCAGGATGCTTTTGATGTCTGTACGTTTTGGCATAGCGGTTACTCGAATCCTTGGGTCAGTCGGCGGGGCTTAGCGGCGCTTGGCCATGGCTTCGATGAAGCGGTCGAACAGCGGGGCCACGTCGTGCGGGCCGGGGCTCGCCTCCGGGTGGCCCTGGAAGCTGAAGGCGTCCTTGTCGGTGCGCTCGATACCCTGCAGGGTGCCGTCGAACAGCGACTTGTGGATCGGCCGCAGGTTGCTCGGCAGGCTGCCTTCATCCACGGCGAAACCGTGGTTCTGGCTGGTGATCATCACCACGCCGGTATCCAGGTCCTGCACCGGGTGGTTGGCGCCGTGGTGGCCGTGGCCCATCTTCAGGGTCCTGGCGCCGGAGGCCAGGGCCAGCAGCTGGTGGCCGAGGCAGATGCCGAACACCGGAATCTCGGTTTCCAGAATTTCCTTGATCGCCTTGATCGCATAGTCGCACGGCTCGGGGTCGCCAGGGCCGTTGGAGAGGAACACGCCATCGGGATTCAGGGCCAGCACTTCGCTGGCCGGCGTCTGCGCCGGTACCACGGTCAGGCGGCAGCCACGGGCGACCAGCATGCGCAGGATGTTCAGCTTCACGCCGTAGTCATAGGCAACCACGTGATACGGCAGGTCGGCAGCGGCGATCTCCGGATGGCTGTCGCTTTCCAGGTTCCACACGCTGGAGCGCCACTCGTAAGACTTGTCGCAGGTGACTTCCTTGGCCAGGTCCATACCCTTGAGGCCCGGGAAACTGCGCGCCAGTTCCAGCGCTTTCTCTTCGGTGGCGTCGTCACCGACCAGGATGCAGCCGTTCTGCGAGCCTTTCTCGCGCAGGATGCGGGTCAGGCGGCGGGTATCGATACCGGCGATGGCGACGGTGCCGTTCGCTTTCAGGTACTCGTCCAGCGGTTGCTTGTCGCGCCAGTTGCTGGAGGTCAGCGGCAGGTCGCGAATGATCAGGCCAGCAGCCCAGACGCGATTGGACTCGGCATCTTCCGGGGTGGTACCGGTGTTGCCGATGTGCGGGTAAGTCAGGGTGACGATCTGCTGGGCATAGGACGGATCGGTAAGGATTTCCTGATAGCCGGTCATGGCGGTGTTGAACACCACCTCTCCGATCGTCTGGCCATCGGCCCCGATGGAATCGCCGCGAAAAATGCTGCCGTCAGCAAGGGCCAAAATGGCAGGTTTGGGGGCTGGCTTAGTCAAGAAGACCTCCGTCTCGATCAAGGCTTGAAGCAAACGCAGGTTGTAAAAAAGCGGGATGACGTGTGAAGGTCATCCCGCTTTTTTATTTGAGCCATTCTGCGTAACTTTAGTGGACACACTAAAACAGGAAGCTTACAGGAAAACCCTTTTTCGGTCCACCCGATAAGACGCCCAGTCACACATTCGCGTCAGCGCAGCCCCAGCACGTCCTGCATGTCGTACAGGGCAGGCGAACGCTGCTGCAGCCACAGCGCCGAACGCACCGCGCCCTTGGCAAAGGTCATGCGGCTGGAAGCCTTGTGGGTGATCTCCACACGCTCGCCGTCGGCGGCGAACAGCACGGTGTGATCCCCTACCACGTCGCCGGCACGCACGGTGGCGAAACCGATGGTCTCGCGCTCGCGCGCCCCGGTCTGACCTTCGCGGCCATACACGGCGACCTTCTGCAGATCACGCCCCAGCGCATCGGCGACCACTTCACCCATGCGCAGCGCCGTGCCGGACGGCGCATCGACCTTGTGCCGGTGATGCGCTTCGATTATCTCGATATCCACGTCATCGCCCAGCACGCGGGCGGCGGTATCCAGCAGCTTCAGGCACAGGTTGACGCCGACGCTGAAGTTGGCGGCGAAGACGATCGGGATCTGCTTGGCCGCTTCGCTCAGCTGCTGCTTCTCTTCCACGGTAAAGCCGGTGGTGCCGATCACCATGGCCTTGCCGGCCTGACGGCAGACCTCCAGGTTCTTCAGCGTTACCGACGGGTGGGTGAAATCGATCAGCACGTCGAAATCATCGACCACCGCCGCCAGATCACCCGCCAGGGTCACGCCGATCTTGCCCAGGCCGACCAACTCACCGGCATCGGCACCGATCAGGCTGCTGTCGGCGCGATCGATGGCCGCGCTGAGCGTTGCGCCCTCGGCCTGACTCACGGCCTCGATCAGGGTCTTGCCCATGCGCCCGGCGGCGCCCATCACTGCAATACGTTGCATACATCAGCTCCAAGCCGTCGCCCCGGCATTGCCGGGGCGCTTTGGGGTTAAACGTCGCCGAAGAAGCGCTTGACGCCCTCGAACCAGCCACTGGCCTTGGGCGAGTGGGAGTCATCGCCCTGCAGCGACTTGCGGAACTCATCGAGCAGCTCGCGCTGACGCTTGTTCAGGTTGACCGGCGTTTCCACCGCGACCCGGCACATCAGATCGCCCGCCGCGCCGCCGCGCACCGGGGCCACGCCCTTGCCGCGCAGACGGAACAGCTTGCCGGTCTGGGTGCCTTCGGGGATCTTCAGCTTGACCCGGCCATCGAGGGTCGGCACTTCCAGCTCGCCGCCCAGCGCCGCATCGGCGAAGCTGATCGGCACTTCGCAGTACAGGTGCTTGCCGTCACGCTGGAAGATCGCATGCTCACGGACGTTGACCACCACGTAGAGGTCACCAGCCGGACCGCCATGCGTACCGGCCTCGCCCTCGCCGGACAGGCGAATGCGGTCACCGGTATCGACGCCCGGCGGCACCTTGACCGACAGGGTCTTGCTCTCTTCCACGCGCCCCTGACCGTGGCAGCTGCCGCAGGGGTCGGTGATCATCTTGCCGCTGCCGTGGCAGCGCGGGCAGGTCTGCTGCACGGAGAAGAAGCCCTGCTGCATGCGCACCTGACCGATACCACCACAGGTGGTACAGGTGACCGGGCTGGTGCCCTTCTTGGCGCCGGTACCATCGCAGGTCTTGCAGCCGACCAGGGTCGGCACGCGAATGGTCACGGTGGTGCCGCGCACCGCTTCTTCCAGGTCCAGCTCCAGGGTGTAGCGCAGATCCGAGCCGCGCTGGGCGCCGCCGCGCGAGCCACCGCGGCCACCGCCGAAGAAGTCGCTGAACACGTCGCCGAAGATGTCGGAGAAGTTGGCACCGCCGAAACCGGCGCCACCGCCGCCGCCCATCTGCGGGTCGACGCCGGCATGGCCGTACTGGTCGTAGGCCGAACGCTTGCCGGCGTCGGAGAGCACTTCGTAGGCCTCGTTGGCCTCCTTGAATTTCTCTTCGGCGCCCTTGTCATCCGGGTTGCGGTCCGGGTGGTACTTCATCGCCAAACGCCGATAAGCCTTCTTCAATTCGGCTTCGCTGGCGCCGCGCTCGACCCCCAGTACCTCGTAATAGTCACGTTTTGCCATAGTTGTGCTGCACTCTCAGATTCGTGAGCTCCAGATACGCCGACGCGGGAGAAGGCTCCCGCGCGGCGAATCCTGCCCGTCGCGAGCGACGGTGGAGCGTAAAGAAGAGGCGGCCCGCTTGCCGGGCCGCGTCCCTTACTTGTTCTCCTTGACCTCTTCGAACTCAGCGTCGACCACGTCGTCGGCAGCGTCCTTCGGCTCTTCCGCGCCCGGCTGAGCGGCGCCCTGCGGCTGCTCGGCATACATCTTCTGCGCCAGCGGCGTGGTGGCTTCGGACAGTGCGTTCATCTTGGCCTCGATGGCGGTCTTGTCGTCCCCCTTCACGGCCACTTCCAGCTCGCCGATGGCCTTCTCGATGGCCGCCTTCTCGTCGGCAGTGGCCTTGTCGCCCGCTTCGGTGAGCATCTTGCGGGTGGCATGCACCAGCTGATCGCCCTGGTTGCGCGCGGTGGCCAGCTCCTCGAACTTGCGGTCTTCCTCGGCGTTGGCCTCGGCATCACGCACCATCTGCTGGATCTCTTCCTCGGACAGACCGGAGTTGGCCTTGATCACGATGGACTGCTGCTTGCCGGTGGCCTTGTCCTTGGCGGACACGTGCAGGATGCCGTTGGCGTCGATATCGAAGGTCACCTCGATCTGCGGCACGCCACGCGGAGCCGGCGGAATCTCGGCCAGGTCGAACTTGCCGAGGGACTTGTTCTGCGCAGCCTGCTTACGCTCGCCCTGCAGCACGTGAATGGTCACGGCGCTCTGGTTGTCGTCGGCAGTGGAGAACACCTGCGACTTCTTGGTCGGGATGGTGGTGTTCTTTTCGATCAGTGCGGTCATCACGCCGCCCATGGTTTCGATACCCAGGGTCAGCGGGGAGACGTCCAGCAGCAGCACGTCCTTGACGTCACCAGCCAGTACCGCGCCCTGAATGGCAGCGCCCATGGCCACGGCTTCGTCCGGGTTGACGTCCTTGCGCGGCTCCTTGCCAAAGAACTCGGCAACGGTCTTCTGCACCAGCGGCATACGGGTCTGGCCGCCGACCAGGATCACGTCGTCGATCTTGCTGACGTCGATACCGGCGTCCTTCAGCGCGATACGGCACGGCTCGATGGTGCGCTGCACCAGGTCCTCGACCAGCGACTCGAGCTTGGAACGGGAGATCTTCACGTTCAGGTGCTTCGGACCGGTGGCGTCTGCAGTGATGTACGGCAGGTTGACGTCGGTCTGCTGGCTCGAGGATAGCTCGATCTTGGCCTTCTCGGCAGCTTCCTTCAGGCGCTGCATGGCCAGCGGGTCGCCCTTGAGGTTCATGCCGGTTTCTTTCTTGAATTCGTCGACGAGGTAATCGATCAGGCGAATGTCGAAGTCTTCACCACCGAGGAAGGTGTCACCGTTGGTGGCCAGCACTTCGAACTGGTGCTCGCCGTCGACTTCGGCGATCTCGATCACCGACACGTCGAAGGTACCGCCACCCAGGTCGTAGACGATCACGGTGTGGTCGCCCTTGGCCTTGTCCATGCCATAGGCCAGCGCCGCCGCGGTCGGCTCGTTGATGATGCGCTTGACGTCGAGACCGGCGATGCGACCGGCATCCTTGGTGGCCTGACGCTGGCTGTCGTTGAAGTAGGCCGGCACGGTGATCACCGCTTCGGTCACCGGCTCGCCCAGGTAGTCCTCGGCGGTCTTCTTCATCTTCTTCAGCACTTCGGCGCTGATCTGCGGTGGCGCCATCTTCTGGCCGTTCACTTCGACCCAGGCGTCGTTGTTGTCCGCCTTGACGATCTTGTACGGCACCATCTGGATGTCTTTCTGCACGACGTCTTCGTCGAAACGACGACCGATCAGACGCTTAACCGCGTACAGGGTGTTGTGCGGGTTGGTGACGGCCTGACGCTTGGCCGACTGACCAACCAGGATTTCGCCATCGTTGGCGTAAGCGATGATGGACGGCGTGGTGCGAGCGCCTTCGGCGTTCTCCAGCACCTTGACGTTGCCGTTTTCCAGAATGGAGACGCAGGAGTTGGTGGTCCCCAGGTCGATACCGATGATTTTGCCCATGAAAATTCTCCCGAAACTTTGATTTTTCCGGCGCCTCGTTTCTCAGGCGCCGGCAGCACTAAAACGCTTGACTGAAAAATGGGGTCGCCCCCGAAAATTTCAAGCCTGCTCGTCGATGGACGGCGGCGGCGTGGTCGGCGCCTTGCTGACCACGACCATGGCCGGGCGCAGCAGACGACCGTTGAGCAGATAACCCTTCTGGAACACCTTGAGCACCGAGTTCGGCTCGACGTGGGTGCTTTCTTCCATCGCCATGGCCTGATGGTGCTCCGGGTTGAACGGCTCGCCATGCGGCTCGACCGCCTCGAGCTGATGACGCGCCAGGGTGTCGATGAACAGCTTGAGGGTCAGTTGCATGCCCTCGCGCACGCCCTTGATCGCCTCGTCGTCCGGGCTCGACAGCTCCAGGCCGCGCTCCAGGCTATCGACGACCGGCAGCAGATCGTTGGCGAACTTCTCCAGTGCGAACTTGTGCGCCTTCTCCACATCCTGCTCGGCGCGACGACGTACGTTCTGCAGCTCGGCCGCCATGCGCAGCGACTGATCCTGCGCCGCAGCCAGCTGCTCTTCCAGGGCCTGCACGCGAGCCGCCAGGTCGTCGCTCGGCGCGGCATTCTCGGCCGCCTGCGCTTCGGGGTTCTGCGTATCCAGGTTCTGTTCGTCAGCCATGCCTTCCTCCTCTCGATTGAATCGGCGCGAGTCAAGCCCGCGCACCTGCCGCCTATATGGAGCCAATTCCACAGCTTTCAAGGGGCGATAGCGAGGATTGCCAGGAAAAGAAAAAACACTGTATAAATAACCAGACATCAATTCGGGAGCGTTCGCCATGCTGGTGCACCTGTCCATTCACAACTACGCCATCGTCGACCACCTCGACCTCGAACTGGACGGCGGCATGAGCGCCATCAGCGGCGAGACCGGCGCGGGCAAGTCGATCATGCTCGACGCCCTCGGTCTGTGCCTGGGCGATCGCGCCGACAGCGGCGTGGTACGCCCCGGTGCAGACAAGGCGGACATTCTCGCCAGCTTCGACCTGGCGGACATCCCCGAAGCGCGTGCCTGGCTCGCCGAGCGCGACCTGGACAGCGACGGCCCGTGCATCCTGCGCCGGGTGATCACCGCCGAAGGCCGCTCGCGCGGCTATATCAATGGCAGCCCCTGCCCGCAGGCCGACCTCAAGGCCCTCGGCGAGCTGATCATCGATATCCACAGCCAGCACGAACACCAATCGCTGCTCAAGACCGACACCCACCGCCGCCTGCTCGACGAGTACGCCGGCAGCCAGGAACTGGCGCGCCAGGTGCAGCTGGCCGCACAGCGCTGGAAACAGACGCGCAACGAGCTGGAGCGCATCTCGAGCCAGGGCGACGAGCAGCGCGCCCGTCATCAGTTGCTCAGCTACCAGCTCGAAGAACTGGAGAACCTTGCTCTCGGCGAAAACGAACTGGAACAGCTGGAACAGGAGCACAAGGCCCTGAGCAATGCCGAGGCACTACTCGGCGCCTGCCGCCAGGTGCTGGAGCTGTGCAGCGAGAGCGATGCCGGCAACGTGCTGTCGGCACTCACCGCCAGCCTCAACCGCCTCGGCGCTTTCGGCGGCCAGGGCGGCGCGCTGGCGGAAGCGAGCAACCTGCTGGCCAGCGCACAGATCCAGGTCGAGGAAGCCGTGGGCGAACTGAACCGCTTCGTCGATCACTTCGATGCGGACCCGCAGCGCCAGCAATTTCTCGAAGAACGCCTGGACAGCATCTACACCCTGGCGCGCAAGCACCGCATCCAGCCCGGCGAACTGGCCGCCCTGCAGCAGCAGCTGTTCGAGGAGCTGGAAAACCTCAACGCCGACGACCAGGCCGGCGAACGCCTGAGCGAAGAACTGGCCGCCTATGAACGTCATTATCAGGAAAAGGCCGCCGAGCTCAGCGCCCTGCGCAGCAGTGCCGCCGAGCGCCTGGCCGCCGCCGTGGAGCAGGAAATGCAGGCGCTGGGCATGCCGGGCGGGCGTTTCAGCATCCAGCTGCAGGCAATCAACAGCGAAGAGCCGCATGCCAATGGCCTGGAGGCCGTGGAGTTCCTGGTCAGCGCCAACCCCGGTCAGCCGCTGCGCGGCCTGGCCAAGGTCGCCTCGGGTGGCGAGCTGTCACGCATCAGCCTGGCGATTCAGGTGATCACCGCGCAGACCTCGCGCGTGCCGACCCTGGTATTCGACGAGGTGGACGTCGGCATTGGCGGCCCCACCGCCGAAGTGGTCGGCCAGCTGCTGCGCCGCCTGGGCGAACGCGGCCAAGTGCTGTGCGTCACCCACCTGCCGCAGGTCGCCGCGCAGGGCCATCAGCATCTGTTCGTGCACAAGCGCCGCGGCGTCGACGCCACTTCCACTGCCGTGAGCAAGCTGGATGAGACCGGCCGCGTCGAGGAGATCGCACGCATGCTCGGCGGCGTCGACCTGACCGAAGAATCCCTGGCGCATGCCCGCAAGATGGTCACCAACGCCCAGGCGGCCTGAAACGACGCAGCCGGCCGCAATCCGCAAGCCCCGGCTTGCAGCCGGGCGAGGCCAAAGCAAAAAAGGCGACCCTAGGGTCGCCTTTCTCATTGCCGCAGAAGCATCAGCTCTTCTTGCGCACGTACAGCACCAGGTTGTGATCGACCAGCTCGAAACCGTGCTCCTTGACGATTTCCTTCTGGCGCTTCTCGATCTCGGCGTCGAAGAACTCGATCACTTCGCCGGAATCGACACAGACCATGTGATCGTGGTGGCCACTGTCGGCCAGTTCGAACACCGCATGGCCGCCATCGAAGTTGTGACGCACCACCAGACCAGCAGCCTCGAACTGGGTCAACACGCGGTACACGGTCGCCAGACCGACGTCTTCACCGGCTTCCATCAGTGCCTTGTAGACGTCTTCCGCACTCATGTGGCGGTGCTCGGCGTTGTCCAGCATCTGCAGGATTTTGACCCGTGGCAAGGTCACCTTCAGTCCAGCTTTGCGCAGTTCGTTATTTTCAACCATGGTCTGCTTTCTCATGGATGCTGCTTCGCAGCATCCTTCAATACGGGTATGATCCGGGGTTCAAGTTGCCCAAGATAGTGGAAGTCACCCTCCGATGCAAAAAACCAAGCTCTTGCTGACCAGCCTGTCGCTGACCGGGCTCTTCGCACTCGCCGGTTGTTCATTCCCCGGGGTTTACAAGATCGACATTCAACAGGGCAATGTCGTGACACAGGACATGATAGACCAGCTGCGCCCGGGAATGACCCGACGCCAAGTGCGGTTTATCATGGGCAACCCGCTGATCACCGACACCTTCCACGCCGACCGCTGGGACTACCTATACAGCATGCAACCCGGCGGCACCCAGCGCCTGCAGGAACGCGTCAGCCTGGTGTTCGACGGCAACGATCAACTGGTCGGCCTGGCCGGCGACTTCATGCCCGGCGTCAGCCGCGATCAGGCCATCATGGGCGAAGGCAGCGACACCAGCAGCGCGCAGCCGCAAGCCAGACCGCAGAGCGAAACGCCGCCGGCGCCCGGCTCGTTGCTGGAGCAGATCCAGCGCGAAGTGGACCAGGTGGAAACCGTTCCGGTCCCCACGCCAGAGCCGCTGGACACCGATCCGCAGTAACACGCGGACACGAAAAAGCCCGGAATCTTCCGGGCTTTTTTGCATCTGGCGATCGCTCCAGTAGAGACGACAACCCCATCAGGCCGGCTCTTCGCCCTCTTCCCTGGCTTTGGCCTTGGCTGCACGCTGCTTGCGCACCTCCTTGGGATCCGCGATCAAGGGTCGGTAGATCTCGACCCGCTCGCCCTCCTCGAGCACCCGCTCCTCGGGCTTGGCGACCGCCTTGCCGAAGATGCCCAAGGGCGCGTGATGCAGGTCCAGTTCGGGAAAGAACTGCTGCATGCCCGAACGCAGCGCCGCCTCGCGCACCGTGGTGCCAACCGGTACGGAAAGGCGCAGCAGCTTCTGCCTGTCGGCCAGGGCGTAGACCACCTCTATGGCGATGTTGGGATTATCCATGCAGTTGCTTGGCTCGCTGGCAGAAGGCATCGACCATGGTGTTGGCTGCCTGATTGAACAGGGGGCCGAGCGTGGCGCGCACCAGCGGCCCGGCGTAGTCGAAGGTCAGGTCCAGGCTGATCTTGCAGGCCTTGTCGCCCAGCGCCTTGAACTCCCAGACGCCATGCAGGCGGGTGAAAGGTCCCTCCTGCAGGTTCATCTCGATGCGCTCGCCGGGCTGCAGCGCATTGCGCGTGACGAAGCGCTGGCTGAGCCCGCCCTTGGCCACCTCGAGGCTGGCCAGCATATGGCTCTCGCTCACTTCCAGAACCTGACTGCTGCTGCACCAGGGCAGGAACTCGGGGTAACGGGCCACGTCGTTGACGAGATCAAACAGCGCCTGCGCCGGATAGGGCAACAACGCCGAACGCTGGATTCGAGTGGTCATTACTTGCTCAGCTCCGCGATGAACACGATCAGCACGCCGATAGGCGCCACGACGCGAATCAGCCAGAGGGCCAGATTGAACAGCAGCGGGCTTCTGATCGCCAGCTCTTCGCGCACCGCGTCGCGGCTCAGCACCCAACCGGCGAACAGCGCGAAGGACAGGCCACCCAGTGGCAGCAGAATGCGGCTGGTGAGGTAGTCGATGCTGTCGAAGAAGGTCTTGCCGCCCTCGGCGCCCCACTGCAACAGGTGGAAACCATCATCGGCGAAGACGAAGAACTTGGCCTCGGCCCACAGATTGAACGACAGCACCGTCCCCATGCCCAGCAGCCAGCACACCAGCGCCAGCGCGGCAGTTACCTTGGCCCGGCTGCGCCCGGTCTTCTCGACGAAGTAGGCCACGGCCGGCTCCAGCATGGAGATCGACGAGCTCCAGGCGGCTACGGCCACCAGCACGAAGAAGATCAGCCCCATGACCTGACCGAAGGCGATATTGCCGAACGCGATCGGCAGGGTGACGAACATCAGCCCCGGACCACCGCCCGGCTCAAGCCCCGCGGCGAAGACGATGGGGAACAGGGCCAGCCCCGCGGTCAGCGCCACCAGGGTATCGAGCAGGCCAACAGTGAGCACGGTGGCGCCGATCGAGGCCTTCTTCGGCATGTAGGCGCCGTAGACCATGATCGAGCCGACGCCGACGCTCAGGGTGAAGAAGGCATGACCCATGGCGGCGAGAATGCCGTCCTGAACCTTGCTCGGATCGAAATGGAAGAGGAAATCGAAGCCTTCGCGGAAATGCCCGGTGGTGAAGCTGTAGCCCAGCAGTACCAGCAGCAGCACGAACAGCAGCGGCATCATGATGCGCAGGCTGCGCTCCAGACCGGCCACTACACCCTTGGCGATGACGAAGGCAGTGACCAGCATGAACAGGCTGTGCCACAGGGTCAGTCGCCAAGGATCGGAGGTCAGCCCGCCGAACGCCGCGCCGGCACCATCGCCACTGATGCCGGTGAAATCGCCGCGCCCCATACCGAGGATGTAATCGAGCGACCAGCCCGCCACCACGCTGTAGAAGGACAGGATCAACAGCGCCGCGACCATGCCGATCAGCGCCGCCAGCGACCAGTGCCTGGACGCCCCGGCCTCGGCCGCCAGGCTCTTCATCGCGTTGACCGGGCTCTGCCGGCCGCGACGACCGATCAGGGTTTCCGCCAGCATGATCGGCACGCCGACCAGCGCGATGCAGAACAGATACATGACCACGAACGCACCACCGCCGTAGACGCCGGTCATGTAGGGAAACTTCCAGATATTGCCCAGGCCGACCGCCGAGCCGGTGGCCGCCAGAATGAACACCCAGCGGCTGGCCCAGGCACCATGAATCGAAACTTTGTCGCTCGCCATTGCGGCCCACACCCCATACTGCGGGAAAAAAGATCGCGCATTGTCGGAGATTAGCGACATGGGCTCAAGTTTGGCGCGGTAAAGCCCCATGGCGCAGGCGCGGGCGACTCCCTATAATGCGCGCCCTATGGCTAAGCAAAAGAAACATCCTCAAGGCACCATCGCGCTGAACAAGAAGGCGCTGCACGATTACTTCGTCGAACAGAAGTTCGAGGCGGGCGTCGCCCTGGCCGGCTGGGAAGTCAAGAGCCTGCGCGCCGGCAAGGCGCAGCTGGTGGACAGCTACGTGCTGCTCAAGGACGACGAGGCCTGGCTGATGGGCGCGCATATCACGCCGCTGAAAACCGCCAGCACCCACGTCATCGCCGACCCCATCCGCACCCGCAAGCTGCTGCTGCACAAACGCGAGCTGGACAAGCTGTTCGGCGCCGTACAGCAGAAGGGCTACACCTGCGTGGCCCTGTCACTGTACTGGAAGCAGCACCTGGTGAAATGCGAGATCGCCCTGGCCAAGGGCAAGAAGGACTTCGACAAGCGTCACGTCGAGAAGGAACGCGACGCCAACCGCGAAGTCCAGCGCGCCATGCGCAGCAAGGGCAAGGACGACTGAGCGCAGCGGCCAGCCTCAGCTGCGAACCTTGGGAAAAGGCCGAGACGAAGGACGGAGCGGTGCGCACGGCGCACCCTACGGCCAGGCCGCTGCCTCCCGTAGGGTGCGCCATGCGCACCAATCTCCCTTCGCATCACAATCGGATTAACACAACGCAGGCCAGCAGCGGTGCGCACGGCGCACCCTACGGCCCGGCCGCCGCTTCCCGTAGGGTGCGCCATGCGCACCAATATTCCTTCGCTCACAACCGGATTAGCACAACAAAGACCAGCAGCGGTGCGCGCGGCGCACCCTACAGCCCGACCGCTGCTTCCCGTAGGGTGCGCCATGCGCACCAATCTCCCTTCGCGTCACAACCGGCTTAGCGCAACGCAGGCCAGCAGCGGTGCGCACTGCGTACCTAGGGTCTGACCGCTCCGCGCCGCTGCGCCCGCTCCACCCGCCGCGCCTCCAGCTGCACTTCCGAGAGCACTTCCTGCACGTAGTCGATGTGCTGGTTGGACAGGTCCCGCGCGTCTTCGGCGCGACCTTCGACAATCGCTTCGTAGAGCGCGCGGTGCTGGCTGATCAGCATGTCGCGCGTTTCCTCGCGCTGGGCGTACATGCCGCCGATGTTGGTCACCACGTTGCGCTTGAGCAGATCGAACAGGCCGCGGATGGTGTGCAGCAGCACGGCGTTGTGGCTGGCCTCGGCGATCGCCAGATGGAAACGCGCATCGGCGGCGCCCTCCTCGGCCCGCGTCACCTTGCCCGCCCGGGCATAGCAATCCTGCAGGGCCTCGAAGGCTTCGGTCAGGCGCTGCCGATCGATGTCCGTGGCACGCCGCGCTGCGTAGTAGGCGCACGAACCTTCCAGGGTGTGACGGAACTCGAGCAGGTCGCGCTGGGCATCTTCCTTGTTCTCCAGCAGCTGCAGCAGTGGATCACTGAAGGTCGAGCCGAGGGCTTCGGCGACGTAGTTGCCGCCGCCCTGGCGGCTCACCAGCAGCCCCTTGGCCACCAGCTTCTGGATCGCCTCGCGCAGCGAAGGGCGTGAAACCCCGAACTGTTCGGCCAGGGCACGTTCGGCGGGCAGCCTCTCGCCGGCACGCAGCGTGCCTTCGAGAATCATGGTTTCCAGTTGCGCGACGATATCGTCCGACAAGCGGCGCTGCCGCACCAACCCTACTTCCATCCCGAACTTCTCCATTGGTTTGACCAGACGTAAAGCCTTGTGCCGCCAGCCTATAGCGCTGGTCAGCGGCGGACAAGACGGCATTCTACGACGAAAGTCTTAGCGCGACGATTTGACAGGGCATTGAGCGACTTTTAACCTGAGCCCGCACCTTTGTAAATTGGTATTACCAATTAACCCACTTCAAGAACAAGAACGACGTCGAGGTCATGCCATGACACCCCATAGCGTTGTACGTCTGCCGGATACCGCATTCTCCCTCGCGCGCCGTGTGCGCCTCGCCACGGAGTAGCCCCAATGTCCAACGGAATTCTCGCCCTGCTGGCGTTCTCTCCCATCCTGCTGGCAGCCGTGTTGCTGATCGGTCTGCGCTGGCCGGCCAAGCGCGCCATGCCGCTGGTGTACCTGGTCACCGCCGCCGTCGGTCTGTTCGCCTGGGACATGACCCTCAACCGCGTGCTGGCCTCGACCCTGCAGGGCCTGCTGATCACCCTGGGTCTGCTGTGGATCATCTTCGGCGCCATCCTGCTGCTCAACACCCTCAAGCACTCCGGCGGCATCACCGCGATCCGCGCCGGCTTCACCACCATCAGCCCTGACCGCCGCATCCAGGCGATCATCATCGCCTGGCTGTTCGGCTGCTTCATCGAGGGCGCCTCGGGCTTCGGCACGCCAGCGGCCATCGCCGCACCGCTGCTGGTAGCCATCGGCTTCCCGGCCATGGCCGCCGTGCTGATGGGCATGCTGGTGCAGAGCACGCCGGTGTCCTTCGGCGCGGTCGGCACGCCGATCATCGTCGGCATCAACACCGGTCTGGACACCGCCACCATCGGCGCACACCTGGTGGAACAGGGTTCGTCCTGGGCGCAGTTCCTGCAGCTGATCACCAGCCAGGTGGCGATCATCCACGCCACTGTCGGCGTGGTCATGCCGCTGGTGATGGCGATGATGCTGACGCGTTTCTTCGGTCAGGAGAAAAGCTGGAAAGCCTGTCTGGAAGTGCTGCCGTTCGCCCTCTTCGCCGGCCTGGCCTTCGTCCTGCCCTACGCCGCCACCGGCGTGTTCCTCGGCCCGGAATTCCCCTCGCTGCTGGGCGGTCTGATCGGCCTGGCCATCGTCACCAGCGCCGCCCGCTTCGGCTTCCTGGTACCGAAGAAGACCTGGGACTTCGCCCCGGCCGACAAGTGGCCGAGCGAGTGGCTGGGCACCGTCGAGATGAAGCTGGACGAGCTGACCGCCAAGCCGATGAGTGCCCTGCGCGCCTGGCTGCCCTATGTGCTGGTCGGCGCCCTGCTGGTGATCAGCCGTGTGTTCCCGGAAGTGGGCAACGCGCTCAAGGCGGTGGTGGTGAACTTCCCCGACCTGCTTGGCGAAACCGGCATCAGCGCCAACTTCCAACCGCTCTACCTGCCGGGTGGCATTCTGGTCGCCGTGGTTCTGGCCACCTTCTTCCTGCACGGCATGAAGGTGCGTGAGCTGAGCAAGGCGGTGAAGGAATCGTCCAGCGTGCTGCTCAGCGCCGGCTTCGTGCTGCTGTTCACCGTGCCGATGGTGCGCATCCTGATCAACTCCGGTGTCAACGGCGCCGAGCTGGCCAGCATGCCGATCCTGATGGCGCGCTGGGTGGCCGACAGCGTCGGCGGCATCTATCCGCTGCTGGCACCGAGCATCGGCGCCCTGGGCGCCTTTATCGCCGGCTCCAACACGGTGAGCAACATGATGTTCAGCCAGTTCCAGTTCGGCGTGGCCAGCAGCCTGGGTATCTCCGGCGCGCTGATCGTCGCCGTGCAGGCCATCGGCGCCGCAGCCGGCAACATGGTGGCGATCCACAACGTGGTCGCCGCGTCGGCCACCGTCGGCCTGCTCGGTCGCGAAGGCAGCACATTGCGCAAGACCATCTGGCCGACGCTGTACTACGTGCTGTTCACCGGCAGCATCGCGATGCTGGCGATCTACGTGCTGGGGGTCAGCGATCCGCTGGTAGCCGGCTGATCGAATAGCCCCAAGCGCCTTGAAACGCCCCGGCCATGCCGGGGCTACTGCCGTCAGGCTACGCTTCCCCTTTTCAGCAACAGGATGAGCTCATGATCATTTCTGCCTCCACCGACTATCGCGCCGCCGCCGAGCGCAAGCTGCCGCCCTTCCTGTTCCACTACGCCGATGGCGGTGCCTATGCCGAGCACACCCTGCGCCGCAACGTCGCCGACCTGTCGAACATCGAACTGCGCCAGCGCGTGCTGAAGAACATGTCCGAGCTGGATCTGTCCACCGAGCTGTTCGGCGAGAAGATGTCCATGCCGGTGGGCCTGGCGCCCGTGGGCCTGACCGGCATGTACGCCCGCCGTGGCGAGGTGCAGGCGGCCAAGGCGGCAGCGGCCAAGGGCATTCCCTTCACCCTGTCCACGGTATCGGTGTGCCCGATCGAGGAAGTGGCGCCGGCCATCGACCGGCCAATGTGGTTCCAACTCTATGTGCTGAAGGACCGCGGCTTCATGAGGAACGCCCTGGAGCGCGCCAAGGCCGCCGGCTGCTCGACCCTGGTGTTCACCGTGGACATGCCCGTGCCGGGTGCGCGCTACCGCGATGCCCATTCGGGCATGAGCGGTCCGAACGGGCCGCTGCGCCGCGTGCTGCAGGCCATGACCCACCCGCAGTGGGCCTGGGATGTCGGGGTGATGGGCAAGCCGCACGATCTGGGCAATATCTCCGCCTACCGCGGCAATCCCACCGGCCTGGCCGACTACATCGGCTGGCTGGGCGCCAACTTCGACCCGTCGATCTCCTGGAAGGATCTGGAGTGGATCCGCGACTTCTGGGACGGCCCGATGGTGATCAAGGGCATCCTCGACCCCGAAGACGCCCGCGACGCGGTGACCTTCGGCGCCGACGGCATCATCGTTTCCAACCACGGCGGCCGTCAGCTCGACGGCGTGCTGTCCAGCGCCCGCGCCCTGCCGGCCATCGCCGATGCGGTCAAGGGCGAGCTGAAGATCCTTGCCGACTCCGGCATCCGTACCGGCCTGGACGTGGTGCGCATGCTCGCCCTCGGTGCCGACACCGTGCTGCTCGGCCGCGCCTTCATCTACGCGCTGGCGGTCGCCGGTCAGGCCGGTGTGAGCAACCTGCTGGACCTGATCGAGAAGGAAATGCGCGTGGCCATGGTGCTGACCGGCGCCAAGTCCATCGCCGAGATCACCTCGGACCTGCTGGTAAAGGAGCGTTGAGCCGATGACCGCTGCAGTCGCCACCACCGTATCCCGAGACACCCTGCTGGCGCAGATGCGCCAGATCGTCGGCGACAGCCATGTGCTGATCGACGAGCAGGCCACGCGGCGTTTTCGCAAGGGCCACCGCACCGGTGAGGGCAATGTCCTGGCGGTGGTGCGCCCCGGCTCGCTGCTGGAGCAGTGGCGCGTCCTGCAGGCGGCGGTGGCGGCCGACCGTATCGTCATCATGCAGGCGGCCAATACCGGCCTGACCGGTGGCTCCACCCCCGATGGCGATGACTACGACCGCGAGATCGTGCTGATCAGCACCCTGCGCATCACCGGCGTGCAACTGATCAACGATGGCCAGCAGGTGGTCTGCCTGCCCGGCGCCACCCTGGATCGCCTGGAGCAGGCCCTGGCGCCGCTGAACCGCGAGCCGCACTCGGTGATCGGCTCGTCCTGCATCGGCGCCTCGGTGCTCGGCGGCATCTGCAACAACTCCGGCGGCGCCCTGGTGCGCCGCGGCCCGGCCTACACCGAACTGGCGCTGTACGCGCAGGTGAAGGATGACGGCTCGCTGGAGCTGGTCAACCACCTGGGGATCGACCTGGGCGACAGCCCCGAGGAAATCCTCACCCGCCTGCAGAACGGCGACTACACGGCGCAGCAGGTGCGCAACGAAGAACACGCCAAGGCTTCCGACGCGCGCTACGGCGAGCACGTGCGCGATGTCGATGCCGACACCCCGGCGCGTTTCAACGCCGACCCGTCGCGTCTGTTCGAAGCCTCCGGCTCGGCCGGCAAGCTGTGCCTGTTCGCCGTGCGCCTGGATACCTTCCCGAAGGAGCCGAGCACGGTGTTCTACATCGGCAGCAACGACCCGCACGACCTTACCGAAGTGCGCCGCCACCTGCTGGCCAAGCTGCCGCGCCTGCCCATTGCCGGCGAGTACATCCACCGCACCGCCTTCGACATCGGCGAAAAATACGGCAAGGACACCTTCCTGGTGATCGACAAATTCGGCACCGCCAGGGTACCGGCCGCCTTCGCCATGAAGAGCCGGGTCGACGGCTTCTTCGAGCGCTTCGGCCTGCGCGGGGTGACCGACCGGGTGATCCAGGCGCTGATGAACCTGCTGCCCAGCCACCTGCCGGCGCGCATGCGCGAGTACCGTGAGCGCTTCGAGCATCACCTGCTGGTGCGGGTGTCCAACGACACCCTGGAGCAGACCCGCGCCTTCCTCATCAAGTACTTCACCGGCAGCGCCAGCGGCGCCTACTTCGAGTGCGACGCCGAGGAAGGGCGCAAGGCCTTCCTGCACCGCTTCGCCATCGCCGGCGCCGCGATCCGCTACCGTGAGGCACACCGCAGCAGCGTCGAGGACATCCTCGCCCTGGACATCGCCCTGCGCCGCAACGACCGCGATTGGGTCGAGACGCTGCCGCAGGAAATGGAAGAGCAGATCATCCACAAGCTCTACTACGGGCACTTCTTCTGCCACGTGTTCCACCAGGACTACATCGTCAGGAAGGGCATCGACCCGATCGAGATGGAGCACCGCATGTGGAAGTTGCTGGATGCACGCCGCGCCGAGTACCCGGCCGAGCACAACGTCGGCCACCTGTACGTGGCCAAGCCGGCGCTGGCCGGTTTCTACCGCGAACTGGACCCGACCAACACCTTCAACCCCGGCATCGGCCATACCTCGAAGAAGAAGCATTGGGGTGGTTGCTGCTGAGGGCTACGGTTTTGTCTCCCCTCTCCCGCTTGCGGGGCGTAAGCACCGTAGCCCGGATGCAATCCGGGAACACCTGACGCCGACTCCCCGGATTTCATCCGGGCTACAAAAGCAAAGGCCCGCCGATTTGGCGGGACTTTGTGTTGACGCGGCAAGCGATCAGGCGAAGACGATCTCCTCGCCGTCCACCTTGGCATGCACCACCGCGCCCGGGGCGAAGTCGCCGGCGAGAATCTGCTGCGCCAGCGGGTTCTCGATCCAGCGCTGGATCGCGCGCTTGAGCGGGCGCGCGCCGTACACCGGGTCGTAACCGACGGCGATCAGCTTGTCCAGCGCCTCCGGCGTCAGCTCCAGGCTCAGCTCGCGCTCGGCCAGGCGACCACGCAGACGTTTGAGCTGGATCTCGGCGATGCCGGCGATCTGCTCGCGGCCCAGCGGCTCGAACACCACCACCTCGTCGATACGGTTGATGAACTCGGGACGGAAGTGGCTGCTCACCGCGTCCATCACCGCCGCGCGCTGCGCTTCCTTGTCGCCGACCAGCTCCTGGATCTGCGCCGAGCCGAGGTTGGAAGTCATCACGATCACGGTGTTCTTGAAATCCACGGTGCGGCCATGGCTGTCGGTCAGGCGACCGTCTTCCAGCACCTGCAGCAGCACGTTGAACACATCCGGGTGGGCCTTCTCCACCTCGTCCATCAGCACCACCGAGTAGGGTTTGCGGCGCACCGCCTCGGTCAGGTAACCGCCCTCTTCGTAGCCGACATAGCCGGGCGGCGCACCGATCAGACGCGCGACGCTGTGCTTCTCCATGAACTCGGACATGTCGATGCGCACCAGCGCTTCCTCGGTGTCGAAGAGGAACTCGGCCAGCGCCTTGCACAGCTCGGTCTTGCCCACCCCGGTCGGGCCGAGGAAGAGGAACGAGCCGCTCGGCCGGTTCGGATCAGCCAATCCGGCACGGGAGCGGCGCACGGCGTTGGCCACGGCCACCACCGCTTCGTCCTGGCCGATCACCCGCTGGTGCAGCAGGCCTTCCATCTTCAAGAGTTTCTCGCGCTCGCCTTCGAGCATCTTGCTTACCGGAATGCCGGTCCACTTGGACACGACCTCGGCGATCTCCTCGTCGGTGACCTTGTTGCGCAGCAGCTGGTTCTCGCTCTTGCCGTGCTGGTCGACCATCTGCAGGCTGCGCTCCAGATCCGGGATCACCCCGTACTGCAGCTCGGCCATGCGGTTGAGGTCGCCCTTGCGCCGCGCGGCTTCCAGCTCGGTCTTGGCCTGTTCGATGCGTTGCTGAATCTGCGCCGAACCCTGAACCTCGGCCTTCTCCGACTTCCAGATTTCCTCCAGGTCGGCGTATTCCTTCTCCAGCTTGGCGATGTCTTCTTCCAGCTTGACCAGGCGCTTCTTGGTCGCCTCGTCGTCTTCCTTCTTCAGTGCCTCGCGTTCGATCTTCAGCTGGATCAGGCGGCGATCCAGGCGGTCCAGCTCCTCCGGCTTGGAGTCGATCTCCATGCGGATGCGGCTGGCGGCCTCGTCGATCAGGTCGATGGCCTTGTCCGGCAGCTGGCGGTCGGTGATGTAGCGATGGCTGAGCTTGGCCGCGGCGATGATCGCACCGTCGGTGATGGTCACGCCGTGGTGCACCTCGTAGCGCTCCTTGAGGCCGCGCAGGATGGCGATGGTGTCCTCCTCGCTCGGCTCGTCCACCAGCACTTTCTGGAAGCGGCGCTCCAGCGCGGCATCCTTCTCGATGAACTGGCGGTACTCGTCCAGCGTGGTGGCGCCGACGCAGTGCAGCTCGCCACGGGCCAGAGCCGGCTTGAGCATGTTGCCGGCATCCATGGCGCCCTCGGCCTTGCCGGCGCCGACCATGGTGTGCAGCTCGTCGATGAACAGGATGATGCGCCCTTCCTGCTTGCTGAGCTCGTTCAGCACGGCCTTCAGGCGCTCCTCGAACTCGCCGCGGAACTTGGCGCCGGCGATCAGCGAGCCCATGTCCAGCGACAGCAGGCGCTTGTCCTTGAGGCCATCGGGCACTTCACCGTTGATGATGCGCTGGGCCAGGCCTTCGGCGATGGCGGTCTTGCCCACACCGGGTTCGCCGATCAGTACCGGGTTGTTCTTGGTGCGGCGCTGCAGCACCTGGATGGTGCGGCGGATCTCGTCGTCACGACCGATCACCGGGTCGAGCTTGCCCTCCTCGGCGCGCTTGGTCAGGTCGACGGTGTACTTGTCCAGCGCCTGGCGCGACTCCTCGACGTTGGGATCATTCACCGCCTGGCCGCCGCGCAGGTTGGCGATGGCATTTTCCAGGGCCTTCTTCGACACGCCCTGGCCCAGCAGAAGCTTGCCCAGCTTGGTGTTCTCGTCCATGGCGGCGAGCAGCACCAGCTCGCTGGAAATGAACTGGTCGCCCTTCTGCTGTGACAGGCGGTCGGCCTGGTTGAGCAGGCGCGCCAGATCCTGCGACAGGTTGATGTCGCCGGTGGGGTTCTGCAGCTTGCCGAGCTGATCCAGCTCGCGGGTCAGAGCTTGACGCAGACTATTGATGTCGAAGCCCACCTGCATCAGCAGCGGCTTGATCGAGCCGCCCTGCTGCTCCAGCAGCGCCTGCATCAGGTGCAGCGGTTCGATGGCGGCGTGGTCCATGCCCACGGCCAGGGATTGGGCGTCGGAGAGTGCAAGCTGCAGCTTGCTGGTCAAACGATCGATACGCATAAATGTCCTTCCTCCAGAATGGCGGGCCGGGACAACATCCCCGAAAAACGAAACCCGCCGAGATGAAGACTAGATAAGGACGATTACGCCGTATTCAAGACGAGGCCATTTGATCCAGGTCAAACCTGCTTACAGCCAGGTGACCTGCTGCTCCAGCGGAAAACGCAGGCGCGGGTTGTACACGCCCTTCTCGCCCTGCCGCCCGACGGCCAGCAGCATGATGGGGATGGCCTGGCGCGGAATGTCCAGCACGCGGCGCAGGCGCACCTCATCGAAGCCTTCCATCGGACAGGTGGCATAGCCATGACTCTGGAAGGCCAGCATCAGATTCTGCGCCGCCAGCGCGGTGGACTTCACCGCCCACAGGCGCATGTCGGCCTTGCTGTTGGGCTTGCGCATCAGCGGCTTGCGCAGCCCCACCAGGCGCACCAGCTGCCGCTTGAACAGCCCCAGCAGCCCCAGCGGCCCCTGGTTGTACTGGAACGGCGCGGTCTTGCTGTAGAAGCGGCGGATGCGCGCCGGCACCTCGGCTTCCGGCCAGTAATCGATGACGTTGCGACAGGCCTGGCGCCAGGTGTCGGGCCGCGCCAGCACGGCGATGATCAGGGGCGCCCGTGCGGCGTTCTGGCTCATGCACACCGGGTGCAGCTGCGCCAGCAGCGCCGCATCGCGGATCACCTGAAAGCTCCAGGGCTGCAGGTTGCAGGAGTTCGGCGCCAGCACGGCCAGCTCCAGGCAATCGCGAATCACCGCGTCCGGCACCGGTTCGGGGGTGAAACGGCGCACCGCGCGGCGGCTTTCGATCAGCGCGCGCAGTTCGGCCGGTGAAGCCATGGCGGGAAGTGGCTCGTTGGAAAAACTGGTCATGGGCGCAGTCCTCGGCAAGTCGTCCGATTAAGCAAGCGGACGACCGGGCGAACAAGGCCGCGTGAGGAAATGGCCGAGAGATTGGCCGATCAGTCGCGCTTGCAGCCCTCGGCCCCTAGCGCGAAGGCGCTACAGACCCAGCGCCTTCTCGATGGCCTGGATCAGCGCCGGATCGTCCGGCGTGGTGCGCGGCGAGAAGCGCGCCAGCACGCGCCCGTCCTGGCCGACCAGGAACTTCTCGAAATTCCAGGTGATGTCGCCGGGAAACTCGGCGCCCTCACCGGCCAGCAGGCGATACAGCGGGTGGCGAGCGGGGCCGTTGACCTCCAGCTTGCTGCCCAGTGGGAAGGTCACGCCGTAATTGAGGCTGCAGAATTCGCGAATCTCGTCCTCGCTGCCTGGCTCCTGCCCGGCGAACTGGTTGCAGGGCACACCGAGCACGGTGAAACCGTTGCCCTTGTACTGCTGGTAGAGCTTCTCCAGCCCGGCGTACTGAGGCGTCAGGCCGCATTTGGAGGCGACGTTGACCACCAGCACCACCTGGCCCTTGTAGGGTGCCAGCGGCAGTTCCTGGCCATCCAGGGCACGGAGATTGAGATCGTGAAAGGCACTCATGACGAACTTCCTCAGCGAATTCAGTGCAGCGGGCGTGGGCCCTGAAAACCATCGAAGCGGCTGCCGACAGGCACGCCGGCATACAAGAAAAAGGCGCCATGAGGCGCCTTTATCGCGAGCTTTGAGCTTAGCAGCGGTTGCTCCGCAGTGAACGACCGCAAGTCGCCTGAGCGACTCAGTGGTGATGGCCGCCTTCACCGTGGATGTGACCGTGGGCCACTTCCTCTTCGCTGGCGTCACGCACGTTCACCACCTTGACCTTGAAGTTCAGGCGCTGACCGGCCAGCGGGTGGTTGCCGTCGACGGTCACATCGTCGCCGTCGATATCGCGGATGGTGACGATCTGCATGCTACCGTCCGGGCCGGAGGCATGGAACTGCATGCCGACTTCCAGGGTGTCGACGCCTTCGAACATGGCGCGGCTCAGGGTGGCAACCAGCTCGGCGCTGTACTCGCCGTAGGCTTCTTCCGGCTCGACGGCCACTTCGACCTCGTCACCGGCCTTCTTGCCGACCAGGGCCTTTTCCAGGCCGACGATGATGTTGCCCGCACCATGCAGATAGACCAGCGGTGCGCCGCCAGCCGAGCTGTCGATCACCTCACCGGCATCGTTGGTCAGGGTATAGTCGATGGAGACGGCCTTGTTGGCGGCGATCAGCATGGGGAGACCTTTTGCGAAAGATAAATGAACGAACAAGTCTAACCAAGGCCGATCGGGATTGCGACCCGAGCCCTGACAAACGGACCACGCGTATCGTTGATTTTCGTCAGGACGAACACGGCGACTGGGTGGCAGTCTTGTCCTGTGGTCATACTCAACATGTACGCCACCGACCACCCTGGCAGAATCGGGCCTGGGTACTCGACCCCGAGCGACGTCAGGCCAGACTGGGCAGCCCCTTCGCCTGCGGCTGGTGTGCCAGGGATCGGTCGCACGATGAATTCAAGGAAGCTTAAATGTCTGCTCGCAACATTCTGGTGATCAACTGCGGCAGTTCGTCGATCAAGTTCGCCTTGGTCAACGAAGCCCAGGAGCAATTCCCCCTCAGCGGCCTGGCCGAACGCCTGGGCAGCCCCGAAGCCATCCTGCACTGGCAGCAGGGCGATGAGCGCGACAGCCTGGTGATTGCCGGCGCCGACCACCGCCTGGCGCTGTCCCATCTGCTGCCGATCGTGCAGCGCGTCGCCGCAGGCGAGCTGCACGGCATCGGCCACCGCGTGGTGCATGGCGGCGAATACTTCTCCGGCGCCAGCCGTCTGGATGCCGTCAGCCTGCAGGCGATCCGCCAGGTCGCGCCGCTGGCGCCGCTGCACAACCCGGCCAACCTGCTGGGCATCGAGGCGGCGATGAAGCTGTTCCCGACGCTTACCCAGGTCGCCGTGTTCGATACCGCCTTCCACCAGAGCCTGCCCGAGCACGCCTACCGCTATGCCGTGCCCGAGGCGCTGTACCGCGAGCACGGCGTGCGCCGCTACGGCTTTCATGGCACCAGCCATCGCTACGTCAGCCAGAAGGCCGCACAGATGGCCGGCCTGTCGGCCGAGGCCAGCAGCTGGCTGGTGGCGCACCTAGGCAACGGTTGCTCGACCTGCGCCGTGGAAAACGGCCACAGCCTTGATACCAGCATGGGCCTGACGCCGCTGGAGGGTTTGGTGATGGGCACGCGCAGCGGCGATGTCGACCCCAACCTGCACAGCCACCTGGCGCGTACCCTGGGCTGGAGCCTGGAACAGATCGACAGCATGCTCAACAAGGACAGCGGCCTGCTCGGCCTGTCCGGCCTGTCCAACGACATGCGCAGCCTGGAGCAGGCCCGCGAGCAGGGTCATGCCGGCGCCACCCTGGCCATCGAGGTGTTCTGCTATCGCCTGGCCAAGTCGCTGGCGGCCATGAGCTGCGCATTGCGCCGCCTCGACGGGCTGATCTTCACCGGCGGTATCGGCGAAAACTCGGCGCTGATCCGCAGCAAGACCCTCGAACACCTCGGCCTGCTCGGCTTTGCCCTCGACCCTGCAGCCAACGCGCGCTGCGTACGCGGCGTCGGCGGGCCGATCCAGGCAGCGCATGGCCCGCTGGTACTGGTGGTGCCGACCAACGAAGAGCGGCAGATCGCTCTCGACACTCTTGCCCTGCTCGACTGAGGCTTTTTCATGCATACCTTCTTTATCGCCCCCACCGGCTTCGGTGTCGGTCTCACCTCCATCAGCCTCGGCCTGGTCGGCGCGCTGGAGCGCAGCGGCCTCAAGGTCGGCTTCTTCAAGCCCATTGCCCAGCCGCATGCAGGCGACCTCGGCCCGGAGCGTTCCAGCGAGCTGATCGCCCGCACCCACGGCCTGCACTCGCCCAAACCGCTGCCGCTCAGCCATGTCGAACGCATGCTCGGCGACGGCCAGCTGGACGAACTGCTGGAAGAGATCATCAGCCTCTATCAGCAGGCCGCCGCCGACAAGGACGTGGTCATAGTCGAAGGCATGGTGCCGACGCGCCACGCCAGTTACGCCGCGCGGGTCAACTTCCACCTGGCCAAGAGCCTGGATGCCGACGTGATCCTGGTCAGTGCGCCGGAGGACGAGAGCCTCACCGAACTGTCCGACCGCATCGAGATCCAGGCGCAGCTGTTCGGCGGCCCCAAGGACCCGAAGGTGCTCGGCGTGATCCTCAACAAGGTGCGCAGCGAGGACGGCATCGAGGCCTTCGCCGAACGTCTGCAGGAGTTCTCGCCGCTGCTCAAGACCGAGGACTTTCGCCTGCTCGGCTGCATCCCCTGGCAGGACGAACTGAATGCACCACGCACCAAGGACGTCGCCGAGCTGCTCGGCGCCCGCATCCTCAACGCCGGCGACTACGAACAGCGGCGCATGCTCAAGATCGTGCTCTGCGCCCGCGCCGTGGCCAACAGCGTACAACTGCTCAAGCCCGGCACCCTGGTGGTGACGCCGGGGGACCGCGACGACATCATTCTCTCCGCCTGCCTGGCGGCGATGAACGGCGTGCCGCTGGCCGGGCTGCTGCTGTGCAGCGATTTCGCGCCCGACCCGCGCATCATGGAACTGTGCAACGGCGCACTGGCCAGCGGCCTGCCGGTGATGACGGTGAGCACCGGCTCCTATGACACCGCCACCAACCTCAACCGGCTGAACAAGGAAATCCCGGTGGACGACCGCGAGCGCGCCGAGAAGGTCTCCGACTTCGTCGCCGGGCATATCGACCACGATTGGCTGACCACCCGCTGCGGCACCCCGCGCGAGCTGCGTCTGTCACCACCGGCGTTCCGCTACCAGCTGGTGCAACGGGCCAAGGCCGCGGCCAAGCGCATCGTCCTGCCCGAAGGCAGCGAACCGCGCACCGTGCAGGCAGCGGCCATCTGCCAGGCGCGCGGCATCGCCCGTTGCGTGCTGCTGGCCAAGCCGGAAGACGTGCGTGCAGTGGCCCGCGCGCAGGGCATCGAACTGCCGGAAGGGTTGGAGATTCTCGACCCGGACCTGATTCGCGGCCGCTACGTCGAGCCGATGGTCGAGCTGCGCAAGGGCAAGGGCCTCAACGCCCCGATGGCCGAGGCACAGCTGGAAGACACCGTGGTGCTCGGCACCATGATGCTGGCCCTGGACGAGGTCGATGGCCTGGTGTCGGGCGCCATCCACACCACCGCCAATACCATCCGCCCGGCGCTGCAGCTGATCAAGACGGCGCCCGGCTACAACCTGGTGTCCTCGGTGTTCTTCATGCTGCTGCCGGATCAGGTGCTGGTCTACGGCGACTGCGCGGTGAACCCCGACCCCAATGCCGAACAGCTGGCCGAAATCGCTCTGCAGAGCGCCAACTCGGCGCAGGCTTTCGGCATCGAACCGCGTGTGGCCATGCTCAGCTACTCCACCGGCGACTCCGGCAGCGGCGAGGAAGTGGAGAAGGTGCGCGCCGCCACCCGCCTGGCCCGCGAAAAACGCCCGGATCTGCTGCTCGACGGTCCGCTGCAGTACGACGCCGCCGCCATCGAGAGCGTCGGCCGGCAGAAGGCGCCGAACAGCCCGGTGGCCGGCCGCGCCACGGTGTTCGTGTTCCCCGACCTGAACACCGGCAACACCACCTACAAGGCGGTCCAGCGCAGCGCCGACTGCATCAGCGTCGGCCCCATGCTGCAGGGCCTGCGCAAGCCGGTGAACGACCTGTCACGCGGCGCCCTGGTCGACGACATCGTCTACACCATCGCCCTCACCGCGATCCAGGCGGCCAACCTGCCGAGCTGAAGCGCCGTAGGGTGCGCCCTAAGCGCCGTGAAACAAATGCGTTTCCTCTGGTGCGCGCGGCGCACCCTACGGTGTGACACCCGATGGTCATGACTGGCACTTGCAGGTCAGTGCACAATCGTTAACCTTGGCGCCGACCCAGCCTGCCGCACGGATCGCCGCAGCGCGCTCGATCGATTCGGGGCTCGTAGAAAGCCCCATACCCAGGCCGCCCGCATGACGCGCGGCCTGCCTAAGGAGGCGTTCGCCCGATGCTGCACTTTCTTCCCGCGCCGCTGCGCGGCCTGCTCGCCGGCCTGTTGCTGGCACTCAACACCCTGTTCTGGTGCTGGCCGCTATTTTTCGTCGCCCTGCTCAAGTTGCTGCTGCCGTTCGCCCCGGCGCAGCGTGCGCTGCGCTTCGTGATGCACGGCATCGCGGAAAGCTGGATCGGCTTCAACAAGTTCTGGATGCGCCTGGTCGGCCGCATCGACTGGAAGGTTCAAGGCCTGGAACGCTTCGATACCCGTCACTCCTACCTGGTCACCAGCAACCATCAGAGCTGGGTGGACATTCTGGTGCTGCAGTACCTGCTCAACCGGCGCATGCCGCTGCTGAAGTTCTTCCTCAAGCAGGAACTGATCTGGGTGCCGGTGATCGGTCTGTGCTGGTGGGCGCTGGAGTTTCCCTTCATGAAGCGCTTCAGCAAGGAATACCTGGCCAAGTACCCGGAAAAGCGCGGCCAGGACCTGGCCACCACCCGCCGCGCCTGCGCGCGCTACAAGAGCAACCCGGTGGCGGTGTTCAACTTCCTCGAAGGCACGCGCCTGACGCCGGCCAAGCACGCGCAGCAGAACTCGCCGTTCCGCTACCTGCTCAAGCCCAAGGCCGGCGGCATCGCCTTCGTGCTCGATGCCATGGGCGAACAGCTGCATGCCATCGTCAACGTCACCATCCACTATCCGCACGGTGTGCCCGGCTTCTGGGACCTGCTCTGCGGCCGCCTCGACGCCGTGGAGGTTCGCTTCAAGCAGGTGGAGATTCCCCGTGAATTCATCGGTCGCAACTACGACCAGGACGATGATTACCGTCTGGCCTTCCAGCAGTGGGTCAATCGCCTGTGGGAGGAGAAGGACGCGGAGCTCGCCAGCCTTCACCAGCAGACCTGACGCATCACCGACGCTTCAGTCACCACGCGGCAGGGGCAGTTTGGTCCAATCCAGCTGCGCCGGCACCTGCAGCGCAGCCTCGGCCGACAGGCCGGGCGCCACCAGAAAGCCCTGCATGATGCTGCAGCGGTGCTCGACCAGCCAATCGCGCTGGGCCTGGGTCTCCACCCCTTCGGCTATCACCTCCAGCCCCAGGTGATGGCCGAGGTCGATGATGGTGCTGACCACCGCGGCATCGCGCGGCGAATCGAGCATATTGGCAATGAACAGGCGGTCGATCTTCAGAGTATCCAGCTCGAAGTGCCGCAGATAGGCCAATGACGAGTAGCCGGTGCCGAAGTCGTCGATGGCGATCTTCACTCCCAGCTCGCGCAGATGACGCAGCTGCGCCTGGGTCAGTTCCAGGTCCTGCATCAGCGCGCTTTCGGTCACCTCCACCTCGAGCTGGCTGGCTTTCAGGCCATGGACGTCGAGTACCCGCTGCAGGTCCGCCACCAGTTGCGGCATGCCGAACTGCACCGGACTGACGTTGATGCTGAGGATCAGCTCCTCGCCGAACTGGCTCCTGAGCCCGGCCAGCTGCCTGGCGCCTTCACGAAAGATCCATTCGCCCAGGCGGTTGATCAGGCGGGTCTCCTCGAGCAGCGGAATGAACACGTTGGGCGCGACGATGCCGGCGACCCGGTGCTGCCACCGCAGCAAGGCCTCAAAGCCGCGCAGCCGTCCGCTATTCAGATGGAACTGGGGCTGATACACCAGCACGAAGTCGTCGTTCTCGATGGCATGGCGCAGGCTTTCCTCGAGCATCAGCCGCGAGCGTGCGCGGCCGTTCATCTCCGGCGAGAAGAAGCGGTATTGCTGACGCCCGGCGCGCTTGGCCTCATACATCGCCATGTCGGCCGAGCGCAGCAAACCCTCGACGCTCTGCCCGCACTCGGGGAAGCAGGCGATGCCGACACTGGCGCCGAGAGTGAAGTCCACGCCATCGAGGGTGTGACGAACCGAGACCAGCTCGATCAGCTTCTCCGCCACCTTGGCGGCGTCCTCCGGGTGGCCGAGGTTGTCCAGCAGCGCGGTGAACTCGTCGCCGCCGATGCGTGCCAGGCTGTCGTAGGGGCGCAGGCAGGCCTTGAGCTGCTCGCCGACGCGGCGCAGCAGCTGATCGCCGACGTCGTGGCCGAGCGAATCGTTGATGCGCTTGAAACCGTCCAGATCCAGATAGAGCACGGCGATGCGCTGGCCGCTGCGCTCGATACGCGCCAGGGCGGACTCCAGGGCGAGGTGAAAGCCGCGGCGATTGAGCAGGCCGGTCAACGAATCGGTCACCGCCTGCGACTCGAGCTGGGCGTGCAGGTTGCGCACCACCGACATGTCCAGTGCGATGACCACCATGGCCTGCTGCATGCGCGGCAGCGGCGAGCAGGACAAGGCCACCGGCAGGCAGCCACCGCTGAGCGTGCGCAGCATGGCCTCGTGCACCCGGTAGGTGGCCTCGCGCTTGAAATGACGGAAGAACTCCGACTCCTGCCATCCGCCTTCGACGGCGGGATTCTTGAGGAAGGACATCAGCTCGGCGCCTTCGAGGTCACCGACTTCGCCCTCCAGCATCTGCGCCATGGCGGGGTTGGCGAACTGGATCCGGCCGTCCTCCCCTACCACCATGATGCCCTCGGCGGCGTTGGCCAGCACCGAGGCGTTGAAGGCTCGTGCCCGATCGAGCTGCTGCGTGAGCTGCTGCAACTCGCTGCGATTGCGTTCGTGCTCCAGCAGGCTGTGGATCTTGTGCCGCAGCACAGAGGGGTCGAAAGGCTTGAGCACGAAGTCCACCGCCCCGGTGCTGTATCCCCGCAGCACCGCATCCTGGGTCTGGGCAATGGCGGAGACGAAGATGATCGGCGTCAGCCGCGTACGCGGGTTGCCGCGCATCAGGCGGGCCACTTCGAAACCGTCCATGCCGGGCATCTGCACGTCCAGCAGCACCAGCCCGACGTCTTCCTCGAGCATGCAGCGCAGGGCTTCTTCCCCCGAGCTGGCGCAGCGCAACTGCCACTCGCCGTCCTCGAGCAGCGCCTGCATGGCCTCGAGATTCTCTACGCGGTCATCCACCACCAGCAGAACCTGCGTGGCGGGTAAGGCGACGGTCTTGCTCTGCGCCTGGGCCATCGTAACTCCTCTGTCCTTTTGCCCGGTCCCGATCACTCCTGCCATCAGGTTAGTTCATTACTGGCAGACGTCATGAGCGGCATGCTCAACCAGCGTTCCAGAAGCGCAATCAGCTCGTCTCGCTTGATGGGTTTGGCCATGTAGTCGTCGGCACCGGCGGTGATGCATTTCTCCCGATCCCCCTTCATGGCGTGGGCGGTCAGGGCGATGATCGGAATGCTGCAACCGTGCTCCTGCTTGAGCAGCCGCGTGGCGGTGTAGCCGTCCATGTTGGGCATGGCCATATCCATCAGGATCAGATCGAAGGTGTCACGCTGGTAGGCGGCGATCGCCTCGATGCCATCCTTCGCCGAGCTGACGTGCAGTCCCACTTCATCGAGCAGGGCCGTGAGGGCGTAGACGTTGCGCACGTCGTCGTCCACCAGCAGGACGCGCCGTCCCTGCAGCGGATTGAGACGCGGGTGGGCCTGCTGCGGCGTGCGCACGTCGCCGAGAAAACCCTGCACGGCCTGGCACAGCGCCTCGGTGTCATCGCCATGCTTGCGCACCACCACTGCACTGTAGCGGCGCAGGCGCTGCAGGGTCTGCTGGGTGACGTCCACGCCGGTGTTGATCACCACGCGCATACCCTGCAACGGCCGCAGCTGGTTGAGGCTGTCGAGCAGGGCGAAACCGTCCTGGTCGGGCAGGTCGAGATCGATCACCAGGGCAGCGAACTCGCCATTGGCGTAGGCCGCACGGGCCTCCTCGGCATTGGCACAGGCGGTCACGACGAACCCCAGCTGGGCGAGATGTTCGCGGTAGTGCTCACGCTCGACCGCCACGTCCTCCACCAGCAGTAACGCCTGCTCGTGCGCGGCGCCATGCTGCAGTTCCAGAAACACCTGTTCCAGTTCGTCGCGGCCGATGGGCTTGACCAGATAGCGCGTGCCGTCGTCGTTCCAGCCCACCGGCTGCGGCACGCAGGAAATGATGTGCACCGGGGTGTAGCGATGGCTCGGCTGGGCGCGCAAGCGCCGGAACAGCTGCCAGCCGCTGAGATCAGGCAGCAGGATGTCGAGGATGACCGCATTGAAGCTCTCCTGCTGCAACAGCCCCAGTGCCTGCAGGCCGGTGCGGCAATGCACGCTGGAAAAGCCATGGGCATGCGCCTCCTCGGCGATGACCGCGGCGAAGTTGGCGTCGTCCTCGACGATCAGCAGCGGCGGACCATCGCCGGCCCGCTGAGGGCCTTCGGTGGCAGGCTCCGCTGTGGCGGGTGCGCTCTGCACCGGCAACCTGACGGTAAAGGTCGAGCCCTGACCCGGCGTGCTCTGCAGGCCGATATCGCCATCGAGCGCCAGCACCAGCTGGCGGGTGATGGCGAGCCCCAGGCCCGTGCCGCCGAAGCGCCGGCTGGTGGAGCCGTCGATCTGCTGGAAGGCCTGGAACACCTGCTCGTGCTGGGCCGGATCGATGCCGATGCCGGTATCGCGCACACTGAAGCAGAGCAGCTCGCGCTCGTCTTCCTGCCGGCCTTCGCTGCTGACGGTCAGGGTCACCTCGCCCTGGTCGGTGAATTTCAGCGCGTTGGACAGCAGGTTGCGCAAAATCTGGTGCAGACGCACCCGGTCGCTGTGGATGACGCGCGGCACACCGGCGTCGATCTGGGTATGCAGGCTGAGCCCCTTGAGCTCCGCCATCGGCCGCAGGCTGGCGTCCAGCTCCACCAGCACGTCCTGCATGTTGATCGGTTCGAGCTTGAGCTGCATGCGCCCCGACTCGACCTTGGCCAGATCGAGGACATCGTTGATCAGCTGCAGCAGGTCGCTGCCGGCGCGATGCACGATGTCGGCATGCTTGGTCTGCTTCTCGGTGAGATTGCCGGCCAGATTCTGCCGCAGCTGGTCGCTGAGAATCAGGATGCTGTTAAGCGGCGTGCGCAGCTCATGGGACATGTTGGCGAGGAATTCGGACTTGTAGCGGTTGGCCAGCAGCAACTGCTCGGCCTGCTCGCGCAACTTCTGCTCTGCGGCCCTGCGCTCGCTGATGTCGATGATCACCGCCTGCACCAGGCTTTCGTTGCCGCTGCGGATTGGCGACAGGCCGACCTCCAGCGGTATCAGCCGCCCCTCGCGATGCTGGCCGAACAGCTCGCGGTTGCCGCCCATACGGCGCTGTTCGGGCATGGCCTGATAACCCCTGCGCAGCGCCACATGACCGCCCCGCAGAGCCGCGGGCAGCAGCATCTCGATCGGTTCGCCAAGCAGCATCTGCCGTTCGTAACCGAACATCTGTTCGGTCTGCCGGTTGACCATGGCAATTCGGCCGAGGCCGTCCACCAGCACGATGGCATTGGGCGACGCCTCCACCACCAGGCGGAAGCGCTCTTCCGCCACCTTGCGCGCACGCAGATCGACCAGATTGATCAGGTAGCTGCTGCCCTCGTGCAGCGGGTTGAGGCTGATGCTCACCGGGATCGACTCGCCACGCAGGGTTCGCACCATGCGCTCGTCACTCTCGCCCAGTTGCTCCTGCAGATCCTGCGGCGATTCGATATTGGGCAGCACGCGCAGCACCGTCTCGCCGAGCAAACCATTGAGCGGGCAGTCGAAGAGTTCGGCGGCGCTGCGGTTGGCCATCTCGATCCGCCCCTTGGCGTCACAGAGTACGGTGGCCACCGGCAGACGCTCCACCAGCAGGCGAAAACGCTCCTCGCGCTCCTGCAGGTCTCGCGCGGCCTGCTCGCTCATGTGCAGCTTGCGCTCGCGCTGATAGAGATAGCCGCCGACCAGCAGAGCCAGCAGCAGCGCCACGGCAAGGCCGGACCAGAGGCTGAACGTACCGGAGCGGTCGATCAGACTACGCTCGTATTCGGGCGTGCCCGTCAACGCCAGCTCCCAGTTGCGCCCGTAGAGCGGCAGCTGCAACTGACTGCTGAAACGCGGCACCCAGCCATTGGCCGGGGCCTCGCCACGCAGCAGTTCACCGCCTTGCGCACTCACATCCCGAAGCACGATGTCGAAATGGCGTGTCTGGCTGCCCAGGATGCCTTCCATCAGGTCGTGGCTGCGAAACGCGCCATGGACCATCCCCAGCAGCGCAGCACGGCGCTGCTCCGGCGTATTGAGCGGCATTCTGGGACGAAATACCGGCAGGAACAGCAGAACGCCCTGCTGCACGTTGATATCGATTTCCTGACGCAGGACCAAGGGGCCGCTCAGGCTGGCCTGCCCCGTTTCGATCGCGCGCTCGATGGCCAGGCGGCGGACCCCTTCGCTGAGCATGTCGAAGCCCAGCACCCGCCTGTTGCGCCAATCCAGCGGGCTGACGTACTTGATCGGCAGGTAATGCTCGCGCTGCCCGGGCGGGAACACCTGATAGTCGAGTTCGTCCGCCTGCAGCTCGACGCGGAATTCGGCGAGCTGCTCCGGCGCCAGGTAGCGGGCCCAGGCCACGGCCTGGATGCCGGGGTAGCGGTCCTGCAGCTGGAGCTGGTCCAGGGCTCGCTCCCATTCGATTGGAGAGACCTGGTCGCTGCCGATCATCAGCCCGGACACACCGCGCAGGACCATTTCGTAGGTCCGCATACGAGCCGTTATGCGCTGACCGATATCCTCGGCCTGCAGCAAGAACCGTCGCTGAGCGTCCTCGCGCTCGCGCTCCTGAAGGGTGCTCCATTGCCAGAACACCAGCCCGCCCAGGCCGAGCAGCAGCCCCAGCGCAGCCAGCAATGGCACCCAGGGCCTGTGCGGCCGCTCGACAGCTCTGTCGTCCATTCGCTCTCCCTTCGGTCATCCAGAACCAATACGCAGAGACACGCCCTGCACGGCCTTCACAGAACCACAGCAAGCATTCTAGTCAGCTTTTGCATCACTGGCCTTTGGCCAGAGGGGTTGCGACGGGCGGTCGCCGGCGCGCCATGGAACATGCCTGGGCCTGGCTCGCGGCGCCGCGCAACGGGTCTGAACGGGCAGAAAAAAGCCCTCGCAAGCGAGGGCTTCGTTTCAGCGAATCGGCGCCTCAGAGCGGACGCAGATTGATCTCGACGCGGCGGTTCTGCGCACGGCCGGCATCGGTGGCGTTGCTGGCGATCGGCTGGCTCGGGCCTGCGCCGTAGGCGGAAATGCGTTGGCCCGGTACGCCGTTGGCGGTCAGGTAGTTGGCCACGCTCTGCGCACGGCGGCTGGACAGACTCTGGTTCAGCTCCTGCGAACCGGTGCTGTCGGTGTGACCGACGATGTTCACGCCATTCTTGTTGAATTCCTTGAACACCAGCACCAGCGAATTCAGGGTCGGATAGAAGCTGCTGGAAATGTCGGCCGAGTTGCTGGCGAAGGTGATGTTGCCCGGCATGATCAGCTTCAGGTCATCGCCATTGCGTTGCACCTGCACGCCGGTGCCCTGCAGGGTCTGGCGCAGCTTGGCTTCCTGGGTATCGACGTAGTAGCCGTAGCCGCCACCCGCCGCACCGCCCACTGCAGCACCGATCAGCGCGCCCTTGGCACGGTCTTTCTTGCTCGAGGTAGCTGCACCGATCGCGGCACCGGTCACCGCACCGATACCGCCGTAGATGCCGGCTTTGCCGGCCTGCTGCTCGCCGGTATAGGGGTTGGTGGTACAGCCGGCCAGCAAGGCCATGACCGCGGTGGCCGCGATCAGATTACGCCTGGTGTTCATAGGGACTTCCTTAGGGAGTTGTTCTGGTGTCGGCAGCTTGCCGGAGCCTTCGAACCGACTGTGCGGACGAAGTTCCGCGCAAGCTTACCAGCCGCGCAGCGGCTGGACTGCGACCCAGAACAAATCCCGGAAGTGCGGGCTTACTGCACGCCCGGCAGGGGGCGCAGGGTGACCTCAACCCGGCGGTTTTGCGCGCGCCCTTCGGCCGTGGCGTTGCTCGCCACCGGCTGATCGGGCCCCATGCCGCGGGTGCTGACCCGGCTGCCATCCACTCCCTGGGCGATCAGATAGCTGGCCACGCTCTGCGCACGGCGCTGCGACAGGCTCATGTTGTAGCTGTGCGAGCCGGTGCTGTCGGTGTGGCCGACCACCTCGATGCTGTTCTGGTTGTACTGGCGGAAGGAGTTGGCCAGGTTGTTCAGCGGCGCGTAGAAGCTGCTGGCGATCTCCGCCGAGTCGGTGGCGAAGGTGATGTTGCCCGGCATGATCAGCTGAATCACATCGCCCTGGCGCTGCACCTCGACACCGGTGCCCTGCATCTGCCGACGCAGCTCGGCCTCCTGCCTGTCGGCGTAGTAGCCATAACCGGCACCGGCCGCACCGCCCACCGCGGCGCCGATCAGCGCGCCCTTGCCGCGGTTGTCGTGATTGATCAAAGCCCCCGCAGCGGCACCGGCCAGCGCCCCCAGGCCGCCGTAGGTGGCGGTCTTGTTCGAGCTCGGGGCGCTCTGGTCGTACGGGTTCTGCGAGGCGCAGCCGGCCAGCAGCAATGCAGCGGAGCAGGCGGCGATCAGGGATAGACGGGACATGACGAGTTCTCCTCGAAGGACGGCAGAATGCCAGTGTAGACAGCACCCGCGACAGCGGGTTCAGGCACGGATAAACGGGTTCTCGCGCATCTCGTCGCCGAGGCGAGTATCCGGCCCGTGCCCGGTGACCACGGTGGCGTCCTCGTCCAGGCGATACAGGCGCTGCCTGATGGAGCTCTCGATGGTGGCGTAGTCGCCGCCCCACAGGTCGGTACGGCCAATACCACGGCGAAACAGGGTGTCGCCGGCGATCAGCAGCTTGGCGTCTTCGAACCAGAAGCTCATCGAACCCGGCGTATGCCCCGGCGTGTGCAGCGCCACACCACAACCGCAGGCCAGCTCCTCGTCATCGGCCAACCACCTGTCCGGCGCCGGGACCGGGGTGTAGGGCACGCCGAACATGCGGCACTGCATCTCCAGATTGTCCCAGAGGAACTGATCCTCCTTGTGCAGATGCAGCGTGGCGCCGGTCTTCTCCTTCATCTGCCCGGAGGCGAGGAAGTGATCCAGGTGGGCATGGGTGTGGATGATGCTGACCACCTTGAGACCATGGGCCTCCAGACGCGCCATGATCAGATCGGGATTGCCGCCCGGATCGACCACGATGGCCTTCTTCGTAATCGGATCGCCGATGATGGTGCAGTTGCACTGCAAGGGGCCGACGGGAAAGGTCTCGCGGATCAGGGAGGGGCGTTCGGCGGTGTTCATCAGAGGGCCTCGTTTCGATAATCGCCGGGCAGTTTACCGGTCCATTTCCTGAATGCACGGCGGAAGTTGGACGGGTCGCTGAAACCCAGCAACTGGGCGATCTCGTACAGCGGCAAATGCGTGGTGGTCAGGTACTGCAGGGCCAGGCGCTTGCGTACCTCGTCGAGCACCTGCTGGTAGCTGGTGCCCATCTGCGCCAGGTGCCGGCGCAGGCTGCGGCCACTGGTGTGCAGGGCGCTGGCGGCGCTTTCGAGGTCGGGGAAATCGCCAGGGCGCGCCAGCAGCAGGCGACGCACGCGGGTGAGCAGGCCGTCCTGCACGTCGAGGCTGGCCAGCAGCGCCTCGCACTGCTGCTCGCACATCTGCACCGTGGCCGGGTTGGCCAGGGCCATGGGCCGCTGCAGATAGTGCCGCGGCAGGCGCAACCAGTGCCAGGGCTGCTCGAACTGCGCCGCCACGCCGAACACCTCGGCGTAGCGTGTGGCGTAGTCCGGCGCGGCATGGGCGAAGCCGACGGCGAGCCCCTGCAATTCCTCGCCGAGCAGGAAGCGGGCGATGGTGTGAATGCTGGTCAACAGGCCTTCGGCGGCAAAGCGCGATTGCGGCCCCATGGGGAAGGACTCGACGGCGCGCAATTCCATGTCCTCGCCCTGCTCCACCAGCTCCAGCTCGAAAGCCAGGCCAAGCACCCGGTAGTACTTCAGAGCGAACTGCAGCGCCTTGCCCAGGTTGGCGCTGGACAGCACCGCATAACCGAGGATGCCATGGGTGGAGACGTTGAGCCGCTGGCCCAGCACCAGGCCCAGCGCCGGTTCGCCGCAGCGCTCCAGCGCGGCCTGGGTGAGCAGGTGAAAATCCTGAAAGGACAGACGTCCGTTCGGGCTGCCCAGCACTTCGGGGCGCACCCGTGCGGCGGCGAACAGGGCATCGCGCGGCACACCCCGCTCCTCGGCCAGCGCCAGCAAGGCCTCGGCATAGGCCACGGGAACCAGTTCGGCAGTGAAGTTCAGCGCGTTTTTCATCGGGCGTCTTGTCGTGGCGGCTGGCCGTAAATGACCCGTGTTTTGGCTGACCTTAACCTTGCCCGCGGCCGCGCCACAAGCCCATAGTTGCACCATGGTCCCGCAACCGGAGGCAACAGGCATGGCCAGTACCACCCCGGAAGGCTTGCAGATCCGCCCGCGCCAGCTCGACTTCGAGCTGCCCGATCCACTGCCGCGACACTGGCACGGCGGCAATGCATTCAAGACCCATCTGTTCAACGCCATGTCGGTGTTGTTCCCCGACGGCGAGCGCTTCTTCATCGATTCGGTGCGGCTGTTTCGCGAGCAGGTCGAAGATCCGCGACTCAAGGAGCAGATACGCGGCTTTATCGGTCAGGAAGGCCATCACAGCCGCGAGCACCTCGAGTACAGCGAGCGCCTGCGCGAGCTGGGCTATGACATCGATTATCTGGAGCGAGGCCTCAAGCGCCGTTTGGCCTTTTTGCAGAAGCACCTGCCGAGCAAGCTGCAACTGGCCGCCACCGCCTCGGTGGAGCACCTGACCGCGATCATGGCCGACGCCCTGCTGAAGGATCCGCTCTGGCTGGAAGGCGCGGACCCGCGCATGGCGCGCCTGTGGCGCTGGCACGCCCTGGAAGAGACCGAGCACAAGGCGGTGGCCTTCGACGTGTTCCAGCTGGTCAGCGGCAACCCCTGGCTGCGCCGCCGCGCCATGCTGCAGAGCACCTTCTTCTTCACGCTCGACACCACCAAGGGCCTGTTGCACATGCTCAAGCGCGACGGCCTGCTGTGGAACTGGCGGGTATGGCGCGACGGCCTGGCCTGGCTATGGGGCTCGCGCGGCATCTATCGGCCGCTGGTGCGGGTCTACCTGGACTTCTACAAGGCCGACTTCCACCCCTGGCAGCACGACAACCTGCACCTGGTGCAGCAGTACCGCGGCGAATTCGATACGCCGGCCAGCTAAAGGCGATTTCCGCAGGATTATGCGCCGCATTCGGGCGGCGCTGTCCGCCCTGGGATGCGCGGTGTCCCCCCCCACACAACCAGCGGCGAACAGCTGGTGCGCATCGCGCACCCCATCTCCTCGACGCGCCCGTCACCTATCCCCCAACTTTCCACTGGCCAAGCCCCGATGGCCGGATATGACTGCAACATTGGCTGTTGCGAACCTGTGCCGGCGAGCCCACGGGCGCCATAGTCGGTGGCACTTCATCAGCGCAAGGGAGCCCTTATGGCCAGTACCACCCCGGAAGGTTTGCAGATCCGCCCGCGACACATGGATTTCGATCTGCCCAACCCGCTGCCGCGTCACTGGAACGACGGCGACGCGTTCAAGAGCCATCTGTTCGATGCCATGTCGGTGCTGTTCCCCGACGGCGAACGCTTCTTCATCGACTCGGTGCGCCAGTTCCGTGATCGCATCGACGACCCGCTGCTCAAGGAGCAGATTCGCGGCTTCATCGGCCAGGAAGGTCATCACAGTCGCGAGCACCTGGAATACAGCCAGCGCCTGCGTGATCTGGGTTACGACATCGAGCGCATCGAGAAGCGCGCCCGCGCGCGCATCCGCTACACCCAGAAGAAGTTCTCGCCACAGCGGCAGCTGGCCGCCACCGCGGCGCTGGAACACATCACCGCGATCATGGCCGACGGACTGCTGAAGAACCCGGCCCACATGGCCGGCGCCCATCCCACGCTGGCGCGCCTGTGGCGCTGGCATGCGCTGGAGGAAACCGAACACAAGGCCGTGGCCTTCGACGTCTACAACCAGGTGTGCGGCAGCCGCAAACTGCTGCGCCGGGCCATGGTCATGGGCACCTTCTTCTTCGTGCTCGACACCACCCGCGGCCTGGCGCACATGCTCAAGGTCGACGGCCTGCTGTGGAACTGGCGCGTCTGGCGCGACGGGCTGCGCTGGATGTGGGGCAAGGAAGGCGTGTTCCGCCCGCTCCTGCGTCCCTATCTGGACTTCTTCAAGAAGGACTTCCACCCCTGGGAACACGACAACCTCGCACTGCTGCACGCCACCCGCGAGGAATTCGACGGCGTGCCGCAACCTCAGGCCAGCGCAGCCTGAATGCAGGCCGCGTAGCTCGGTGCAATCCGGGGCTTCGCTAGCGAAAACCCGGGTTTGCATCCTGCTGCAGACAAGGCGGGAGCAACCCGCCGAATCCGCGCCCGACGGGCATCGCTCAACCCAGCAGAAACCTCATCGCATCGGCCGCGCTCTGCTCGGGAATCTCCTCCATGGGAATGTGTCCCACCCCCGGGTAGACCTTGACCTGAATGCCCGGCAGGTCGCGCTGCCACAGCGGCACGTGCCGGGGCGAGATCCAGCGGTCGCGCTCGCCCCACATCAGCAGGGTCGGTGCCTGGATGCCGGCCACCCGTTGCGGTGTGGTGTGCAGCTCCTGCCTGTTGACCTTCAGCAGCACGCGAAAGATGTCCATCATGCCGCGGCGGTTGCCGGGGCGGCGCGACAGGTCGTAGTAGCGGTCGACCACACCGGGCTTGATCCGCCCCGGCTCGCCGTAAACCTCCTTGATGCCCTGGGCGATCAGCGCGCGCGGCATCCACAGCGGCATGGCCACGGTCGCTCCAGGCAGCGCGGCGGCGGCGATCATCCAGGGCACCTTGGCCATGGGGTAGCCGGCCGGATCGATCAGCACCAGCTTGCCGACCCGCTGGGGCTGGGCCAGGGCGAAATTCCAGGCGATGTAACCACCGAGGGAATTGCCGGCGATATCCGCCTTGTCCACCTGCAGGTAGTCGAGCAGCAAGCCAAGCACGCGAATCATGCGCTCGGCCGAGTACTCGCCGTCGCGCGCCGGGCCGGTGAGGCCAAAGCCGGGCACGTCGAAACGGATGATGCGGTAGTGCGGGGCGAAGGCCTCTGCCCAGCCGTCCCAGGTATGCAGCGAGGCCACCACGCCGTGGATCAGCACCAGTGCCGGCTTGTCGCGGCTGCCTTCGTCACGGTAATGGACATTGAAACCGTCGATCTCGACATAGCGGGAGCCTTGGGCAGCGTTGCCATAACGCGCTTTCAGGCGTTCCAGCGGCAGGGCACCGAACCCCAGGCGGGCGAAGCCAGCGGCCAATGGCGGCTGCAGCGACAGGCTATTGGACATGCGCGATACCTCGATTCTTGTTGTAGGTATCGGTGATCAGAACATGACCTGGCGGCAAACACTGCCCAACCTAGGTTGAGCCCGGGCACAGCGAGGCGATCAGCAGGTCGCCGAGTACCGCCTTGGCCTGCTCGATCTGTTCGCGGCTGGCGCTGCGCCCGAGCAGGTCGAGCGAGGCGGCTTCCAGCGCCCAGATCAGCGCCTGATACACCAGCGGATCGCGCGGCGTCAGCTCCGGCTCCAGCCGCTCCACCACCAGACGCAGCATCTCCTGATGGGCGCGCTGACGGTGCGCGGCCAGCGGCGAATCGGCACGCAGCGCCTCCTCCTGCATCAATCGGATGATCGGTCCGACCGCCAGGTGGTAGTCGAAGAACAGGCCGACCATGGCGCGCAGCCAGGCCTGCGGGCTGCCGGCTACCTGCTGCATCTGGCGAAACCGCGCCAGCAGCAGTTGCACCGAGGTCTGGTAGATGCCCTCGAGCACGTCCATCTTGTTGGCGAAGTATTTGTAGAAGGTACGCCGCGATACCTGCGCCGCCTCCAGCAGGTCGTTCACCGTGACCTGCTCCAGGCCCTTGCGGGCGAACACGCCGATGGCCGCCAACTGGATGTTGGTGCGCTGCAGGTGCCCGACCAGCGGGCCCTCGCTGCCGCTACCCTGCTGTGGGGCCAGCGCGCCGTAACCGCCGAGGTCCTCGAACACCGCGCGTATCGCCCCGCGCTCGGTCAGCTCGTCCATGCTCTTCCCCCAACCAAGGCGCGGGTGACTGCGGCGGTCGAGCTGAGTACTCTGGAGCCGCCTCTAGCCGCGGATATTCATCGTGTCGCTCACCCTAGCACGCCCCCTTCTCTGGCCGCTGGCCATCCTTTTGCTGGTTTGGCTGCCGCACGCCGGCGCAGCCGAGCTGTTCTACCTGGGCCAGCGCATTCCCGATATCCACAAGCCCTGGCGTGCCGGCGACTACCAGCAACTGCGCGAAGCGCTGGAACAGCTCGACAGCACACAGGCCAACGCGCTGCCACGGCGCAGCGGCGAGTTCACCGGGCCGATCTACCAGCGCATGATCTCGACCGAGAACTTTCGCCCGCAGCTCAACATCTATGCGCCGCTGGAGCTGCGACAGAACGAGGCGCGCGAGGTGCTGTTCGAACTCAAGGAGCTGATGCGCCTGTACTTCGACTTCCGCGCCAAGCAGCAGCCCTATGCCGCCGAAGCGCTTGGCCTAATGAGCTACTCGCTGCGTCAGCAGGCGATTCTGTTCACCCTCACCACCGAATTCTGGATGACCCTGTCGCAGAGCGAGCAGAGCAACCCGGTGCGCCTGCAGGGCCTGCAGGAAACCAAGGCAGCGGCGGCCATGCTCAGCAACAGCGCGCTGGACTATCTGGAGCTGACCCAGGCCTTCGGCCGCGACGAGCTGCTGCTGTACAGCGCCGAGCTGAGCCAGCAGTTGCCGGAGCTGTACGTGCACCTGCCGGCAGACGTCCAGGCGGGGCTGCTGAAACGGATCGAAGGGCTCGCCAGCAACCATCGTTATCCCCAGGTGGGGAACGACATGGCTGCACTGCTGCCGGTGCTGCAGATGATTCATCGTGACGTGCAGACCAAGCTGGCGCAGCCGGTGACGCCGCCGATCAAGGCCCCGACGCTGGACCTCTCGCTGCCTGGCTCAGCGCAGTAGGCCGAGGCCCTTGGCCCTCGCCACCGCCTGCGTGCGCCGCTCGACGCCGAGCTTGCTGTTGATGTGGCGGGCGTGGGTCTTGACCGTGTGCAGGGAGATGAACAGGCGCTCGCTGATCTCCTGATTGGAACAGCCGCGCGCGATCAGCTGCAGCACGGCCATCTCACGGCCGCTGAGCTTTTCCGTCGGGCCGCTCTCCTCCGGCGCCACGTCCTCGTCCGCCTCCCGAGCGGCCGGCAACTGGGCGAGCAGCGCATCGCGCTGCGGGCAAGCAGGACGCAACTGCAAACGCTCGCGCAGCCACTGCGGCTGGTGCTCGAGCAGTTCGACGAACGGCAGCAGAGCACCGCCCTGGGCGACCTCCAGGCAGCCGTCGAGCTGCTGCTGCGCCTCACGCTCGCGGCCCGTCTGCCGCAGCAGCTGAGCCAGCTGCGCCTGCGCCATCAGCCCCACCAGTTGCCCACCGAGCCCCTGGGCCTGCTGCTGCAAGGCACGCAGACGCCGCTCCGCAGCCTCCACATCGCCCTGTAGACGCTCCAGCGCCGCCTGCTGCAAGTCGATGTGCAGGGCCAGCTGTGGATGGAACTCCGGCGCCAGGGCGCGCCCCTGATCGCCATAGGTTTCGGCCAGTTGCGGCAGCCAGGCGGCGGCCAGCTCGACCTGCCCCTGACGCAACCACAGCTCGCACTTGATCAGGGTGATCATCGCCAGGTAGTAGATCGCCGGTACGTCCCATACATGCATCAGCCGCTCCGCCTCACCGAGCAGGGCAAAGGCCTCGGCGGGGCGGCCGCGGCGCCCTTCCAGACAGGCCAGCACGCAGTAACCGATCAGCACACCGACGTCGCGACAGCTTCTCGCCTCGGCGATACCGGCCTGCAGCTGCTCGGCCGCCCGCGGCTGCAGGCGCAGGCTGAGCAGATAGCCCTCGTACAGGGTCAGACGTGCTCGCACCGAATAGCTGCGCTGCACAGGCAAGCCCTGCAGATGCGCCAGCCCCTGGCGCACCTCGCTCAACGCCCGCAGCACTTCGCCACGCGCCTGCAGCACGCGAGCACGCTCGTAATGCGCCAGCGCTTCGAACAGCGGGTTGTCGATGCGCTGCGCCAGCTCCAGGGCCTCGCGATTGAGGCCTCGCGCTCGCCACAGATCGCCACGTACCATGGCCAGATTGGCCAACGTCGACAGACACATGAAATGGGGGCCATAGCGCTCCGCGGGCAGGCCGGCAAGCGCCTCGCTGCATTGCTGCTCGGCCCGCGCGCCGTCGCCACGGCCACGCGCGATGACGCCATCGAGCGCCTGCCACTGCGCCAGCAGGCTGCGCTGGCCGAGCGGATCGGCCGCAGGCAGGAAACGTCCGAGCTGCTCCAGCAGCTCCTGCGCGGCATCCAGCTGGCAGGCCAGTGCCAGCGCCCAGCCATAGAGCATGATCAAGCGCGGCGTACTGGCCAGCAGGTCGTCCGGCAGGTTGGTCTTCCAGCGCAGCAACATGGCGATGTTCTGCTCTGCCAGCATCTGCTCTTCGGAAAGGTTCTGCACCAGACTGGCGGCGACATCGGCCTGACCGGCCAGCAATGCCTGCTCGATGGCCGAGTCCAGCATGCCCTGCGCGGCGAACCAGCGGCATGCGCGCAGATGAGCGCCGCCCTGCGAGCGAACCTGGCCCTCGAGCGATCGCGCGTTGAGCAGGTCGGAAAACAGGTGGTGGTAACGAAACCACTGGCCCTGCTCGTCAAGCGGCACCAGAAATACCTGATTGGCCTGCAACTGCCGGATGATCGCGGCGCTGTCATGACTGTCGCGCACCGCATCGCAGAGCCCGGCGCAGAAGCGCTCCAGGCAGGCCGTCTCATAGAGGAACTGCTGCACCTCGGGCGGCTGCCGCTCTATCACTTCCTCGAGCAGGTACTCGCGGATCAGCCCCTCGCCGCCATGCAGCGCCAGGTCCTCCTGGGCATCGCCATCGAGCTCCTCGACCGCCAGCAGCCACAGGCGCAGGCCTGCTACCCAGCCCTCGCTGCGCTGCAGGATATCGGCGACCTGCGGCCTCTGCAGGCGAGCCCCCTGGCTGCTCAGCAGGGCATCCACCTCGCCGGTGGTGAGCCTCAGGTCCTGTTCGTTGAGCTCCAGCAACTGCCGCGACAGACGCAGGCGAGCCAGATGCCAGTCGGGCCGCTGGCGGCTGGTCACCAGCAGCAGGACGCCGGGTGGCAGGTGATTGAGGAAGAACTGCAGGCAACGGTCGAGCACCGGCCCCTGCGCCAGGTGATAGTCGTCCAGCACCAGCAACAGCGGCTGACCGTCATCCAGCTCGTCGGCAAGCTCATCGAGCAGACCATCGAGCCACTGTTCGAAGGCAAACGGCTGGTGGCGCTGACGCATTTTCAGCAGGCCGAGCGCTTCTTCACCGAGAGCTGGGTAGAACTGCTGCAGCCCTTGCAGCAGGCGCTCGAGGAAGCGCCCAGGGTCCTGATCGCGCTCGCTCAACCCCAGCCACAGGCTGTGCCAGTGCTCGGGCAACCCCTCGCAAAACTCGATGGCCAGGGAGCTCTTGCCGAACCCCGCAGGCGCACAGACCAGCAGCAGGCGCCCCTGCAGCCCCTCTTCGAGGCGCTGGCACAACCTGGGCCGGGGCACATGCCCTGCCGGCAGCGGTGGCCGGTAGAAACGCGCCTCGACCGGCGAGGCCGGTGCGTAAGGGAAACCAGGCGAACGGGAAAGGTCTGTCATCGGCCACTTCTTGGGAAGTCTTGTGTAGGCGCACCCTGAACTCAGCCTAGCGACTTGTATTGGCCATTTGAAGCGTCGGCTACAGTCCGTAACGAAAAAGCCGGCACAAGGCCGGCTTCGTCGTGTAACTCGACAACAGCAGTTAGCGAACGCCCGCCTGGCGCAGGGCCGCCGGAGTGTAGTCGCTGCTGGAGGCCTTGTAGTTGAAGTCGTAGGCCTGCTTCTCCTCGTTCTTCATACCCAGAGCCAGGTAGCGACCGGACAGCAGGTCGTACAGGGTCTCCACGGTGTACCACGGCACCTGCTTGTCGTAGTAGTACTGGGCATGCGCCTCGGCTACGCGCCACAGGGTACCGCGACCGTCGTAGTGATCGATCAGCGAAGCCTGCCAGGTATCCTCGTCGATGTAGAAGTCACGCTTGGCGTAGATGTGGCGCTCGCCCGACTTCAGGGTCGCGGTCACATGCCAGACGCGGTGCAGCTCGTAACGAGTCAGGTCCTGGTTGATATGGCCGGCCTTGATGATGTCGGAGTACTTCAGGTTCGGCGAATCCAGCTTGTAGGCGTTGTAGGGGATGTAGATCTCCTTCTTGCCGTTGAGCTTCCAGTCGTAGCGATCCGGCGCACCGTTGTACATGTCGAAGTTGTCGGAGGTACGCAGACCGTCGGCCGCGGTACCCGGACCGTCGTAGGACACCTGCGGCGCACGACGCACGCGACGCTGACCGGCGTTGTACAGCCAGGCCAGACGCGGCTCCTTGACCTGGTTGAGGGTCTCGTGCACCAGCAGCACGTTACCGGCCAGACGCGACGGAGCGGTGACGCGCTGCTTGAAGTAGAACAGTACGTTGCTTTCCTTGCTCGGATCGAAGTCGGTCAGCGCATCGCGGAAGGTGAACTCGTCCTGGAAGTAAACAAGCGAGTAGGAACCATTCGGCTGCGGAGTCGCCTGAGTCACCAGACGACGCACGCTGCCACCGCGGTAGCGGGTGATGTGGTTCCAGATCGCTTCCAGGCCGTTCTGCGGAATCGGGAAGGGGTTGGCAGTCTTGAAGTTCTCCAGACCGTTGCCGCCCTCAACCATACGGGTGTTCACCGCGTTCTGCTTGGTCGCCTCGAGTACCGAAGCCGGCAGGCTCGCCGAACGGTGGGTCGGGTAGACCGGCATCTTGTAGCTTTCGGGATAGCGCTTGAACATCGCCAGCTGGCCGGGGGTCAGCTTGTCCTTGTACTGCTCGACGTTCTGCGCGGTGATGGTGAACAGCGGCTGCTCGCTGGCGAACGGGTCCGACAGGAAGCCCTTGCCGTCGACGCTGCCTGCATTGGCCGGCAGACCGCCGGTCCAGGCCGGAATCGAACCATCGGCGTTACCCGCCATTTCAGCACCGACCGGCGTCAGGCTGGCACCCAGCTTGGCCGCTTCATCCGGCGACACTGCCGCCATCACGCTGGTCGCCAGCAGAGACAGGGTCAGGACACCGCTTTGCCACAGTTTTTTTGTTGTTTTCATTTGCATCATGATTCCTCGAAATTCCTGACCGCTTAGAAGTTCACGCCAAAGCTGAGTGCGACGAAGTCGCGATCAATGTTGGTGTTGTACTTACCACCGAAGAAATCGGTGTAGGACAGGCTGGCGGTGTAAGTATTCTGATACTCGGCATCCAGGCCCAGGCTGATTGCCTTGTTGCCCTCGTTGAAGGTCGGACCATAGCCGTCCACGTCATGCGACCAAGACAGGCTGGGCCTGAGGTTTACGCCGGCGAATGCATTGTTGTAATCCAAGATTGCGCGAGCACGATATCCCCACGAAGTGGTGGTGTAGAACCCCTTGTTATTGCATTCTTGAGGATTAGCCGAGTTACCTACAGTCTCGCAGAGGCCCGGAGTAGCTAGGGGACCGCTACCAAACTCTGGGGCCCGACCGAAGCGCAGTTCATTCTTGCCCAGATTGCTAACATGCGAATAACCGACTTCACCAACGAGAGTGAGACGCTCGGCACCAGCGACCTGATCGATAAATTGGGTAACGGTAACTTGCGCCTGAGTCAACGGCTTGCGTACATAACCCTGCAGAACTTCCCCTTCAAAGCCCTGAGCATGACCACTGGTATATATCGGACTATTGGTGTAGGCCAAGCCCGTCTGCAGGATAGACGCCAACGTCAAGTCGATGGTGTTGATCTGCATCGGCATATTCGGCCGATAGCTGATTTCACCTGCGATAGAAGCCGAGCCTGCAGTAGTGGAGAAGCTCATGCCATGCAGACGGATATCTTCCGCATAATCCAGGTAGTAACCTGCATGAAGTTGACCAATTGACGGGTCGGCAAACTGAGGCCCATCTGATGGGCTTATCCCCGGTAGATAAGCACCTCGCCCAGCGACGTAGGAGAGATTCGGCGTACGGCTGTGGTAGTTCATGGTGTAGAAGCCAAACTCGGTGTCCAGTTCCGGCGAGAACCAACGCAGGGCGATACCGTATTGCCCGCTGTCACGGGCATCGTTATCACCCAGACGGCTCAAATAAGCGTAACGAGGACTACCTGGACCGCCAAAATCGGAGCCATCTACGGCCAGACGATCAGTACAGCCGTCGGCCAGCACATCAAGAGCGAAGAAGGTGCCGCAGTTGTCGAGAACCGTCTGATCCCACTCGAGCTGATAGAACACCTCGGCCGAAAGGTTGTCGGTCAGGCTTTGCGACACATAGAACATGTTGACCGGGATCAGGCCTTCCTTGATCTCGGCACCGGGACGACGGAATGCCGCGACATCCACCGGGTTGATCGAGTTGATCGAGTTCTGGATAAAGGTGCTCTCGCCCCAGCTCACCACCTGCTTGCCGACGCGCACGCTGCCCGGCAGCTCTGCGATGGTGTAGTTGTGATAGAGGAATGCGTCGAGCAATTGCACGCCGGACGATTGTGCGGCGGTCTTGCGGTTGCTGTCGTCGATGTCGTAGAGCAGGCGGCTCTCGTCTTTCAGCTCGAAGTCATACCAGTACTTGCCGCGCACGAACACACCGGTATCGCCGTATTTCAGCTCGAGGTCGTGGATGCCCTTGAAGATTTTCGAGAAGGTCTCGCCCTTCTTGAAGTTCAGACGACCGTCGTCGCCGGTCTGGGACGAGGCCCCGCCACCGTTGCGTAGGCCGACCAGGCTCGGGTCGGCACCACGCACCGCCCAGCTGGCACCGACGGACAGTTGCGAATCGAACTGACCCTCGATCTCGCCGATATTGAAAGTGACACCGAATGCCGGAGCGGCGAGGGTGGAAGCGAGGCTGACTGCCAGCGGCAGTTTCGCCAGGCGCCAGTAGGGTGTTGTTTTTGTCATCGACGCTACTCCATGTGTTTTTTGTTATGGATGCTTGGACTATAGCCAGCGGGTACTACTGCTTGATCCCTCGAAAGTGTGATTTGCAGCCCCCAGGCACTCTGGCTCGCAGGTTTCAGACCCTGCCCCTAGCCAAGCATGGACGTGAAACAGCAATTAGCAAGCCAAACGCTTGTTTGACTGGGCAGTCACTTCGACCACCCAGCCAGTTCGCACCTTACAGCGTGGACAGGAATGCGCTCCCGGCCTCCTGCCATTGAGCGATATCGACGCGAATGCGCTTCTTGTCCAGCTTGCCGACACTGGTCTTGGGAACTTCGGTAACAAGCGCGATCTGCGTGGGTATCGCCCACTTGTTGATATGGCCCTGCTCGACGAACGGCTTGAGGTGTTCCTTCAACCCCTTGGCGTCCAGTGCCTGTCCCTCGTGTACCACCAGCAGGGCGAAGGGACGCTCGCCCCACTGCGGATCGGGCACACCGACCACGGCGACTTCGCGGACGGCCGGGTGCCGGCTGATCAGGTCTTCCAGCTCCAGGGAGGAAATCCACTCGCCGCCGGTCTTGATCACGTCCTTGATGCGATCGCGAATCTCGATGAAGCCCATGCCGTCGATGGTGGCCACGTCACCGGTGTGCAGCCAGCCATGCGCCCAGAGCTCCTCGCCCTTCTCCGGCTCCCGGAAGTAACCCTGGGTCAGCCAGGGCGCGCGCAGGACCAACTCGCCCTGGGTTTCACCATCGCTGGGCAACAGCTTGCCTTCGCTGTCCATGATGGCCGCCTCCACCAACGGCACCGGAATGCCGGCCTTGATGCGGTAGGTGGTGCGCTCGTCCTCGCTGCCGGCGCGCAGCTCCTCGTTGAGGTAGGCACAGGAAATCAGCGGGCAGGTCTCGGACATGCCATACGCTGCCGTGAGCTGGATGCCGCGCGCCTTGGCCGCCTCGTACAGCGAACGGTTCAGCGCGCTGCCACCGATGATCATCTTCATGCCGCCGAAGTCATGCCCCTGCGCGCCAGGGGCATTGAGCACCATCTGCAGGATGGTCGGCACGCAGTGGGAGAAGTTGACCTTCTCTTCCTTGATCAGCCGGCAAAGCATGTCCGGCTCGTAGCGCCCCGGGTACACCTGCTTGACCCCGAGCATGGTGGCCACGTAGGGCACGCCCCAGGCGTGCACGTGGAACATCGGCGTGATCGGCATGTAGACATCGTCGTTGCCCAGCAGGCGAATGCTGTCCAGGCCGCCCATGGTGGTCGCCATCGACAGGGTGTGCAGCACCAGTTGCCGATGAGTGAAGTACACACCCTTGGGGTTACCGGTGGTGCCGGTGGTATAGAAGGTAGTGGCTACGGAGTTCTCGTCGAAGTCGGCGAAGTCGTAGCTGGGGCTGGCCGCCGCCAGCAGGCTCTCGTATTCACCGACGAGGTTCGGCAGTTCGGCGCTCTTGTCATCGCCATCGGTCAGCAGCAGGGTCTTCTCGACGGTGGTCAGTTGCCCGGCAATGCCGTTGTACAGCGGCACGAACTCGCTGTTGACCAGCACGAAGCGGTCCTCGGCGTGGTTCATTGTGTAGAGGATCTGGTCCGGCGACAGGCGAATATTGATGGTGTGCAGCACCGCGCCGAGCATGGGAATGGCGAACATGCACTCGAGATAGCGGTGGCTGTCCCAGTCCATCACCGCCACGGTATCGCCGGCCTTGACCCCGGCCCCGCTGAGCACGTTGGCCAGCCGGGCGACGCGCTCGTTGAAGGTGGCGTAGCTGTAACGCAGCTTGTCGCGATAGACGATTTCCCGGGTCTTCTCATAGCGGCTGCCGGACAGCAGCAGGCGCTTGATCAGCAGCGGATAAGCGTGGGCATTGGTAGCGGAAGGGATCAGTCGGGTCTGCAGCATGAAGTCACCTTGAGGCACGCCAGGAATTTATGATGCAGCGACTCTAGAGCGGTGCCTGCACAGCGAAATCAGCCCAAAGAATGATTTGCAACGTGACTCTATGGCCACTTTTAGTCACAGGTTAGAATCGAGACAACCCGCCAGTCCTGAAAAACTTTCGGGAGCAGTTCTTGACGTCGCTGCGCGACAGCCCGGAGGCTGGCAGCCGTAGAGAGCACGCCACAAACAAGGCGGCACCGAGTCACACGTTCGTTCGAGGTAACACCATGTCCGATATCGTCATCGTTAGCGGCGCCCGTACTCCCATGGGCGGTTTCCAGGGCAGCCTGGCCAGCGTGGCCGCCGTCGATCTGGGCGCTGCCGCCATCCGCGAGGCAGTCAAGCGCGCCGGTATCGAGCCGGCCGAGGTGCAGGAAGTGATCATGGGCTGCGTACTGCCGGCCGGCCTCAAGCAGGGCCCGGCACGCCAGGCCTCGCTCAATGCCGGCCTGCCAAGCGCCACCGGCTGCACCACCATCAACAAGCTGTGCGGCTCGGGCATGAAGGCGGTGATGATGGCCTTCGACTCGCTCAAGGCCGGCAGCAACCAGGTGATGATCGCTGGCGGCATGGAAAGCATGTCCAACGCCCCCTACGTACTGGAGAAGGCCCGCACCGGCCTGCGCATAGGCCATGGCGAGATCAAGGACCACATGTTCCTCGACGGCCTGGAAGACGCGCGCACTGGCCGCCTGATGGGCTCCTTCGCCCAGGAGACCGCCGACCGATACGGCATCACCCGCGAGGAAATGGACGCCTACGCCATCGAGTCGCTCAAGCGTGCCCAGACTGCAATCAAGGACGGCTCGCTGGATGCCGAGATCGTGCCGATCACCGTCAGCTCGCGCAAAGGCGAAGTGGTGGTCAAGGATGACGAGCAGCCGCTGACTGCCAATCTGGACAAGATTCCTGCGCTCAAACCCGCCTTCAAAAAGGACGGCACCATCACCGCCGCCAACGCCAGTTCCATCTCCGACGGCGCCAGCGCCCTGCTGCTGATGACTGCCGAGGAAGCTGCCAGGCGCGGCCTCAAACCGCTGGCCAGGGTCGTTGCCCACGCCACCCAGAGTCAGGACCCGAGCGAGTTCACCCTGGCGCCCATCGGCGCCATGAGCAACCTGCTGAAGAAGACCGGCTGGAACAAGGATGAGGTGGACCTGTTCGAGATCAACGAAGCGTTCGCCATGGTGACCATGCTGGCCATGCGCGAACACGGTCTGGATCACGCCAAGGTCAACGTCTTCGGTGGCGCCTGCGCTCAGGGGCACCCGGTCGGCTCCACCGGCTCGCGGATCATCCTTACCCTGATCAACGCCCTGCAGAAGAAAGGCGGCAAGCGCGGTATCGCCTCGCTGTGCATCGGCGGCGGCGAAGCCACTGCCGTGGCCATCGAACTGCTGTAAGCCAGCCCATCACGAAAGAGCCCCGCAGTCGCGGGGCTCTTTCGTTTAACGCATCTCGGTCAGCGCCAGCTTCACGCCGATGCCCACCAGCACCGCGCCCATCAGCCGGTCGAACCAATGCCCCATGCGGGCAAAGCCAGCGCGTACACGCTGCTGACTGAACAGCCAGGCCACCAGGCAGAACCAGAAGGCGGTGGCCAGCGCCAGATACAGGCCATAACCGGCCTGCACCGCCACCGGCGTGTGCGGGTTGATCACCACGGTGAACAGCGACAGGAAGAACAAGGTCGCCTTGGGGTTCAGGCCGTTGGTCACGAAGCCGGTGACGAAGGCGCCACGGCCACTGCGCTCACCTGCCGCCAGGTTCAGCTCGGCACTGGCCGGGTCTGCCGGACGCGCGCGCAGCGCCTTGATGCCGATGTACAGCAGATAAGCGGCGGCCAGCCATTTCAGCGCGTTGAACAGCACGATGGACTGCGAAACGATCAGGCCGATACCGAGCAGCGAATAGGTCACGTGTACCAGGATGCCGGTGCCGACACCGAAGGCGGTGAACAACCCCGCACGCCGCCCATAGGCCACGCTCTCGCGCACCACAATGGCGAAATCGGGGCCCGGGCTGGCCACGGCCAGCAGGTGAATCAGGGCAACGGTGAGGAACTCGGTCCAGTACATGAGGGCTCCGCAGCGGCAGTCGAGGTCTGATAGGCTCGCCAATCTACTCCTGCGCCCCCTCTGCGAAAAGGTACAGCTGATGAGCAACAGCGCCCGCGCCGTATTCCTCGACCATGCTTCCCTCGACCTCGGCGACCTCGACATGCATCCCCTGCAGCAGGCCTTTGCCGAACTGACGCTGCATGCACAGACCGCCCCCGAGCAGGTTGCCGAGCGCCTGCAGGGCGCCCAGGTGGCCATCAGCAACAAGGTGCCGCTGAATGCCGCCACCTTCGCTGCCTGCCCCGAGCTGAAACTGGTGCTGGTCACCGCCACCGGCACCAACAACATCGACCTGAACGCCGCCCGTGCCCATGGGGTGACGGTGAGCAACTGCCAGGGTTACGGTACCCCTTCGGTGGCTCAGCACACCCTGCTGCTGCTGTTGGCACTGGCCACCCGCCTGCCCGACTACCAGCGCGACGTGGCTGCCGGTCGCTGGCAGCAGGCCAGCCAGTTCTGCCTGCTCGACCACCCCATCGTCGAACTCGAGGGCAAGACCCTCGGCCTGCTAGGCCACGGTGAACTGGGCAGCGCGGTGGCCCGCCTGGCCGAGGCCTTCGGCATGCGCGTGGTGCTTGGCCAGCTGCCGGGCAGACCAGCGCGCGCCGACCGCCTGGCTTTGCACGAGCTGCTGCCACAGGTCGATGCGCTGACCCTGCACTGCCCGCTCAACGAGCAGACCCGCAACCTGATCGGCGCTGCCGAGCTGGCCCTGATGAAGCCGCAGGCCCTGCTGGTTAACACCGCCCGTGGTGGCCTGGTCGACGAACAAGCACTGGCCGACGCCTTGCGCCGCGGTCATCTGGGCGGCGCGGCCACCGACGTACTGACGCAGGAACCACCGAAAGACGGCAACCCGCTGCTGACTGGCGACATCCCGCGGCTGATCGTCACCCCGCACAACGCCTGGGGTAGCCGCGAGGCACGTCAGCGCATCGTCGCCCAGGTGGTGGAAAACGCAGAAGCCTTCTTCGCCGGTGCGCCGCGCCGGGTGGTCGGGTAAGCTGCGCAGCTTTTTAAGGGAGCGACGAGGTGGCGTGCGCTTAACAGCGATGCCCGGTTTCGCGAGCCGAGCTCGCCCCGCCCCCTCAATTTTTTCGCATCACAGATTTCAGGAAGCACCATGGACCCGCGAAGCGAAGTTCTCCTGCGCCAGGCCGAGCTGTTCGAAGGCGAGCTGTTGCTGGCTGGCCTGCCGGCCGACGACCTGCTCGGCGTCCTGCCGCAGGCGCATGGCTGGAGCTGGCATGCCGGCGACCAGACGCAACTGGCGGCGCGCTTTGCCGGTCGTAGCCACTTCGACACGCAGATGCCGAAAGGCGACTATCGCGCGGCCGTGCTGTTCCTGCCGAAATCACGCGAGCTGACCGACTACCTGCTGCAGGCGCTCGCCTCGCGACTGACTGGCCGGCCGCTTTATCTGGTGGGCGAGAAGCGCGGCGGCATCGAGCGCGCGGCCAAGCAACTGGCGGTCTACGGCAAGCCGCGCAAGCTCGACAGCGCGCGCCACTGCCAGCTCTGGAGCGTGCAGATCGAGCAGGCGCCGGCAACGCCCGATCTCGACGCCCTGGCCCAGGTCTATAGCCTGCAACTGGCCGACGGACCGCTGCAGGTGGTGAGCCTGCCGGGCGTATTCGCCCACGGCCGCCTGGATCGTGGCAGCGCCCTGCTGCTGGAGCATCTGGACAATCTGCCGCAGGGACATCTGCTGGATTTCGGCTGCGGCGCAGGCGTGATCGGCGCCACCCTCAAGCGTCGTTACCCATCCAGCCACGTCAGCCTGCTGGACGTCGATGCCTTCGCCCTGGCCAGCAGTCGCCTGACCCTGGCCCGCAACGGGCTGGAGGCCGAGCTGATCGCCGGCACGGGCATCGAGTCGGCGCCCGGGGAGCTGGCCGCCATCGTCAGCAACCCGCCGTTTCACCAGGGCGTACATACCCACTATCAGGCCAGCGAAAACCTGCTGACCCAGGCCGCGCGCCACCTGCGCGAAGGCGGCGAGCTGCGGCTGGTGGCTAACAGTTTCCTCAAGTATCCACCGTTGATCGAGCACCATCTCGGCCCTTGCCGCACCCTGGCCGAGGCCGACGGTTTTCGCATCTACAGCGCACGTCGCTGAGTGGGGTTGCCCGGAACGCAACGCTTGGGCACAATGGCGCCCGTCCTAGGGGAGTAGTCTCCCGCGAGCGCCCTGCTCGCCCGGCACGCGTCAACACACTTGCTCCGCAGAGCATGGCGCGTGCGACCCAAGGCCTTCATAGAGAGGCCTGCGGTTTGACAAGACCTATGACACGCACACCTTACCCGGGGCGGGAAGGTCGTACGTGTCATAGCCGTGTCGACCCGCCCCTTTAGGAAGCCTGATGCTGGAATCCCTGTTCGTCCCCACCCTCATCGTTGCCCTTGCCGAAATCGGCGACAAGACGCAATTGCTTGCCCTGTTGCTGGCCGCGCGCTTTCGCAAGCCCTGGCCGATCATCTGGGGCATCGTGGTCGCCACCCTGGCCAACCATTTCGCCGCAGGTGCCGTTGGCAACTGGGTCGCCGGATTCTTCTCCCCCGCCACCCTGAGCTGGATACTCGCCGCCAGCTTCATTGCCGTGGCCGCCTGGACGCTGATCCCCGACAAGCTGGACGAGGACGAAGCATCCGGCCTGAAGAAGTACGGCCCCTTCCTCACCACCCTGATCGCCTTCTTCCTCGCCGAGATGGGCGACAAGACCCAGGTCGCCACGGTGATGCTGGCGGCGCAGTACCCGCATTTCGTGCTGGTGGTGATCGGCACCACCCTGGGCATGCTGATCGCCAACGTGCCGGTGGTGCTGGCGGGCAACTTCGCCGCCGAGCGCCTGCCGCTAACGCTGATCCGCCGCCTGGCTGCATGCGCCTTTGCCGCCCTGGCCGTCTATGCCGGCTATCAGGCGCTGACGCTGAGCGGGTTGCTATGACACATCGCTGACGCCAGCGAAGCGGCATTTCGGCCAATCCCAGCCCCCTCCCGCCTGCTGCTAAATTGCCGACAGATCACGCAATTGAGCCAGCAGTCTGGAGGGCGTCATGTCATTGGATGATCGCAAGAAGGTGGTGTGCCAGCACATCGACCTGACGTGGAACAAGGGCCGCCTGGCGCTGGCCGAACAGCTGCACAGCCGCGACTTTCTCTACAAGAGCTCGTTCATCGGCACCCCGCTCGACAGCGCCGGCTTCGCCCAGATGGTCCAGGACATCCGCCACGCGATGCCGGACCTGCAGGTACTGGTCGAAGAATGCATTGCCGAGGACTACAAGGTGGTCACCTGGAGCACCCTGATCGGCACTATCCAGAGGCCAGCCCTGGGCTACCCGCCCAGCGACAAGGTCCTCAGCATCTCGGCCATGGCGTTCTGGAGCCTGACACCAGGCCATGAGATCCGCGAAATCTGCACCATGTTTGACATGGAAAGCTTCCGCGCGCAACTGGGCCTGCAAACCCGCCCCTTCGCGGAAAAAGCCCTGCCCTGAAACGCCGACGGCGCGTCGTGAGTGCTCACGCCGCGCCGTCGTTCTGCTGCCGAGACCTGGGCTCAGCGCCCGGCCCTGGCCTGTTCGTACAGTGGCATCACCTTGGGAATGGCGGCCTGCAGCGACGCGATACGGCTGCTGGACGAAGGGTGAGTGCTCATGAACTCGGGCGGCGCACCGCCGCCAGCGGCCTCCATCTTTTGCCACAGGCTGATCGCCGCGTTGGGGTTGTACCCCGCACGGGCCGCCAGCTCCAGGCCGATGAGGTCCGCTTCGTTCTCGTTGGCGCGGCTGTTGGGCAGCGTCAGGCTGTACTGCACCACCGTATCGGCCAATGCCATTCCGCCTTCACCGAGGCCGAGCAAGGCGCCGGCGCCCTGCCTGGCCATCTGGATGCCATAGGCCTTGGACATGGCCTCGCGGCTGTGCTCGCGCAGGGCATGCGCCATTTCGTGACCCATGATCGCGGCGATCTCGTCGTCGGTCAGCTTGAGCTTCTCGATGATGCCGCTGTAGAAGATGATCTTGCCGCCGGGGCCGCAGTTGGCATTGAGCTCGGGGCTCTTGATCAGATTGACCTCCCACTGCCAGTTGGCCGCATCCGGACGAAAACGCGGGGCCTGGGGAATCAGGCGCGCCGCGACGGCCTGCAGGCGCTTGGCATTATTGCTGGTCTTGTCCAGAACGCCCTTGCTCGACGCCTCGCTCAGCGTCTGCTGATAGGACTGCGCATACATCTGGTTGACCTGCTCGGCCGACAGCATGCTGAACATGTACTGCTTGCGCTCCACGCCCACCGCACCACCGCTGGTGGTATTCACCGCCTGGCAGCCCGCCAGCAGCAACGCCACGGCCAGGCCACTCAGGTTAACAACCTTGCTCATCGAGCGATCTCCTTGAAACGACGGCCCTATGCTAGGCCGCTCCAACACCCCGGGCAACCACGGCACTTGCGCGATCGCCGTGCGCCATCTTTGCTAGAACCAATACCGCTACCCGGATGGGCCGCGCCAGCCCATTAAGGTTTCGTCCTGTTGCAGCCGATACCTGAGACAGGTCTCTCGCGCTCCGGAGCTCCCATGAAGTTCAAGTCGGTCCAGTTTTCCGTCGCCTTTCTTGCCGGTGCCAGCGTGCTGCTGGTGGTCGTGGCCCTGGTGCTCTATGCCCTGTTCGCCAGCAGCCGTACCCAGGCACTGGTCCAGCAGCGCACCCAGACGCTGCTCGAACAGATCATCGAACAACGCCTGGCGGCCCTGGCCCAGGCGCAGGTCAGCGAAATCCAGCGCGAACTGGAACAGCCGCTGCAGATCACCGCCGGCCTGGCCCGGGTCAACGCCATGCTCGGCATGACCGACGCCAGCGGCAGCCCGCTGCTCAGCATCAGCCGCGAGGAGCTGGCCAACCTGGTGCGTGAGACCACGGCGCAGAATCCCAAACTGCTCGGCAGCTACATCGGCTGGGAGCCGAATGCCTTCGACGCCAGCGACGACCTCTATGCCGGCAGCAGCGAGAACGGCTACGACGGCAGCGGCCGTTTCCTGCCCTGGTGGTACCGCAATGCCGACGGCAGCCTGGGGATCGACGCCATCGGCTCGATGGAAAGCGAGACCCTGCTCCCCACCGGCGTTCGTGAGGGCGAGTACTACCTGTGCGCCAAGGAGCGCAAACGCCCCTGCGTGATCGACCCGGCCCCCTACGACGTCGGCGGCAAGATGACCATGCTCGCCTCCTTCACCTCGCCGATTCTTGTGGACGGCGAGTTTCGCGGCATCGCCGGTGCCGACCTGGCCGTCAACTTCATCCAGGATCTGCTGACCAAGGCTGACGCCCAGCTCTATGGCGGCGCCGGCGAGATGGCGCTGATCGCCGGCAACGGCCGCCTGGTGGCCTCGACCCAGGCGCCGGACAAGCTTGGCGAACCGGCGACGCTGCTGCTCGATGCCAACGAGCTGGCCAACCTGAGCGGCCTGCAACCCGGCACGCCGAAGTACGACATCCATGTCGAGGACGATCCCGCCAAAAGTCATATCGAGCTGTTTCTCAGCTTCGCCATCGGCCAGAGCGACGCCCGCTGGGTGCTGATGCTGGTGCTGCCGCTGGACACCGTGATGGCCGATCTGCGCCAACTGCAGGCCGAGCTGAGCGCCCAGCGCGACGGCGACACCCTGGGCATGGCCCTGGTCGGCCTGCTGATCGCCGGCCTCGGTCTGCTGGTGATCTGGTTCGTCGGCTACGGCATCGCCCGCCCGCTGCGGCAGATGGTCGGCATGCTTGATGACATCGCCAAGGGCGACGGCGATCTGACCGTGCGCCTGCAGGTGGAACGCAACGACGAGCTGGGCCGTATCGCCCAGGGCTTCAACGCCTTCCTCGCCAAGTTGCAGACCATGATCGGCGACGTGGTGACCTCGGTACAAAAGGTCAGCGACTCCTCCGAGCACACCGCCGATATCGCCATCCGCACCAACCAGGGCGTGCAGAAGCAGCTGGCGGAAATCGAACTGGTGGCCACTGCCGTGCACCAGATGACCGCCACCGCGCAGGACGTGGCGCGCAACGCCACTCAGGCCGCCGAAGCCGCGCACCACGCCGACCAGGCGGCCAATCAGGGCAAGCAGGTGGTCCAGGAAACCTCGGCCGCCATCGCCGCCCTGGCCAGCGAGATCGGCCGCGCCGTCGGCGTGGTGCAGAACCTGGCCAAGGACAGCGAGAACATCAACGCCATCCTCGTCGCCATTCGTGGCATCGCCGAACAGACCAATCTGCTGGCACTCAACGCCGCCATCGAAGCCGCACGCGCCGGCGAACAGGGCCGAGGCTTCGCCGTGGTCGCCGACGAGGTACGCAACCTGGCGCAGAAGACCCAGCAGGCCACCGAAGAAATCCAGAGCATGATCCAGCAGCTGCAGCAAGGCACCCGCGAAGTGGTCAAGGTCATGGAACAGAGCCAGAGCAAGACCGACGACAGCGTGGAGCATGCCAACCAGGCCGCCCACTCGCTGGAATCCATTACCCAGGCGGTCTCGGTGATCAACGACATGAACACGCAGATTGCCAGTGCAGCGGAAGAACAGAGCGCGGTGGCCGAAGACATCAACCGCAACGTCACCAACATCGGCCAGGTGGCCAACGAGGTCGCTGCCGGTGCCGACGAGGCCAGCCAGGCCAGCGCCGAACTGACCAAGCTGGCCGAACAGCAGCGCAGGCTGATCAATCAATTCAAGGTGTAAGCGGCTTGTAGGGTGCGCCATGCGCACCACTCTTCCAGCGGTTGTTGCGGGGGCACGGCCTAGCCGTCCCACGACAGCCTAAGGCTTCACGCCGGAGTCAGGCACTCCGGCGCATCCAGCTTCGGATCGTTGACCAGCGTGGCCAGTGCGCGCTCACGCAGCGCAACCTGCGGCTTGGCCAGCAGCGCTGCCAGTTGCTCGGGCGGCGTGTCGTTGCTCAACCACAATGCCTGTTCGTGCTCGCCGAGAATCAGCGGGCGGCGCAGCGAGGCAGCCTCCTGAGTGATCATGGCCACGCTCAGATACTCGTGCCCCCCCACCGGATAGACCTCCCACAGCGCTGCGAAGTACATCAGCGAGTCGCCACTGGTCATCCAGTACGGCCGCTTGCGCGCGGAACCGCGCCACTCGTAGAAGCCATTGGCCGGCAACAAGCCGCGGCGCAGGCGAAAGGGCTCGCGAAACATCGGCTGCTCGGCGAGGGTTTCGGCGCGGGCATGGGCGGGGGTTTTGGACAGGTCCTGCAGCCAGGCCGGGGTCAGCCCCCAGCGAGCACGCGCCGCTTCCCGCCCGTCGCGCCCCGCGCGCAACAACAGCACCTGGCCGTTAGGCGCGATGTTCCAGTGCGGCTGCTGATCGGCCGGAAAACCGGGCAGCGCCGCGAAAGCGGGAGACCAACGAAACAGGGCGTAGCGTCCGGACATGGAAGTACTCGAGAAACGGCAAAGAGCGCATCAGCACAGCAATACGCCCTGAAAGGACTCCGGCTCGTCGCCGGGCAAGGGTTGCGCGGCATTGTACGCACCGATCAGCGCCCGCGCCCGCTCGGCATCCTCGTCCGCCACCAGCAGGCCGAGCAGACCACATGCCGGCAGCTCGCCCACGGCACCGACCAGATGCTGGCCGAGCAGGTGCGCCTCGATACCCTCGCTGGCGAGCATGCCCAACAGCATCTGCCCTTCCAGCAGATTCTCCGGTTCGTAGATTCGCTGCATCAGTCGTTCTCTCCCCGTACTTCCAACTGCCAGTCGACACCATCGGTATGCAGCTCGAACAGGATCGGCCGGCAGCACACCGGACAATCCTCGATATAGGACTGATCGCCTCCCGACAGGTCGAGCACGGCCTCGGCCGGCTCACCGCAGTAGGGGCAGAGATAAGACTCGCTCTCCAGCATCGCGGCCTCCGTGTGACTTGGCGGTATAATCGCCGGTCTATTGCTCACCCTGCCGGGCAGATCCTCATTCAACCTTAGCCGTTTTAGAACAAGAGAGCATGATGGGCGCATTCGATGCCATCCGACCCTATGCCGATGCAGAAGTGCGCCCCGTTCTGGCGCGCCTGCTCGCCGACCAGGCGTTTCTCGGCACCCTTACCCGCTTCCGTTTTCCGCGCCTGGCCGGGCCACTGGGCTGGCTGCTCAAGCCGCTGATCGCCGCGCGCCTGCGCAGCGAGTTCGCCAGCATCGATTCGGTCTCCAAGCTGCAGGAAAAGATCGAGCCCTACATAGACCGCACCATCGAGCACGCCAGCGACGGCATCAGCTACTCCGGCCTGGAGCACCTGCAGCCGGGCAAGCCCTATCTGTATCTGGCCAACCATCGCGACATCGTCATGGACCCGGCCTTCGTCAACTACGCCGTCTACCATGCCGGCCTGCAGACGCCGCGCATCGCCATTGGCGACAACCTGCTGCAACGCCCCTTCGTCAGCGATCTGATGCGCCTGAACAAGAGCTTCATCGTGCACCGCTCGATCAGCGGCCGCCGCGAGAAGCTGGCGGCGTACCAGTTGCTTTCCGCCTACATCAACCACTCGATCCGCGAAGACGGCGAATCGATCTGGATCGCCCAGGCCGAAGGCCGTGCCAAGGACGGTGACGACCGCACCGACTCGGCGATCCTCAAGATGTTCCACATGAGCCGCAAGGACGAGCCGTTCGCTGCGGTGATCGACTCGCTCAACCTGATCCCGGTTTCGATCAGCTACGAATACGACCCCTGCGACCTGGCCAAGGCACGCGAGCTGAGCGTGCGCGCCGCCACCGGCAGCTACACCAAGGCGCCGGGTGAAGACGACGCCAGCATCGCCCTGGGCATCACCGGCTACAAGGGCCGCGTGCACCTGCACTTCGGCCCGCCGGTCGCCGGCCTGGAGGACACCAAGCAGCTCGCACAGGCGCTGGACCGACACATCCTCGGCCAGTACCGCCTGTTCCCGGTGCATTACCTGGCCTATGCCATGTGGGACGGTCGCGAGGCCGAGCTGAACGTACCCGCGGCGCATGAACTGTTCGCAGCCGAGGAGCTGGCCAAGGCCGAAGCCCAATGGAACAAGCGCCTGGCCGCCTGCAGCGCCGAAGAGAAACCGTTCCTGATCCTGCAATACGCCAACCCGGTGCGAAACCAGTACCGGATCAAGGCCGGCCTGCCCCTGTAAGCCCTGCGGCAGAAACGAAAACGGCAGCCCATGGCTGCCGTTTTCATTGATTCATCCGTGACTACAAGCGCGTGCTGAACCAGGACAGCAGCAGAGCCGCGCCCAGGCAGGTGGCCCCGAAACGATAGAAGAAGCGGTTGATCCGCAGGGTGCGCTCGTCGCCGTCATCCAGCGTCTCCAGTTCGCCTTGCGCCAGTACACGTGCCAGACCGCGCTGCTCGCGCAAGCGGGTCATCAGGCACAACCAGGCGCCAGCCAGAGCGAAGAACAGCGCCAACGAATTCACCGCCCCTGACGGATGGGCGAGAAACAGCGACCACAACATCTGCAGCGACATGCGACACCTCGAGAACAGCGTGGTGCAGCAAGCTCGCCACCGCACCAGAATGGGGATTTCGGCTGAAAACAGGCGCGTCTCAGCCCCCGAAAAGTCGTCGCGCAGTGTACTGAAAACCCGCTTTTATGAAGTTCGTTTCCGACGAACGCCGCTCGCTATCCCGAAATCGTCTGAAAACTGTCATATGCCTGGCCTAGGGTTTGTATCTCTGACAGTGACCAAACAGTCACGACTGTTGCTGGAGCCAATCCCCTATGTCCTCGGAGGACCTGCCATGCTCAATCCCCAACCGCTGGATCGCGATTACCTGATCGATTCGCTGGATGAAGTGGACGCCGTGATCGATGAACTCTCCTTCAACGTGCAGGACCAGCACTGGCTGGTCTACTGCGCCCTTGGCGGCCACGAGCATTACGACCTGCCGGATATCGACAATCGCACCGGCATGAGCCTGCCGGAGCTCTACGATCAGGCCGCCTGAAGCTCCCGCACAAACGAAAACGCCCCGCATTGCGGGGCGTTTTGCTATCTGCAGCGTTACTGCAGCAGTACCTGGCCGATGGTCGGGTCCTTGAAGGCCCGGGTCAGTGCATCGCTGAGCACATCGGTCACCAGCTTGGTGTTGGTCTGCTGGTTCGGCGCAGTGCCGAAACGCTGGTTCAGCGAAGCGCCGTAACGGCCGGTGTAACGGCGGCTACCGCCCTGCACATCGGCACGAATGGAGGCAGAGATGTCCGCTTCGGTGACATACATGCCTTCCTTCGGCGACTGGTACTTCAACTCAGCCAGGGTGATGGTCAGTTGTGGCGCATTGTAGGCATTGGCAGACGGGGTGAAGCCGAGCAGACGCACCGCCGCCTCCGCCTCTGCCTGCAAACGCGGCAGGATGGCGTCGCTGCTGACGCTGATGGCGCTGGTTTCCGGATACAGGCCACCGCGGGTACCCAGTACCGGCGAAGGACGGCCGTCGGCCACCCGTACCACCACCGGCTGCCCCTGCCCCACCGGGGTCAGCGAGCTGGTGAGTTTGGGTTGCGGGGTGAGTTGCTGAGGGCTGAGGGCGCAGCCGGCCAGGGTCAGGCTGGCGGCAGCAAGCAAGGCGATCAACGCACGGTGCAGCATGCTCTCTCTCCGAGTGAGGTATAAAGTGGCCGGCAGTATACCCAGCACCGCCTGACGCCGACAGTAGCGCTGCATGAGACCTCCGGCGGGTTGCCGCGGTTCCTGTCATCACCCTGTCACCGCGCCCTGGCATAAAGGCTACCAGCCCTTACGCTGGAGCCTTCGCCATGCTGTTGCGTCGCCTGTTCAGCCCTCGCCCCATGCGCCACTTCGCCCTCCTCGATGCACAGGGCCATTGCCGCGCCCTGCGCCAGATGCGCGAACACCCGAACCAGGCCGGTTGGGTCGAAGTGAGCGAAGCGCACATCTCCTGGCTCGGCGCGCCACTGCCTGCCGGCGTCAGGGTTGTGCCAGTCGTCACTCGCGCATCGAACCCCTCTCCGTTGGCGGCCTGACCGGCGGAAGAAGAAAAGTCACGCAGGGCGATCAATTTCCCCTCATTCACCGTTATAATCGCGCCCCGATTATAAGGACGTCTCCTGATCGGGCCTGCAACATCATCGCTCCCGCCCCAGAGAGTCGCCCACTTCGTGCTGCCATTTCCGGCCAGCCGCCTTTTAGCCCAGATGCAGAACCGATTGCAGCCATGCAATGCATGACGTGCACGGGCAAAAAGCGCGCCGAGGCAGACGAGCTTTTGAGGTTCACCGCTCCAAAAGAGCGTGAAAAAAACGGTTTTTAAAACTTCACAAGAGTGTGGCGAACAGATGAACAGTTTTGCGTCCGCAAATCCCAGCCTTGACCTTCCCCTCCTCACGACAGGGCCTTGCGCCTGAGTCCGACGGTATCGCCCTGACGGCCATGCGGCCGCCAATCTGGTGCAGATTTTCTTGGAGAGAGGTTAATGGCGCATAACGATTACCAAAGCGTAGATGTGGTGCTGGTAGGCGCCGGCATCATGAGTGCGACCCTGGGCGTGCTGCTCAAGGAGCTCAACCCCGGCATCACGCTGGAAGTGGTGGAGCTGCGCGAGTCCGGCGCGGTGGAAAGCTCCAACCCCTGGAACAACGCAGGCACCGGCCATGCCGCCCTGTGCGAACTGAACTACACCCCGGAAGGTGCCGATGGCAGCATCGACATCAAGAAGTCGGTGACCATCAACGCGCAGTTCGAAGAGTCCAAGCAGTTCTGGGCCTACCTGATCGAGAAGGGCGCGATCAAATCGCCGAAGACCTTCATCAATCCGGTTCCGCACATGAGCTTCGTGCGCGGCAACAGCGGCATCGCCTTCCTCAAGAAGCGTTTCGAGGCCCTGCGTCAGCATCATGCCTTCACCGAGATAGAGTACACCGAGGATCGCGCCACCATCGCCGAATGGGCGCCGCTGCTGATCCCGGGCCGCGATGCCAGCGAACCGTTGGCGATGACTCGCGTGCAGGCCGGTACCGACGTCAACTTCGGCGCGGTCACCGAGCAGATGCTCGATTACCTGACCAGCCAGCCCAACGCCAAGGTCATCTGCAACCAGAAGGTCACCGACCTCAAGCGCGACGGTGAAGGCTGGCTGGTGGACATCAAGGACACTCGCTCCGGCGCCACGCGCAAGCTCAAGAGCAAGTTCGTCTTCCTCGGTGCCGGTGGCGGCGCACTGCCGCTGCTGCAACTGTCCGGCATCCCCGAGGGCAAGGGCTTCGGCGGCTTCCCGGTAAGCGGCCAGTGGCTGCGTTGCGACAACCCGGAAATCGTCAAGCAGCACCAGGCCAAGGTCTACAGCCAGGCCGCCGTGGGCTCGCCGCCCATGTCGGTGCCGCACCTCGATACCCGCGTGGTGGATGGCAAGAAGTCCCTGCTGTTCGGGCCTTACGCCGGCTTCACCACCAAGTTCCTCAAGCACGGCTCGTTCCTCGACCTGCCGCTGTCGGTACGCCCCAACAACCTCGGCCCGATGCTGGCGGTGGCGCGCGACAACATGGACCTGACCCGCTACCTGATCAAGGAAGTGATGCAGTCCGAGGAACAGCGCCTGAACACCCTGCGCGGCTTCTACCCGGAGGCCAAGGCCGAGGACTGGCGCCTGGAAGTGGCCGGCCAGCGCGTGCAGATCATCAAGAAGGACAGCAAGAACGGCGGCATCCTGCAGTTCGGTACCGAACTGGTGGCAGCTGCGGACGGCACCATCGCCGCCCTGCTCGGCGCCTCGCCGGGTGCCTCGGTGACCGTGTCGATCATGCTTGACCTGATTCGCCGCTGCTTCCCCGAGCAGGCCAAGAGCGAAGGCTGGCGCACCAAGCTGGACGAAATCTTCCCGGCCATGGCCGATGTCCTGTCCAAGGATGCCGAGCGCTACCGTGAAGTGCAGACGCAGTCGAACAAGCGCCTGCAGCTGGATGTACCGAGCTGATCGCCACGCATGAAAAAACCGCCCCTCGGGGCGGTTTTCTTTTAGGCGTAGGGTGCGCCATGCGCACCGAGCATTCCATCGCCTGAGCTGGTGCGCACGGCGCACCCTACTGGCCCCAGGGCAGGATCGGAATGGCGGTCACCGCATTCTGCGGGCTGCCTTCGATCACCCGGTCGCTGTAGACCAGATACACCAGCGTGTTGCGCCTGGCGTCGAAGAAGCGCACCACCTGCATGGTCTTGAACACCAGCGAGGTGCGCTCCTTGAAGACTTCCTCGCCGTCCTTGAGCGTGTCCTTGAATGCAATGGGACCGACCTGACGACAGGCGATGGACGCCTCGGCGCGATCCTCGGCCAGCCCCAGGCCACCCTTCACGCCGCCGGTCTTGGCGCGCGACAGGTAGCAGGTCACGCCCGCCACCTTGGGGTCATCGAAAGCCTCGACGACGATCTTGTCGTTGGGCCCCACCCACTTGAACACCGTAGACACTTCACCGATGGTCTCGGCCAGTGCCAGGCCGGGCAACATCAGCAGCCCCAGCAACACTCCCTTCAACGGACGCATGCGTGCTCCTTAAACGAGGATCAGATTGTCGCGATGCACCAGCTCCGGCTCATCGACATAGCCCAGCAGCTTCTCGATGGCATCGGACGGCTGGCCGATGATCTTCTGCGCTTCCAGCGCGCTGTAGTTGACCAGGCCGCGGGCGACCTCGCGACCATCCGGAGCAACGCAGACCACCATCTCGCCACGGCGGAAGCTGCCCTGCACGGCCTTCACGCCCACCGGCAGCAGGCTCTTGCGATCCTGACTCAGCGCCTTCACCGCGCCGGCGTCCAGCACCAGGGTGCCGCGGGTCTGCAGGTGGCCGGCCAGCCATTGCTTGCGCGCCGCCAGCAGGCCGCGCTCGGGCGCCAGCAGAGTACCCAGGCGTTCGCCGGCCTTGAGCCGCGCCAGCACCTGCTCGATGGCACCGCCGACGATGACGGTGTGCGCACCGGAACGCGCCGCCAGGCGCGAAGCGCGCAGCTTGGTCTGCATGCCGCCGCGCCCCAGTGCGCCGCCGACGCCGCCGGCCACAGCATCCAGCGCCGGGTCATCGGCACGCGCCTCATGGATCAGCTCGGCATCGGGGTTGTGCCGCGGATCGGCGGTATACATGCCGTCGCGGTCGGTGAGGATCACCAGCAGATCGGCCTCTACCAGGTTGGCCACCAGCGCAGCCAGGGTGTCGTTGTCGCCGAAGCGGATCTCGTCGGTGACCACGGTGTCGTTCTCGTTGATCACCGGGATCACGTCCAGGCCCACCAGGGTGCGCAGGGTGCTGCGCGCGTTGAGGTAGCGCTTGCGGTCGGAGAGGTCATCGTGGGTCAGCAGAACCTGCGCGGTACGGCGGCCATGCTCGGCGAAGCTCGACTCCCAGGCCTGCACCAGCGCCATCTGGCCGATGGCGGCGGCGGCCTGCAGTTCGTGCATCGCGCTAGGTCGACTGGTCCAGCCCAGGCGGCTCATGCCGGCCGCCACGGCGCCGGAGGACACCAGCACCAATTCGACGCCCTGCTCGCGCAGCGCCACCATCTGCTTGACCCACACCGCCATGGCCGCACGATCCAGGCCACGCCCGTCGGCGGTCAGCAGCGCACTGCCGATCTTCACCACCCAGCGCCGTGCGCCGGTCACCTTGTCACGCATGATCTTCCAACCTTAGCCAGAAAACGATGGGTTCCACCCCACCTACAAAAACGCCGCAATTAAGCGGCGTTGGAAATTTGCTTAATCCCGGACGTAAATGATTTCCGGGCCGTCGTCGTCTTCATCGTCGAAGAAATCATCGTCTTCGTCGATATCGTCGACGCTGCGCACGCCGGATTTACGCAGCGCACGCTGATCGTCCAGCGCCTGCAGGCGGGCGCGGGCCTCGTCCTCGATGCGCTGATCCAGCTCGGCCAGTTCCTCGGCGAATACCGGGTCTTCGGCGATGCGTTCGGCACGCACCTCCAGGTAATGCATGATGTCGCGGCAGATGCGCTCGGTGCCGTCGCGGCTGATGGCCGACACCACGTAGACCGGGCCCTGCCAGCCCAGACGGGCGACGATATCGGCCTTGCGCGCCTCGCGCTCGTCTTCCGGGATCTGGTCCATCTTGTTCAGCACCAGCCAGCGATCACGCTCGGCCAGCGCCGGGCTGAAGCGGCCCAGCTCGTCGATGATCACCTGCGCAGCCTCGGCCGGATCGCTCTCGTCCAGCGGCGCCATGTCCACCAGGTGCAGCAGCAGGCGGGTACGCGCCAGGTGCTTGAGGAAGCGGATACCCAGACCGGCGCCTTCCGAAGCGCCCTCGATCAGACCGGGAATGTCGGCGACGACGAAGCTCTTGAAGCGGTCGACGCTGACCACGCCCAGGTTCGGCACCAGGGTGGTGAAGGGGTAATCGGCGACTTTCGGCTTGGCCGCGGATACGGCGCGGATGAAGGTGCTCTTGCCGGCATTGGGCAGACCGAGCAGGCCGACGTCGGCCAGCACTTTCAGCTCCAGCTTGAGATCGCGCGACTCGCCCGGCTTGCCCGGTGTGGTCTGGCGCGGCGCGCGGTTGGTGCTGGACTTGAAGCGGGTGTTGCCCAGGCCGTGCCAGCCGCCCTGAGCGACCATCAGGCGCTGACCGGCCTTGACCAGATCGCCGATCACTTCCTGAGTCGCCACGTCGATCACCGTGGTGCCGACCGGTACCGGCAGGATCAGATCCTCGCCCTTGGCGCCGGTGCAGTCGGTGCTGCCGCCCTTCTCGCCGTTCTGCGCGTGGAACTTGCGGGTGTAGCGGTAATCGATCAGGGTGTTGAGGTTCTCGTCGGCCTCAAGGAATACCGAGCCACCATCGCCACCGTCCCCGCCGTTGGGGCCGCCCTTTTCGATGAACTTCTCGCGGCGGAAGCTCATCATGCCGTTACCGCCGTCACCGGCTTTTACAAAAATCGAAACTTCGTCGACAAATTTCATGGATACGCCTCCCGCAAGAGCTGCGGGTCAACAGAACAACGTAAAGGCCCTTGCCGGATGACCCCACGCAGACAGCGTGGCGTTACGGGTCATCGGGCAAGAACCCAAGGATACAGAAACAAAAAAGCCCCGTCCTACGGACAGGGCTTTTCCAGCGCGCAGGCGATTAGGCCTGAACAACGCTCACGTAGCGACGGCCGAAAGCGCCCTTCACTTCGAACTTGACCACGCCTTCGATCTTGGCGAAGAGGGTGTGGTCCTTGCCCATGCCCACGCCGAAACCCGGGTGGAACTCGGTGCCGCGCTGACGAACGATGATGTTGCCGGCCTTGATGACCTGGCCACCGTACATCTTCACGCCAAGGCGTTTACTTTCGGAATCGCGGCCGTTACGGGTAGAACCGCCAGCTTTTTTGTGTGCCATGAGTCAATACTCCTATAAAGGGATCGGGGCCGACGGATCAGGCCTGGATACCGGTGATTTTGATCTCAGTGAACCACTGACGGTGGCCCTGACGCTTCATGTGGTGCTTACGACGGCGGAACTTGATGATGCGCACTTTGTCGTGACGACCTTGCGAAACGACTTCTGCAACCACTTTGGCGCCGTCTACGACCGGAGCGCCGATCTTAACGTCGTCGCCATTGCCGATCAGCAGAACGCGATCGAAAGTCACGGCTTCGCCAGTGGCGAGCTCGAGCTTCTCGATCTTGAGGAATTCGCCTTCGGTGACCTTGTATTGCTTGCCACCAGTAACAATCACTGCGTACATGGTAAATCTCCGTTGATCCTGCTCACCCAGCGCTTTAGAAAAATCGTTATTGGCTGGCATGGCTGCTCGGGGCCGGAAGTGACACCCTTGCAATTGCGTAAGGCAGGGAAATGCCCAGGGGGAAGTTCAGGGTGCGCGATTGTACGCAAGGCCGTGACGCCACGCAAGGGCTGCAGGTGCTTGCCTTGACAGCCCATACCCCGCCACCTAGCATGCCGCGCAACCTCAAAGGAGCACCAGTCGCCGATGCAACCCCAGGCTTTCTACCGCGTGGTAGCTGACGATTTCACCGCCGTCGATGGCATCATTCGCCAACAGGTGGTTTCCCGCGTGCCACTGGTGGAAAAGATCGGCGACTATATCATCTCCGCTGGCGGCAAGCGCCTGCGGCCACTGCTGGTACTGCTCAGCGGTCGCGCACTGGGCTACCAGGCCGACGACCTGCGTCTGCTGGCCGCCACCATCGAATTCCTGCACACCGCCACCCTGCTGCACGACGACGTGGTCGACATGTCCGACATGCGCCGTGGCCGCAGCACCGCCAATGCCCAGTGGGGCAATGCGCCCAGCGTGCTGGTGGGCGACTTCCTTTATTCGCGCTCGTTCGAAATGATGGTCGAGCTCGGCTCCATGCCGGTGATGAAGATTCTCTCCCACGCCACCCGCGTGATCGCCGAGGGTGAAGTGCTGCAGCTGTCTAAGGTGCGCGACGCCAGCACCACGGAAGAGACCTATATGGAAGTCATCCGCGGCAAGACCGCGATGCTGTTCGAGGCCTCGACCCACAGCGCCGCGGCGCTGGCCGGCGCCAACGAGGCGCAGCGCGAAGCCCTGCGCACCTTCGGCGACCACTTGGGCATCGCCTTCCAGTTGGTCGACGACCTGCTCGACTACAAGGGCGATGCGGCCGAACTGGGCAAGAACGTCGGCGACGACCTGGCCGAAGGCAAACCGACCCTGCCGCTGATCTACACCATGCGCGAAGGCAGCGAGGAGCAGGCCGCTCTGGTGCGCCGCGCCATTCAGAAAGGCGGTATCGAAGACCTGGAAAGCATCCGCGCCGCCGTGGATGCCGCCGGCGCCCTGGACTACACCGCCCGTCTCGCCCGTGACTACGCCGAACGCGCCATCGCCTGTCTGGACGTGCTGCCGGCCGGCGAGTATCGCGATGCGCTGATCGAGCTGAGCCGTTTCGCCGTCGCCCGTACGCATTGAAAGCAGCGGTGCGCACGGCGCACCCTATGGAAAGCCGCGCGCATCATGCCCATAGGGCGCGCCGTGCGTACCAGCAGCCGGAAACGAAAACGCCCCGAACCAGTCGGGGCGTTTTGCGTTCAGGCGCAGCCGATTACAGGCGCAGGCCGCCGTCCAGCTCCAGGATACGACCGGTGTAGTAGTCGTTTTCCAGGATGTAGGCCACCGAATGCGCGATCTCGGCCGGCTTGCCCATGCGCTTGAGCGGAATGCCGGAGGTCATCTTCTCCAGGGCTTCCGGCTTCATGCTGCCGGTCATCTCGGTTTCGATGAAGCCCGGCGCCACGCCCGCCACGCGGATGCCGTAGCGCGCCAGTTCCTTGGCCCAGACCACAGTGTCAGCGGCGACGCCGGCCTTGGCCGCGGAGTAGTTGGCCTGGCCCATGTTGCCGGCACGGGAGATCGAGGAAATGTTGACGATGGCGCCCTGGTTGCCCAGCTCGATCATCTTCGCCGCCACTTCGCGGGTGCAGAGGAACACGCCGGTCAGGTTGACGTCGATCACCGCCTGCCACTGCGCCAGGCTCATCTTGGTCATCTCACCGTCCTTGACGCGGATGGTCAGGCCATCGCGCAGGATGCCGGCATTGTTGACCAGGCCGTTGATGGCGCCGAAGTCCTCGGCCACCTGGGCGACCATGTGGGTCACCTGCTCTTCATTGGCCACGTTGCACAGGTAGGCACGGGCGTCGCCACCGGCGGCCTTGCAGGCGGCCACGGCTTCGTCGAGTTTTTCCTGGTTCAGATCGACCAGCGCCAGCTTGGCGCCCTTGGCCGCGAGGTACTCACCCATGGCGCGGCCCAGTCCCTGGCAGCCGCCAGTGATGATGATGACTTTGTCTTTCAGTTGCATCGCGTTATCCCCTCAAGGTGCAGCATTTACCGACCCCGCTGATGCCCGCGAACCGCTATGCTAGGGCGTCTGTCCGTTTCTGACGGATTCTTTGCGAGGAGTCATAAGGTGAGCGTGAAAGCCGGCAAGCATGCACGAGAATTGCTGCTCAAGGAATACCGTGGCGTGCTCAGCACCCACTCCAAGGCCATGCCGGGTTTCCCTTTCGGATCGGTGGTGCCCTACTGCCTGGACGCCGAGGGCCGGCCGCTGATCCTGATCAGCCGCATCGCCCAGCACACCCATAATCTCGGGCAGGACGCCAAATGCTCGCTACTGGTCGGCGAGCGCGGCGCAGAGGATGTGCAGGCGGTCGGCCGCCTTACTTTGCTCGCCGAAGCAAGACAGTTGCATGACGAAAGCGAAATCGAAGCGGCCGCCCAACGTTATTACCGCTTTTTCCCTCAGTCGCGCGACTACCATCGGGCGCATGACTTCAATTTCTGGCGGCTGGAGCCGGTGCGCTGGCGCTTTATCGGCGGCTTCGGCGCCATTCATTGGCTCGATCAGGTCGCCCAGGCCAATCCCTTCGCGACGGACGGCAGCGAAGCGAGCATGGTCGAGCACATGAACGACGACCACGCCAATGCCATCGCCCATTACGTCGAACTGGCCGGCCTGCCGCAGCACGAGCCGGCGCAGATGGCCGGCATCGACAGCGAAGGCTTTCACCTGCGCATCGGCCAGAGCCTGCACTGGCTGCCGTTTCCCGCGCCCTGCAGCAACCCCGGCGCAGTACGCCAGGCCCTGGTGCAACTGGCCCGGGCCGAGAGCTGGCCGACCAGCGGCGAGCCTTCAGCTTGAATTAAGCGCAGAGCGCCATATTTAACTTCTACGGGAAGCCTGTCTTCCGCCAAGGACACTTCGACTCATGCGCGCGTTTCTGTTCCTCTTTCTGCTGTTTCCGATCATCGAACTGGCCCTGCTGATCAAGGTCGGCAGCGCCATCGGCGTGCTGCCGACGCTGATGCTGGTGATCGGCACCGCCATCCTCGGCAGCGTGCTGCTGCGCGTGGCCGGCGTCGCTACCGCCTGGCGCGCCCGGGAAAGACTGTCGCGCGGCGAGCTGCCCGAGCAGGAAATGCTCGAAGGCCTGCTGATCGCCGTTGGTGGCGGCCTGCTGTTGCTGCCGGGTTTCATCAGTGACGTCTTCGGCGCGCTCTGCCTGATTCCCTTCACCCGCCGCCTGCTGGTCGGCAAGATTCGCCGCCGCGCCGAGGAACAGGCCCTGCGCCAGCGCGCCTTCTTCGACGACCAGGCCGCCCGCTCCGGGCAAACCCGCCCCAATGTTCTCGAGGGCGAGTACGAGCGTCGCGACTGATCTCCAAGCACCCGTAGGAGCCGGCTTGCCGGCGATCTCCCTGGCTGATCGCCGGCAAGTCGGCTTCTACTCAAGCGCAACGCTGGCATCGAACTGCCCTGCGCGATATCCCCCTTCGCTGCGCAAAAAATTTCACCCCCGCCCCTTGAAATGCCCTTGCCCGCCCACATGTAGCAGTCACCGCAAGGTGCCTGCCCCTGAGGCAGTCCGACTTTCGCGGTGCGCCCAGCGTGCCGCGCCCGGCCTCGCCGGATTTTACAAACCCGCCGACCAAGCAAGAGTCGGCAAGTTGGCCATTCAATTGTTAGGAGAGATCGACAATGAAGCTTCGTCCTCTGCATGACCGCGTCGTGATCCGTCGCAGCGAAGAAGAGACCAAAACCGCAGGCGGCATCGTGCTGCCGGGTTCGGCCGCCGAGAAGCCGAACCAGGGTGAAGTCGTTGCCGTCGGTACCGGTAAGGTTCTGGAAAACGGCGAAGTCCGTCCGCTGGCCGTCAAGGTCGGTGACAAGGTGGTATTCGGCCCCTACTCCGGCAGCAACACCGTCAAGGTCGACGGCGAAGACCTGCTGGTCATGGGCGAGAACGAGATCCTCGCTGTCATCGAAGCCTGATTCCCACGAATCTCCGTTTAAACCTTCAAGAATTTGAGGACTGATCAAAATGGCTGCTAAAGAAGTCAAGTTTGGCGATTCCGCCCGCAAGAAAATGCTCGTAGGCGTCAACGTACTGGCCGACGCCGTCAAAGCCACCCTCGGCCCGAAAGGCCGTAACGTGGTGCTGGCCAAATCCTTCGGCGCCCCGACCATCACCAAAGACGGTGTGTCGGTTGCCAAGGAAATCGAACTGAAAGACGCCTTCGAAAACATGGGCGCCCAGCTGGTCAAGGACGTCGCGTCCAAGGCCAACGACGCTGCCGGTGACGGCACCACCACCGCTACCGTTCTGGCTCAAGCCATCGTCAACGAAGGCCTGAAGTCCGTTGCAGCCGGCATGAACCCGATGGATCTGAAGCGCGGCATCGACAAGGCCACCAGCGCCATCGTTGCTCAGCTGAAAGACCTGGCCAAGCCGTGCGCCGACTCCAAGGCCATCGCTCAGGTCGGCACCATCTCCGCCAACTCCGACAACTCCATCGGTGACATCATCGCCGAAGCCATGGACAAGGTCGGCAAGGAAGGCGTGATCACCGTTGAAGAAGGCTCGGGCCTGGAAAACGAACTGTCCGTCGTAGAAGGCATGCAGTTCGACCGCGGCTACCTGTCGCCGTACTTCATCAACAAGCCGGACACCATGGTTGCCGAGCTGGAAGGCCCGCTGCTGCTGCTGGTCGACAAGAAGATCAGCAACATCCGCGAACTGCTGCCGGTTCTGGAAGCCGTTGCCAAGGCTGGCCGTCCGCTGCTGATCGTGGCTGAAGACGTCGAAGGCGAAGCCCTGGCTACCCTGGTCGTCAACAACATGCGCGGCATCGTCAAGGTCGCTGCCGTCAAGGCGCCGGGCTTCGGCGACCGTCGCAAGGCCATGCTGCAGGACATCGCCATCCTGACCGGCGGTACCGTGATCTCCGAAGAAGTTGGCCTGTCCCTGGAAAGCGCCACTCTGGAGCACCTGGGTAACGCCAAGCGCGTCGTGCTGAACAAGGACAACACCACCATCATCGATGGTGCTGGTGCCCAGGCCGACATCGAAGCCCGCGTTGCGCAGATCCGCAAGCAGGTCGAAGAAACCTCTTCCGACTACGACAAAGAGAAGCTGCAAGAGCGTCTGGCCAAGCTGGCCGGCGGTGTTGCCGTGATCAAGGTTGGCGCTGCCACCGAAGTCGAGATGAAAGAGAAGAAGGCCCGCGTTGAAGACGCCCTGCACGCTACCCGCGCTGCAGTGGAAGAAGGCGTGGTACCTGGCGGTGGCGTGGCTCTGGTGCGCGCTCTGCAGGCCATCGAAGGCCTGAAGGGCGACAACGAAGACCAAAACGTCGGTATCGCTCTGCTGCGTCGCGCTGTCGAAGCGCCGCTGCGTCAGATCGTTGCCAACGCCGGCGGCGAGCCGAGCGTAGTGGTCGACAAGGTCAAGCAGGGTTCGGGCAACTTCGGCTTCAACGCCGCGACCGACACCTACGGCGACATGATCGAGATGGGTATTCTCGACCCGGCCAAGGTCACCCGTTCCGCGCTGCAGGCGGCTGCCTCCATCGGCGGCCTGATGATCACCACCGAGGCCATGGTTGCCGAAGCGGCTGACGACAAGGCTCCGGCCATGCCTGACATGGGCGGCATGGGCGGTATGGGTGGCATGGGCGGCATGATGTAAGCCGACCGGCTCCCACGCAGTACGAAGAACCCCGCGCTAGTCGCGGGGTTTTTTTATGCGCGGCCGTTCCTGACGGCCATAGCGGGCTACCGTTCGGCGCCGGTCAGATGCCCCAAGGACATTGAGGGTGGACTCAGGCACCTTGTTTGCTTATGTTTTGTTACAACCCTGAACGGCTTAGCGCCATTTCAGCAGGTGAGCGCCAAGCGCATCCCTAAAAACAAACATAAGAAGAACAACATGCCCCTGAGCACCGCGAACGATCTTTCACAGCAGGCATTCCAGCATTGGTGGCAACAGCAAGGCGACTGGGTCGAAGCACCCAACGCCCGGCGCGGCGGCGAAAGCGGCGTGCAACGCCTGCTCGACCAGAGCGGCGTGCTCTACGCCAAACGCCAGATCGGCCATATCTACCGCAGCCTGCTGCATCCCCAGGGCCGTCCTACCGTACTGCGCGAACGCAACGCCCTGTTGGCTCTGGAAGCGCTCGGCGTACCCGTGCCACAACTCGTCTACTGCGGCGTCGAGCACGACCCGCAACAGGGCTGGCGCGGCCTGCTGGTCACCGCGGAACTGCAGGGCTTCACCGATATCGACAGCTGGTACGCCCAAGGCGGCCGCGAGCAGTGCGACGAAACCCAACACAGCCAACTGCTGCACCAGATCGGCGCGACCCTGGCACGCATGCACCTCGGCCATTGGCAGCATGGCTGCCTGTACGCCAAGCACGTGTTCGTACGCTTTGAAGAGGGACAGCCGCAGGTCGCCCTGCTCGATCTGGAAAAAAGCCGTCGACGCCTGAGCCGGGTGCGCGCGGCGCGCCATGACCTGCGCCAGCTCAGACGCCACAGCCCCTGGTCCGAGCAGGACTGGCAACAACTGCTGCAAGGCTACCGCGCCGTTTTCGCCGAGGGCGCCCGCGGCCTGGGCACAGCTCTTGCCTAATAATGCGCACGCCGGTCCAGCGCCGGCATTCGTTCCTCCGCCCCAGCGGCGGGCATCGCAATCCCCCCACCAGGAAGTGGCCCTATCTCGCGCCTTGCGCGAGATAGCGAAGCGAGTTGCACGCAACTTCGTCCGCCAAGGCCGGCTGTTACAGCCTGTGCGTAACAGGCACCGAAGGTGACGTTGAAACGTTACCCGAACCACCATGGAACCAACCGATCCGGCCCGTGTCACAGCACAGCCCCGGCGGGTGCCAGCCATGCTCGATGACCGTTCGTCGCACGAGGCAACGACTAGGCGATGAGTGATCTAGGTTTAGCGAACAGCGTTTGGCAGCGCTTTCAAGGGGTTAACAAGATGAAACTAGAAACAGCACGAGGTTTGTTCCTTGGCCTCGCCCTCAGCGTAACGGCAATCGCCGCCGCCGCCTGGCAGGAACCGGGCCCCCGCGTCGTGGACGGACACGACTGCAAGACCGAACAGCACTGCCCCAACGCCCCCCTGCGCAAGCAGATCCAGCCTGCCGTGAAGCCGGACGCCAATCTGCTGTTGCTGATGTTCGGCCTCAGCGGCGCGATGAAAGGCGAGCAGTAAGCGGCGCTTGCCAAAAGGGCCAACCCTAATCACCGGCAACGCAAAAGCAGCATCGAAATGCAAAAAGCAAAGGCGCCCTCTCCCCTAGCCCCCGCCCTGCGCCCCAGCCCTTCGCAGAGCTAAGGGCGCTTCAGCGGGCGAAGCAGTGCTTCGCTGTTTCCGCTTACGCCCCGCAAGCGGGAGAGGGGAACTGATCGTGGTCCTTCAGCAATCTCAGCGGGCCTTCGAGGCTTCCTGAGACTTTTGCGGCTGCCCCCCCTCCTACGAGAGCGTGGTGATATCTGCGGCCTTGCCTTCACGCCCCCGCGATCAACCGCTCAACGATCTGCCGTAGCTCAGGATGCTCCGGCACCCGAATGCCGAACTCCTCGCGCAACACCCTCAGCACCTCATCGACACTCTGCAACTGCACCCGCTCACTCGCCTGTCCCAGGCGGTGGATGGCGAAGCTGCCGTTGTTCAGCGTCTTGCGCAGCTCTGGCCCGGTGCGCGCGGCAATCATCTGGCCAAGGAAAGGTGAGTCCGGATGGGTGCACACGTACCAGTTGCCCACCACGTAATCGATATCCGCCACCTTCTGCAGATCGAACACGTACATCGCCCGCCAACTGCCGGTCACCAGGGCGCGCAGGGTATAGGTGCCGTCCACCAGCGACAGGCGATAGGGTTCGTGCGGTGTGGCCTGCTCCGCCTCGCTATCCAGCAAAAGCGGGCCGGTCGGCACCATGCCGCCGAAGCCGACGTCGCTGATGTAGCGCACGCCATCGATGGTCACCAGCACCAGCATATGGGTGCGCGCCGGCAGGGCATCTTCCGGGCCGCCCATGACCACGCGGCCGGTCAGCCCGCGCGCGTCGAAGCCCAGCGCCTGCAACAGCAGCAGATACAGGCGGTTGAGTTCGAAGCAGTAACCGCCACGGCCCTGACGCAGCAGCTTGTCCTGGATCGCGGCAGGTTCGACCTGCACCGGCACACGCAGCATGCTGGCCAGGGTTTCGAAGGGGAATTCGGCGGTGTGCCGCGCCTGCAGCTCGCGCAGGGTGTCGAGGGTCGCTGGCGGCGCCGACGAGTAGTCCAGGCGCCCAAGATACGTGTGCAGATCCAGCTTGAATGCTTCGGTCATGGTGTTTCTCCCTTTCTACCTGCCGGCTGTTGTACCAGAGGCGGCAGATGGGAGATATGCATAGGGCCGATAGCAAAAAGGCCGATCTTGCGACCGGCCTTCTCATTCAACGCTGCAGCTCACTCAGCCATTGCTGGGGAAGGCGAACTGCGCCGCCTCGTGGCTCTTGCGCGCCGGCCAGCGCTGGGTGATGGCCTTCTTGCGGGTGTAGAAGCGCACCCCGTCCGGGCCGTAGGCATGCAGGTCGCCGAACAGCGAGCGCTTCCAGCCGCCGAAGCTGTGGTAGGCCACCGGCACCGGCAGCGGCACGTTGACGCCGACCATGCCCACTTCGATCTCGTCACAGAACAGGCGCGCGGCTTCACCGTCACGGGTGAAGATGCAGGTGCCGTTGCCGTACTCGTGGTCGTTGATCAGTTGCATGGCTTCTTCCAGGCTGCCAACGCGGACGATGCACAGCACCGGGCCGAAGATTTCGTCGGTGTAGATGGTCATGTCCGGAGTTACCCGGTCGAACAGGGTGCCGCCGACGAAGAAGCCGTTCTCGTTACCCGGCACCACCAGGCCGCGACCGTCGACCACCAGCTTGGCACCCTGGGCCACGCCGGCGTCGATGTAGCCCTTGACCTTGTCGCGCGCAGCGGCGGTGACCAGCGGGCCCATGTCCAGGCCGCAGGAGGTGCCAGCACCGATCTTCAGCGCCTGGATCTGTGGGACGATCTTCTCCACCAGCGCGTCGGCGATCTGGTCGCCCACGCACACGGCCACGGAGATGGCCATGCAGCGCTCGCCGCAGGAACCGTAGGCCGCGCCCATCAGCGCGCTGACGGCGTTGTCCAGGTCGGCATCGGGCATCAGCACTGCGTGGTTCTTGGCGCCGCCCAGGGCCTGCACGCGCTTGCCGCGCTTGGTGCCCTCGCTGTAGATGTATTCGGCGATCGGCGTCGAGCCGACGAAGCTCAGGGCCTTGACCTCGGGCGCCTCGATCAGCGCATCGACCGCGTCCTTGTCGCCGTTGACCACGTTCAGCACGCCCTTGGGCAGGCCGGCCTGGTGCGCCAGCTCGGCGATGAACAGGGTGGAGCTGGGGTCGCGCTCGGAGGGCTTCAAGATGAAGCAGTTGCCGCAGACGATGGCCAGCGGGTACATCCACAGCGGCACCATGGCCGGGAAGTTGAACGGGGTGATGCCAGCCACCACGCCGATGGGCTGCAGGTCGGTCCAGGCGTCGATGTTCGGGCCGACGTTGCGGCTGTACTCGCCCTTGAGGATTTCCGGGGCGGCGCAGGCGAACTCGACGTTCTCGATGCCGCGCTTGAGTTCGCCGATGGCGTCCTCGATGGTCTTGCCGTGCTCGGCGCTGATCAGAGCGGCGATTTCGTTCTCGTTCTGCTCCAGCAGCTGCTTGAAGCGGAACATGATCTGCGCGCGCTTGGCCGGTGGCGTGTTGCGCCAGGCCGGGAAGGCGGCCTTGGCGGCGTCGATGGCCAGCTGCATGGTGGCGCGGTCGGCCAGGCCGACGGCAGAGGTGGAGTCGCCGGTGGACGGGTTGTACACCGGGGCACTGCGCTCGTTGCCGGCAACACGTTCGCCGTTGATCAGGTGGGGGATATGGCTCATGGGGTTCTCCATCAAGAAATCGGGTGCTGGGGAGAGACGCCTTCTCCCCCGGCCCCTCTCCCGCAAGCGGTAGAGGGGAGACAAAAAGGTCAGTCCAACTTGTTCAGCACATCACCGACGGCGTTGAACACGCGGTCGAGGTCTTCCATCCTGGCGTTGAAGGTCGGCCCGAACTGGATGGTGTCGCCGCCGAAGCGCACGTAGAAACCGGCCTTCCACAAGGCCATGCCGGCCTCGAACGGACGGATCACGGCGTCACCGTCACGCGGGGCGATCTGCAGAGCGCCGGCCAGGCCGCAGTTGCGGATGTCGACCACGTGTTTGGTGCCTTTCAGGCCGTGCAGCGCGGCCTCGAACTTCGGCGCCAGCTCGGCGGACTGCTGGATCAGGTTCTCGCGCTTTAGCAGCTCCAGCGTCGCCAGGCCGGCGGCGCAGGCCACCGGGTGCGCCGAGTAGGTGTAGCCGTGGGTGAACTCGATCATGTGCTCCGGCGACGGCTGCTGCATGAAGGTGTTGTAGATCTCGCTGCTGGCGATCACCGCGCCCAGCGGGATGGCGCCGTTGGTGATCTGCTTGGCGACGTTCATCAGGTCCGGGGTCACGCCGAAGAACTCCGCGCCGCTCCACTTGCCCATGCGGCCGAAGCCGGTGATCACTTCGTCGAAGATCAGCAGGATGTTGTGCTGCGTGCAGATTTCGCGCAGGCGCTGCAGGTAGCCCACCGGCGGCACGATGGCGCCGGCCGAGCCGGACATCGGCTCGACGATCACCGCGGCGATATTGGAAGCGTCGTGCAGCTCGATCAGCTTGAGCAGTTCGTTGGCCAGCTCCACGCCGCCGGTTTCGGCCATGCCTTTGGTAAAGGCCATGCCCGGTTGCAGGGTGTGCGGCAGGTGGTCGGCATCCATCAGCTGGCCGTACATCTTGCGGTTACCGCCGATGCCACCGAGCGAGGTGCCGGCAATGTTGACGCCATGATAGCCACGGGCACGGCCGATGAAGCGGGTCTTGGAGGCCTGGCCTTTCAGGCGCCAGTAGGCCTTGGCCATCTTCACCGCGGTGTCGGCGCACTCGGAGCCGGAACCGGTGAAGAACACGTGATTGAGCTCGCCCGGCATCAGGTCGGCGACCTGCTCGGCCAGCTTGAACGACAGCGGATGGCCGTACTGGAAGCCCGGCGAATAGTCGAGGGTGCCGAGCTGCTTGGCCACGGCCTCCTGGATTTCCTTGCGCGAGTGGCCGGCGCCGCAGGTCCACAGGCCGGACAGGCTGTCGTAGATCTTGCGGCCCTGGTCGTCGGTGAGCCAGCTGCCTTCCGCGCCGACGATGATGCGCGGGTCGCGCTGGAACTGGCGGTTGGCGGAGAACGGCATCCAGTGCGCATCCAGCTTGAGCTGGCTGGCCAGGGACGGGGTTGCGGTCTGCGGCATGTTCATCGGAGTAGCCTCACTCGGGCAGGCAATTGGGTGCAGGAGCCCGCTTGCGGGGCGATCAGCGCCGGCAAGCCGGCTCCTACAGGGTAGTTGCAGACAAGGTGCCACGAGCATAGAGTCAGTAAAACAGCACTCTTCTTACCTTCAGTTCAAGGCTTACTAAACAAATGAGCAGCCGCCGTCCCGACCCGCTGGCCCAGGTCAGCGACTTTGAAATCCGCCTGCTCAAGCTGTTTCGCAGCGTGGTGGAGTGCGGCGGTTTCTCCGCCGCGGAAAGTGCCCTGGGGATTGGCCGCTCGGCCATCAGCCAGCAGATGAGCGATCTGGAACAACGCCTCGGCCTGCGCCTGTGCCAGCGCGGCCGCGCCGGCTTCGCCCTGACCGAGGAAGGCCGCGAGGTGTACCAGAGCACCCTGCAGCTGCTGGCGGCGCTGGAGAGCTTTCGCACCGAGGTCAACGGCCTGCACCAGCACCTGCGCGGCGAGCTGAACATCGGCCTGACCGACAACCTGGTGACCATCCCGCACATGCGTATCACCAATGCCCTGGCGCGGCTCAAGGCGCAGGGGCCGGACGTGCGCATTCACATCCGCATGACGCCACCCTCGGAGGTGGAACAGGGCGTGCTCGACGGCCGCCTGCACGTCGGCGTGGTGCCGCAGGTCGGCGCGCTGTCCGGCCTCGAGTACCAGACCCTGTACGGCGAACGCTCGCTGCTCTACTGCGCGGTGGGCCATCCGCTGTTCTACGTCGATGACCAGCAGCTGGAAGACGAGCGCCTCAACGCCCAGGAGGCCATCGCCCCGACCTTCCGCGTGCCGCCCGAGGTGCAGCACCACTATCAATTGCTCAACTGCACCGCCAGCGCCTCGGATCGCGAGGGCATGGCCTTTCTCATCCTCACCGGACGCTATATCGGCTACCTGCCCGATCACTATGCCCAGGCCTGGGTGCAGCAGGGCCGGCTGCGCGCGCTCAAGCCCGCCAGCCGCTTCTATGACCTCAGCCTGGCGGCAGTAACGCGCAAGGGGCGCCGTGCGCATCTGGTGCTGGAGAGCTTTCTCGAGGCGCTGGCCGAATCCTGATCGGGCCAACTCGCCTGCGCCTACAGCTCTGCCGGCGTGCGCGCTCAACGCATCGCCGGCAGGCCGGCTCCTGCCCGATGAACGAAGCTCCACTTGAGTGCAGGCCGCCCTATCGCGGGGCGACGCCTTGCCCGGGCGCCAGCAACAGAAAATGAACACCATGTCACGAAAGATCGTATGCAGTTGATGCGACAAGGCTTTCGCCAGGGCTGAACACAATCTTCCGCACAAGCTGATCAGTTGGACAGCTTTTTGCACTTGAGCAGCGACCTGACCACACGGCCAGGAAAACTAGAAAAACACGCTGATCTCAGGAGCCCAGATGAACCCTACTCGCGCGACCCTGCTCGCCGCCGGCAGCCTGCTGCTGGCGACCCAGGCCCAGGCCGATGGCCCGCTGCTTTGGCAGAACAACAGCCTTTCCTACCTCTACGGCAAGAACTTCAAGGTGGAGCCGGCGATTCAGCAGACCCTCACCTTCGAGCACGCCAGCGGCTGGAGCTGGGGCGATGTGTTCTTCTTCGTCGACCAGAAGTTCTTCAACGGCGCGCAGAACGGCGCCGGGGATTCGCGCAGTTTCTACGGTGAGCTGAGCCCGCGCCTGTCGTTCGGCAAGCTGCTGGGCAAGGACCTGTCGTTCGGGCCGATCAAGGACGTGCTGCTGGCCGCAACCTACGAGTTCGGCGAGGACGAGACCGAGGCCTACCTGCTCGGCCCCGGCTTCGACCTAGCCATACCCGGTTTCAACTTCTTCAAGCTGAACTTCTATTACCGCCAGCCCGACGGCAACCGCGCCGACCGCGACGGTGACGGCAAACCCGATGGCAGCGGCGTCTGGCAGGTCACCCCGAGCTGGTCCTACACCCTGCCGGCGGGCAAGTCGGACATCCTCATCGACGGCTACATCGACTGGGTGGTGGACAACGACGCCAGCTATCACAGCAACTACCACATCAACCCGCAGATCAAGTACGACCTGGGCAAGGCCATGGACTGGGGCGACAAGCAGTTCTACGTCGGGGTCGAGTACAGCTACTGGAAGGACAAGTACGGCATCCAGGACTCGGCGGCCTTCAGCACCAACCAGAACACCGCCAGCCTGCTGCTGAAAGTGCATTTCTGACCCACGGCGCCCGACCGGCACAGGCTGGTCGGCGTTTTGCAGCCACTTCCAGACTCACCACGGGAATGCCCCCATGACCAGTCAATCGCAACCCAGCTCCGAACTGCTCTACGGCCTGGACGACCGTCCGGCGCCGCTACCGGCCTTCTTCGCCGCCTTGCAGCATGTACTCGCCTGCTTCGTCGGCATCGTCACGCCGACTTTGATTATCGGCGGCGTGCTCGGCCTGCATGAACAGCTGCCCTACCTGATCAGCATGGGCCTGATGGTGTCCGGCGTCGGCACCCTGATCCAGGCGCGCCGGCCTTTGGGCATCGGCGCCGGGATGATCTGCGTGCAGGGCACCAGCTTCGCCTTCCTCAGCGCCGTACTGGCCGCGGGGTTGATGGTCAAGGCACGCGGCGGCAGCCCGGACGACATCTTGGCGATGATCTTCGGCGTGTGTTTCTTCGGCGCCTTCATCGAGATGGTGCTGAGCCGCTTCATCGGCCACCTGCAGCGCGTCATCACGCCGCTGGTGACCGGCATCGTCATCACCATCATCGGCGTCAGCCTGATCAAGGTCGGCATCACCGATGTCGGCGGCGGCGCCAAGGCCGAGAACTTCGGCGCGCCGATCAACCTGGCCCTGGGCGCCCTGGTGCTGGTCACCATCATCGCGCTCAACCGCCTGCGCAACGCCTGGCTGCGCCTGTCGGCGATCATCATCGGCCTGCTGGTCGGCTCGCTGGCCGCCTGGTTCAGCGGCGTGCTGGTGCCCAAGCCGCTGCCCGATCTGCCGCTGGTGAGCCTGCCGATGCCCTTTCGCTACGGCTTCGACTTCGACTGGATGGCCTTCGTCCCGGTGGCGCTGATCTACCTGATCACCGCCATCGAAACCACCGGCGACCTGACCGCCAACTGCATGATCTCCAGACAGCCGATCAAGGGGCCGCAGTACCTGCAGCGGATCAGGGGCGGAGTGCTCGGCGACGGCATCAGCTCGCTGATCGCCGCGGTGTTCAACACCTTTCCCAACACCACCTTCAGCCAGAACAATGGCGTGATCCAGCTCTCCGGCGTGGCCAGCCGGCACGTCGGCTATTACATCGGCGCGATCCTGGTGATCCTCGGCCTGTTCCCGGTGCTCGGCGCGATTCTCCAGCAGATCCCCAAGCCGGTGCTGGGCGGCGCTACCCTGGTGATGTTCGGCACCGTCGCCGCCGCCGGCATTCGCATCCTCGCCCAGGCGCCGCTGGACCGGCGCAGCCTGCTGATCATGGCCACCAGCTTCGGCATCGGCCTGGGCGTTTCCAGCCAGCCCGAGCTGCTCAGCCAGATGCCGACCCTGGTGCAGAACCTGTTCGGCTCGGCGATCACCAGCGGCGGCCTGACTGCCATCCTCATGACCCTGTTGCTGCCGCTGGAGCAGCCTGAGGTCACCACCTCCGAGCAGGCCCAGAGGGTCTGAGTTTTCCGTGCACGGGCCCCTTCCCGTGCACGGCCTTGGTGCAACAAAGGCACCAACGGCATTTCCCGGGCCATTTTGCGCGTTCGGCGCTTGTCACCCGAGCGGCGCTGGGGTATCTGTGCAGGCGCCGAGCCCCACGATCAGTCCGGAACCGCCTCATGACCTTCGAAGTCCCCGCCCATAGCGCCAGCGGCAAGCCCGCCGGACGCATCCGCCAGAAGAACGAAGAAGCCATCATCCAAGCCGCCGAAGAAGAATTCGCCCGCCACGGCTTCAAGGGCACCAGCATGAACACCATCGCGCAGAACGTCGGTCTGCCCAAGGCCAACCTGCACTACTACTTCAACAACAAGCTGGGCCTGTACCTGGCGGTGCTCGGCAACATCCTCGAACTGTGGGACAGCACCTTCAACACCCTGAGCGTCGACGACGACCCGGCCGAGGCGCTGGCGCGCTACATCCGCGCCAAGATGGAGTTCTCCCGCCGTCAGCCGAAGGCTTCGCGCATCTTCGCCATGGAAGTGATCAGCGGCGGCGACTGCCTGTCGCAGTACTTCAACCAGAACTACCTGGACTGGTTCCGCGGCCGCGCCGCGGTGTTCGACGCCTGGATCGCCGCCGGCAAGATGGACCCGGTCGACCCGGTGCACCTGATCTTCCTGCTGTGGGGCAGCACCCAGCACTACGCCGACTTCGCCTCGCAGATCTGCCGCGTCACCGGTCGCTCGCGTCTGACCAAACAGGACTTCGAAGCCGCCGGCGACAACCTGATCCACATCATTCTCAAGGGCTGCGGCCTGACGCCGCCCGCCAAGCCCTGATGGCCTTTACCCTGGCCGCGCCCTGCGAGTACCGCGAGGAAATCCGCAAGAGCCGCTTCCTCGCCCTCGCCGCGCCCATCGCCAGCGCCGCCGAGGCGCAGGCCTTCATCGAACGCCACGGCGACCCGAGCGCCTCGCACAACTGCTGGGCGTGGAAGGTGGGCAACCAGTACCGCTTCAACGATGACGGCGAACCCGGCGGCACGGCCGGCCGGCCGATCCTCGCCGCCATCGAGGGGCAAGATTGCGACCAGGTGGTGGTGCTGGTGATCCGCTGGTACGGCGGCATCCAGCTCGGCACCGGCGGCCTGGCTCGCGCCTATGGCGGCAGCGCGGCCAAATGTCTGCAGGCGGGCGAGCGGCGCGAGCTGGTGCTGCGTCAGGCGTTCGGCTGCCACCTGCAGTTCGCCGAGCTGGCGCTGTTCAAGGCACGCCTGAACGAGTTCGACAGCCTGATCGAACGCGAGGACTACGACGCCACCGGCGCGCGTCTGCAACTGGCCGTCGCGCCTGCCGAGCGCGAGGCGCTGGAGCGACTGCTGGGCGACGTCAGCCGTGGCCGCGAGCGGTTGCACAGCCCATGAAACAGGCCCTGCTGCTTCTGCTGGTGCTGGCGAGCGCGGCGCAGGCCGAGGTGCTGGACCGTCTGCACTATCGCTACTACGACGCCCACCTTCACAGCGGCGAATCGCTGAGCCAGGCGCTCGCGCAGGCCTCCCCCATCCGCGAGCAGGGCCAGGTGTTCCATGGCTACACCCGCTGGCGCGTGGACTGGCGCTTCTGGTGGCAGGAGGAGCGCGACGGCCGCTGCCGCATCACCCTGACCCGCACCCGTCTCGACACCGAGATCACCCTGCCGCGCCTCGCCGGCGGCGATGCCCAGCAGCGCCAGCGTTTCGAGCAGTATCTGGCCGCGCTGCGCGAGCATGAGCTGGGCCATTACCACATCGGTCAGGCGGCGGCCGCCGAGATCGACGCCGTGCTGCTGGATACGCCCGAGTATCCCAGCTGCAACGAGCTGCAGCGCCAGGCCAACCAGCGCGCCAATGCCGTGCTGCAGCGCCATGTGCAGGACGAGCGACGCTACGACCGGGACACCGGCCATGGCCGCAGCCAGGGCGCCTGGCTGACGGACTAAGTGCGCTATGCTGATGCGCCTCTCTCATACGTCATGGAGCCTGAAATGACTGCACCCCGTTCCATTCTGATCATCGGTGCATCACGCGGCCTCGGCCTTGGCCTGGCCGGTGAGTTCGCCGCCCAGGGCTGGGCCGTTACCGCCACCGTGCGCAGCGCCGCGCAACCAGCGCTGCAGGCACTGCCCGGTGTACGCGTAGAGCAACTGGAGATGACCGACCCGAGCAGCCTCGAGCAGCTTGCCGTCCGCCTGAGCGGTCAGCGCTTCGACGTCATCTTCGTCAACGCCGGGGTGGCCGGCCCCGCACACCACAGCACCGCCCAGGCCAACGCCGAAGAAATGGGCCAGCTGTTCCTGACCAACGCCGTCGCTCCGCTGCGCGTGGCTGAGCGCCTGCTGCCGAACCTGGCCGCCGAGCATGGGCTGATCGTGTTCATGAGTTCGATCCTCGGCAGCATCGAGGCCGGCGCCGGCCTGGGCATGCCGCTGTACGGTGCCAGCAAGGCCGCGCTCAACCACCTGGTGCAGTGCTTCGTGCGCGATCAGGACAATCCGCAACTCGGCGTCCTGCTGATGCACCCGGGCTGGGTACGCACCGACATGGGCGGCGCCGACGCACCACTGGACATCGCCAGCAGTTGCAAGGGCATGGTCGAACAGATCGGCGCCGCCGTCGGCCAACCAGGCCTGCGCTACCTGGACTATCAAGGCAATGCGCTGCCCTGGTAGGCATCACAGCTAGTATCGGCCCGCGTGCAACCATGGCTCCGCGCTCCGGCGACGGAGCAATACAGCGAAATCCTACGTCGCTACCGGCACCGATATGCCGCTACCTGCTGCCGGACGCCGTAGCGTCGATGGCTGCACTCCTTTCGGTATGCACCGGCATCGCTGGGCCAGGCATGGCGGCCGAGGCACTGGGACCGGAGGACGAGGTTCTCACCGGCCACAACTGCGCCACGCCCCAGGCCAGTTCGAAGAACAGAAAGATCGCGATCAGTGGCGTCGCGCCCTGCATCAGGGCGTATATCTGCCAGGTGGCGAACAACAGTCGACCGGCCGCGTCATAGCGGCCGAACGCCTGTTGCGGATCGCGGATGCGCAGCACCGACCAGACGCAGATGATCGAGCCCATCAGGTTGCCCAACAGCATGTGCATCGGCTCGAATGGCGGCAGCGCGCCGGGCAGGCCGAGGCCGTGATGCAGGCTTTGCAGCAGGCCGTGCAGCGCCATGAAGCTCCAGGGCGTGACGAAGGCGGCGGTCACCAGCAGGTCGTACCAGCCGCTGGCCCGTACCAGGCGACGATAGTGTTCGGGAGTCCACATGGGTGTTGCTCCAGTCATTGAAGGAGCACCCAGGCTAAGGCCTGGAGTATGCTCCAAGGTCAACACCCAACCGAGTGAAACGATGCGAATCGGAGAACTGGCCGAAGCCTGCGACGTGAGCCGCGACACCTTGCGCTTCTACGAGCAACGCGGGCTGATCGCGGCACGGCGCAGCGCCAACGGCTACCGCGACTACCCCGCCGAGATGGTGCAACTGGTCACCTACATCAAGACCGCGCAGCGCCTGGGTTTCAGCCTGGGCGAGATCAGCCAGCATGTCGGCGGCCTGTGGCAGACCGACGACCCGGATCACGCCGTGACTCAACTGCTGCAGGACAAACTGGCACTGATCGAGCGCCGCATCGACGAGCTGCAGCAACTGCGAAACGAGCTGCTGCAGCGCCTGGCCACCACCTGCCCGCTGCGCGCCTGACGCGGATTGCGTGCTGACCCCAAGGTCAGTTATCTTCGCCGCACGTCACCCGCGACGAACCTGGATCAGCAGACAGGGTCAACACTGAGCTGGCTACCTGAACTCAACCTCAGAGGAGCCTGCTCAATGGCAGCTACCCGTATCTGGATCAAGAACCCCCTCGCCGTTTTCACCGCCAACGCTCAGGACGCTTCCGGCGGCCTGGTGGTCGAGGACGGCCGCATCGTCGAGCTGCTCGGCGCCGGCCAGCAACCGACCGCCCCCTGCCAGCAGACCTTCGATGCCCGCGAGCACGTGCTGCTGCCGGGGCTGATCAACACCCATCACCACTTCTACCAGACCCTCACCCGCGCCTGGGCGCCGGTGGTCAACCAGCCGCTGTTCCCCTGGCTGAAGACCCTCTACCCGGTGTGGGCGCGGCTGACGCCCGAGAAGCTGGCGCTGGCCAGCAAGGTGGCGCTGGCCGAGCTGCTGCTGTCGGGCTGCAGCACCGCCGCCGATCATCACTACCTGTTCCCCGGCGGCCTGGAACAGGCCATCGACGTGCAGGTGGAGGTCGTGCGCGAACTGGGCATGCGCGCCATGCTCACCCGCGGCTCGATGAGCCTGGGCGAGGCCGACGGCGGCCTGCCGCCGCAGCACACGGTGCAGAGCGGCGAGGCGATCCTGGCCGACAGCCAGCGCCTGGTCGAGCGCTACCACCAGCGCGGCGACGGCGCGCAGATCCAGATCGCCCTGGCGCCCTGCTCGCCCTTCTCGGTGACCCAGGACATCATGCGCGCCAGCGCCGAACTGGCCGAGCAGCTGGGCGTGCGCCTGCACACGCACCTGGCCGAGACCCTCGACGAGGAAGACTTCTGCCTGCGCCAGTTCGGCCTGCGCACCGTGGACTATCTCGACAGCGTCGGCTGGCTCGGCCCGCGCACCTGGCTGGCCCACGGCATCCACTTCAACGCCGAGGAGATCGCCCGGCTCGGCGCCGCCGGCACCGGCATCTGTCATTGCCCCAGCTCGAACATGCGCCTGGCCTCGGGCATCTGCCCCAGCGTCGAGCTGGAGGCGGCCGGCGCGCCGCTGGGCCTGGGCGTGGACGGCTCGGCCTCCAACGACGCCTCGAACCTGCTGCTCGAGGCGCGCCAGGCCCTGTACATCCAGCGCCTGCGCTACGGCGCCGAGCAGATCACCCCCGAGCGCGTCCTGGGCTGGGCCACCCGCGGTTCGGCGCGCCTGCTCGGGCGCGACGATATCGGCGAACTGGCGGTGGGCAAGCAGGCGGATCTGGCCCTGTTCAAACTGGACGAGCTGCGCTTCTCCGGCAGCCACGATCCGCTTTCGGCGCTGCTGCTGTGCGGCGCCGACCGCGCCGACCGCATGATGATCGCCGGCCAATGGCGGGTGATCGACGGCCAGATCGAAGGGCTGGACGTCGCCCAGCTGATCGCCGATCACCGCCAGGCGGCGCGGGAACTGGTAAACGGCTGAGCATCGAGACAGGCAACGCCACCCGCCGACCGCCTGGTTGGCGGGTTTCGCCCGCCCTACGGGTTAAACTCCTCAGCAACCAAGCCCGATAGCGAGACCCGACCATGTACGACTGGCTCAATGCCCTGCCCAAGGCCGAACTGCACCTGCACCTCGAAGGCTCGCTGGAGCCCGAGCTGCTGTTCGCCCTGGCCGAGCGCAACAAGATCGAACTGCCCTGGGCCGACGTGGAAACCCTGCGCGCGGCCTATGCCTTCAACAACCTGCAGGAGTTTCTCGACCTGTACTACCAGGGCGCCAACGTGCTGCGCAGCGAGCAGGACTTCTACGACCTGACCTGGGCCTACCTGCAGCGCTGCAAGGCGCAGAACGTCGTCCACGTCGAGCCCTTCTTCGACCCGCAGACCCACACCGACCGCGGCATCCCCTTCGAGGTGGTGCTGCGCGGCATCCGCCAGGCCCTGCTCGACGGCGAGAAGCAGCTGGGCATCAGCCATGGCCTGATCCTCAGTTTCCTGCGTCATTTGCCCGAGGAAGAGGCGTTCAAAACCCTGGAGCAGGCCATGCCGTTTCGCGACGCCTTTATCGGCGTCGGCCTGGACAGCTCGGAGAAGGGTTTCCCGCCGCGCCTGTTCGAGCGGGTGTTCGCCAAGGCGCGTAGCGAAGGCCTGTACGCGGTGGCGCATGCCGGCGAGGAAGGCCCGCCCGAGTACATCTGGGAAGCGCTGGACCTGCTCAAGGTCGAGCGCATCGACCACGGCGTGCGCGCCATCGAAGACGAGCGGCTGATGCAGCGCATCATCGACGAGCAGATCCCGCTGACCGTCTGCCCGCTGTCGAACATCAAGCTGTGCGTGTTCGAGCACATGGGCCAGCACAACATCCTCGACATGCTCGAGCGTGGCGTGAAGGTGACAGTGAACTCGGACGACCCGGCCTACTTCGGCGGCTACGTCGGCGAGAACTTCGCCGCCCTGCACGAGCACCTGGGCATGAGCGAGGACCAGGCCAGACGCCTGGCGCAGAACAGTCTGGACGCCAGGCTGGCCTGAGACCGTATGCGCTGAGCGTACCGGCAGACCAGCCGCTGGTACGCACGGCGCACCCTACGCCCACGCACCCTGCGGCCTGGCAGGGTGCGCTGCGCGCAGCGGGCGGGCCCCGATGTGTCGGCGTCAGTGCTGGTGCTTGCCGTGGCCGCCATGATCATGCCCCTGCGGCGCATCCTTCTGCACGGCCACCTCGACCTCGACCGCGCCGGCCTTCTCGAAGGTCAGGGTCAGCGGAAAGCGCTCGCCATCCGTGGCCTGCTGCTTCAGGTCGAACAGCATGACGTGATAGCCCATGGGCTCGAACTTCACCTCGCCACCGGCGGGGATGGTCACATCCTGTACCTGCTGCATCTTCATCACCCCGTCGGCATGCACATGCTCGTGCAGCTCGGCCTTGCCGGCCACCGGCGTGCTGACGCCGAGCAGGCGATCGGCCTCGCCGCCCTTGTTGTGCACCACGAAATAGGCGGCGGCGGTCGGCGCCACCGGCGGCATCTCGCGCGACCAGGGGTGTTCGATGTGCAGTTGCCCGGCATCGTACTCGTGCGCCTGGGCCAACAGGCTCATGCCCAGCAGCGCGCCCAACAGCAGATTTCGTTTCAGCATGGTGTTCCTCCACTTGCGGTAGTCGGCCGTAGCCTGAATGAAACCGGCGCCAGCAGCCAGGGCCGTGGCGCCGTGTTGAATCTTGCAGCTCAAGCGCTGCTCGGCCCGTGCCGGGCGGCGCAGCACGGCATGTGCCGCATTGCCGTCGCCAGGCCGGCCGGTCATCAGCGCGCGCTCCGGCGCAGCAGGCTCAGGCCGACCAGCGCCAGCAGCACGTGCGCCAGCGCAAACAGGCCCAGCATCAGATGCTTGTAGCCATTGCCCAGGCCGGCGAGAAACTCCCACTTGTGCAGGTAGGCGAACACCCAGCCCTCGCGGCGGTCGGCGTCCTGCACGCGGCTGGCCAGCGCGCCGTCCAGCGGATCGATATACAGAGCGGTGCGTTTCGCATCGGCGTATGTGGCCTTGAACACCGGCAGGCGCTTGAAGACGAAGCCGTACTCGTGATCGAACTGCGATTGCAGCGTCAGGCTCTGCATCTCGCCCAGGCCGAGCGCAGCGGCGTAATGTTCGAAACGCTGACGGGCATGGCGGCGCGCGCTGTCGATATCCAGCTCCCGGCCGGCGGCATCCAGGTAGTGCAGGGTCGGCATCATGCCGAACTGCTGCCCCTGGGCGCGCCAGATCGGCTTGCCGTCCAGTTCCAGCAGGCTCAGGCCGAACAGCTGCTCGCCACGCAGCAGCCAATCGGCGCTGGGCGCCTGATCCAGCAGAGCCACCTCGAAACTCGCCGCGTAGGCGGCAGGCCAGGGTTCCGCCGTCTGCTTGTGCAGCAGGTGCCAGGCGCCGCTGCTGGCGAAGCTCAGGGTGGCCGCAGCCAGGCCCAGCCCCCACCAGCCATGCAGGCGGCGACTGAAACTGCGGGCGCGGCGCCGCGCCACGAACAACGCGATACCGAACAGCGTCGCGCTCAGGATCGAGGCCAGCAGCACGGCCATCAGCAACGGGCGCAGCGGCCCAGCCGCATCCAGCCAGCGAAAGCTGTGCAGGGTCTGGAAGAAGGCGCTGAACCAGGCCTTGCGCTGATCCACCAGGGTGCCGAGGCGGTCATGGAACAGATCGACGTACAGCCTCAGGCCGTCCTCGCGCCGGGTGTCGACCCGCGCCACCGGCAGCAGACGGTTGATGAAGGCATATTCGCTGCCGAAGTGCCCGAGGCTGCCGTCGTAGGTCAGGCTTTCCTCACTGCCGAGGTAATGCCGGGCCAGGCTTTCGGCATGCGCCGCGGTCAGGTCGACGGCCTCGCCACTGCGCGCATGCCAGTAGCGCGGCTGCAGTTCGCCGGGCAGACGCGCCTGATAATAAGGCTCGCCGGCCAGCACCAGCAGGCGCAACGCCTGCACCCGCTCGATGGCCGCAGCGGCGAGCACCTGCGCGGGACTGCGCAGGTCGTCCAGCGGCACCACCTGCTGCGGCGCGGCCATGGTCTGCGCCCGTGGCTGCAGGTAGCCCATCAGCGGATGCAGCATGCCGCTGCCGGCCCAGCAGAACACCCCGAGGCAAGCCAGCATCGCCAGGCGCCGGTGCCAGGGCATCAGCCGCAACAGGCGCTGACGCCAGGTCGCGCGCGGCAGCGCCTGCAGGGCCGCCGTCACAGCTTCCACTCCAGGCCGACGTACAGGCTGCGGCCATCGCCAGGCATGAACAGCGCGGCATCCCGGCCATTGGCGTTGGCCACCACGCCGGTGGTGGCGATGTAGGTCTTGTCGGAAAGGTTGCGCCCTTCGACGAAGAACCCCAGGCCCTCGCGCGGACGGTAGCCGCCTTTCATGCCCCAGATGGCGTAGGCCTCGGCATACAGCGACTCGGCATGGTCGGCCGCGTAATGCACCGGCACCCATTCCAGGGTCGGGCCGACATACCAGCCATCCTGCTGCCAGAGCAGCTCGCCCTTGAGGAACTGGCTCGGCACGCCGGCGATGCGGTTGTTGCCGTAGGCGGGATCGTCGTCGAAGCGGAAGTCGTTGAGCAGGTAATGCCCGCGCAGGAGCAGATTGCCCAGCTGCCAGGCAGCGCCCAGCTCGATACCCTGGTGCACGGTGCGATCGGCGTTGGTGGTGACCACCTGGGTGGGATTGAGCGGGTTGGCATAACCGAGCAGCTCATCGCGAACCTCGCTGCGGTACACAGCCAGGTCAAGATCCAGGTGGCCCCGGCTGATGCGCATGCCGGCTTCCAGCGTGGTGGCCTTCTGCGCGTCGTTCTCGGTAACGATGGCGCCACCGGTCAGCTCGCTGAAGGTGGGCGGCTCGAAGCTCTGGCTGAGGTTGCCGAACAGTTGCACGCCCTCGGCCAGTTCGTGGCGCAGACCGATCCGGCCAATCCGCGCACTGTAACTTCTGGTGAAGGAGTCGTCGCGAAAACCGCTGGGCAAGCCGGCGAAGTTGAAGCTGCTCTTGAGCTTGTCGTCGACGTCCCGCTCGCTGTGCAGCCAGGTCAGGCCACCGATCAGCGCCCAGTCCTCGGCCAGCGGCACTTCCAGCTCGCTGAAGGCGTTGAGGCTGCGTGCAGTCTGCAGCTGACGGTCGACCAGATTGCCGCGCCGGCCGGCAACATTGACGTAATTCTTCGTCTGATTGCGCCCCTGCAGCGCCTCGAGGCCGGCGCTCCAGTGCCATCCCTCGGCGTTGTGCCATTTGTGCGTCAGGCGTACGCCGAGGTCCTCGCTGTCCACCTCCAGTACCTGGAAGATCGGGTGCCACAGCGACTTCTCGCTGTAGAAGCTCGACAGCTCCAGGCTGTGGCCGCCATCGAGTTGCAGGGTGGTGATGTTGCCGAACCGGTTGAGCGTGAAATCGCGCTTGTTGTCGCCCGTCACCGCGCTCGACGCGGCCTGCTCGGGGTTACGCCGCAATTGCGCCTTGGTCAGGCTGCCGGGAAGTTCCGAGTCGGTTTCCACGTGGCTGACGTGGAAGCGCGTGGACAGCCTTTCGTTGATGCGCCCGCCGATATTGGCGAAGTAGCGCTGATTGTCCTGACGGGCGTGATCGCGGAAACCGTCCTGGGAATAGTCGGAAACGCTCAGGTAGGCGTCCCAGTCGCCGAAGTCCTGGGCGACGGCGCCGAAGACGCGGCGGTAGTCGAAACTCCCCGCCTCGGTGCGCAGCTGCGCCTTGGGCGCGCTCTTGCCGGTGGGCGTGACGAAGTTGATCGCCCCGCCCAGGTTGGCCGCGCCGTAGCGCCAGGCATTGGCGCCACGCATCACCTCGATGTGGTCCAGGGCGATCGGCTCGATGCTCTGGAAATCGCCACTGCCATCGGCCAGGTTCAGCGGCGCACCATCCTGCATCAGCAGGATGCCGCGCTGGTGGAAGGTGCGCTGCAGACCCGAGCCGCGAATCGACAGGCGCGACTCCTCGGCGCCGGAGCGCGACTGGATGTAGACCCCGGTGGCGTGCCCGAGGGCGTCCTGCGGCGAGCTCGCACGCCCGGTCTTGTAGGTGTCGGCATCGACGATGCCGGCACCGCCGGGAATGCGCGCGAACTCGGCGCGCTTCTCGGCGATGCTCGGTGCGGTGGCATCGCGCTGCTCGCGCGCCACCACGGTGCTGTCTTCCAGCTCGATATGCGCGGCATGAGCGCAGGTGGCCAGGCTGGCACTGGCGGCCAGCAGGCTGAATACGGACATCTGACGCATGGATTTCCCCCAACGTCGGCTGGTCGGGTGCCGCCCGGATGCAGGTTTGCAGGCACCGACAAGCGCAGTTCTTATCTGATCGCAGGTAACCAACGCGGCCCTAGGAGCGGCCGCCAGGAACGACTCAGATCAGTGCGGGAGAAGCACGGGGATTGGCCGAGGGCCAGAGATAGCGAAGCGGATGCGGGACGAACAGCCAGGTCGCAGCAGGCCTGCGAGCGGCTGCCAGCAAGCCCAGCAAGCCGAAGAAGGCGGCCAGGATGATGGCGCTGAACAGGCTGCCCAGGGCGCAGCCGCTGCCGGTGGCCGGATTGGGCGCCACCACGCCGGAGCCGTCGAGATCGGCACCGGCACCGAAGTTGCCCTCGAACGAGCAGTACTGGCTGCTCAGCCCGCTGAGCTGCAGGCCGGCCATCTGACCATGGCTGATGGCGCAGGCGAACGCACCGAACAGGATGCTGAAGTACAGCAACCAGGCGGTCAGCGAGCGGTCTTTGCGGGCCAGTTTCATGGGGCGCGACTCTAAACAGAGGATGGCGACGCGACACTGCGGTGCGTTGCCGCAGTCGTTTGGTACGGGAGTCTAGCAGGCGTTTGCAGCTTTATCGCGCGCGGCTAACGCCACGGCGCGGCCTCCAGCAGACGCTGGCAACGCCGCTGCAGGAACTCGCGCAGCAGATGCACCGCCTTGCTCAGCTGGGCGCGATGGGCGCAGACCAGATACAGCGGTGTTGGCTCGCCCTGCCAGTCCGGCAGCAGCACCTGCAGGCGGCCTTCGCGCACATCGTCGGCCACGTCCAGAAAGGACTTGTACACCACGCCCTGCCCGGCCACGGCCCAGCGCCGGGTGACATCGGCATCGTCGCTGACGCGATTGCCGGCCACCGTCAGCAGAGTCTCGCGCTTGCCGCTCTGGAAGCGCCAGCGGTCATGCACGCGCCCGTGCAGCATGTACAGCAGGCAGTTGTGTCCGCCCAGCTCCTCCACCGTTCGCGGTGCGCCATGACGCGCCAGGTAGGCTGGTGCAGCGCAGAGCACGCGGCGATTGTCCGGCGCCACCGGCAGTGCCACCAGGCTGGAGTCTTCCGGTGCGCCGTAGCGCAGGGCGATATCCACCGGCTCGCGGAACAGATCGGCCACCCGGTCGGCCAGCAGCAGGCGCAGCTGCAGTTGCGGATGCTCGGCCTGGAATGCGTCGAGCCAGGGCAGCAGCGTGTTGCGCCCCAGATCCGAAGGCGCCGACAGCTGCAGCACACCGCAAATGCCCTGCTGGCTGCCGATCAGTTGCTGGCGCCCTTCCTCCAGGCTCTGCAACGCCAGCCGCGCATGCACCAGATACAGCTCGCCCTCGGGCGTCAGGCGCAGGCTGCGCGTCGAGCGCGCCAGCAGGCGCACCTGCAACTGCTGCTCGAGACGCTTGAGTGCGGCGCTGGCCACGGCCGGCGAGACATCCAGCAGCCGCGCCGCGGCGGACAGGCTGCCGGATTCGGCGGTACGCACGAAGAGTTGCAGGTCGTCGAAACGCAGCATGGCGGCTCACTTTCAAAATAATGATGAAAGAGACTCTATCCCCAGCTGCTTTTTTCAACCAGCAGAACAGATGACCATGGGCCCTATCGCCTGAACCCGTAAACCGGAGCCCCAGCATGAAAGCCGTTGCCTACTATCAATCCCTGCCTGCCGATCACCCCGAAGCCCTGCAGGACGTACAATTGGATGCACCGTCCCCCGGCCCGCACGACCTGCTGGTGGAGGTGCGCGCCATTTCGGTCAACCCGGTCGATACCAAGATCCGTCGCAACGTCGCGCCGGAACACGGCGCAGCCAAGGTACTCGGTTGGGACGCCGCCGGCGTGGTCAAGGCGGTGGGCAGCGAGGTCAGCCTGTTCCAGCCCGGCGACCGGGTGTTCTATGCCGGCGCCATCGACCGCGCCGGTGCCAACAGTGAGTTGCATCTGGTGGATGAGCGCATCGTCGGGCGCATGCCCGCCAGCCTGTCCTTCGCCGAGGCGGCAGCCCTGCCGCTGACCGCCATCACCGCCTGGGAGCTGTTGTTCGAGCGCCTGCAGATCGCCGAAGGCTCGACCGATCAGGGCCAGAGCCTGCTGATCGTCGGCGCGGCCGGCGGCGTTGGTTCGATCCTCACCCAGCTGGCGCGCCGCCTGACCGGCCTGACCGTGATCGGCACCGCCTCGCGCCCGGAAACCCAGGCCTGGGTCCGCGAGCTGGGCGCGCATCACGTGATCGACCACGGCAAGCCGCTGAGCGAGGAACTGGCCCGTATCGGCATCGGCCAGGTCAGCCATGTCGCCAGCCTGACCCAGACCGACCAGCACTATGCCCAGCTGATCGAGTGCCTGCAGCCGCAAGGGCGCCTGGCGCTGATCGACGACCCGCTGCAACCGCTGGACGTCATGCAGCTCAAGCGCAAGAGCCTGTCGCTGCACTGGGAGCTGATGTTCACCCGCTCGCTGTACCAGACCGAGGACATGATCGAGCAGCACCGCCTGCTGCAGCGCGTGGCGGAACTGGTGGACAGCGGCGTGCTCAAGACCACCCTCGGCGAGCATTTCGGCCGCATCGACGCGGCCAACCTGCGCCGCGCCCACGCGCTGCTGGAAAGTGGCAAGGCCAAGGGCAAGATCGTGCTCGAAGGGTTTTGAGGTGCGATGGTGGCGTGGCGTGGTGGGCTAAAGCCCACCCTACAGGCTGAAGCGGAGCGCCGCCCGCCCCCCCTAAACCATGGCATCGGCGCCGTTCGTCGCCCCGGCAGCGAAACGGCGCCTCGCACCCTGATCCAGGTCAGCAAAGGATCACCGGCACGGACTAGGATGACCACTCTCCAAACGGCTTCGATTTCAAGGTCAGCTCAGGAGGTGGTCAGCATGAAGATTCTCGTCCAACCACTCGATCAGGGTGGTGAACGCCGATGGCAGGTGCAGCTGGATCAGCATTGCGTGAGTTTTCGCAGCGAGGAGCAGGCCCGCGTCTTCGTCGCCACGCTGCAAGCGCGCCTGCGTGCGCCACACAGCCTGCCCGCGCAGCGTCGGGCGGGCTGACCGCGATGTCCGTAGGGTGCGCTGTGCGCACCGATAGCACCGGGCTCGCCCTTGGTGCGCATGGCGCACCCTACGCTTAACCAATCGGCACCCGACGCAGCGCGGGGCTGCGCAGCATGTCCAGCACGGTATCGACCAGCGCCGGGGCCTGGGCAGCCAGGTCGAAGCTGGGTACCAGCAGCCAGTTGGCCTCGATGCCTTCCATGTAGGCATGCAGGCAGACGGCCGCGCGCTGGCAGTCCAGTTCAGCCGGTAGCTGGCCCTTGCCGACGGCGTTGCTCAACGCCTTGGCGATGCGCTGATCGCACTCGGCACTGAGCGCCTGCATGCGCTCGCGCAGGCCGAGCAGCTCGCCGGTGTACTCGCATTTGTAACGCAGGATGTCATGGGTACGCCGGGTCTGCGGCTCGCTCGCCAGGCGTGTCAGCGCCTTGATCAGCAGTTCGCGCATGCAGCCCAGCGGGTCAGGTTCGTCCTCGCTCTCGCTGGCCCGCGCCAGTTCCTCCAGCGGCAGACGCAGACGCTCGAGCATGGCCTGGAACAGATCGATCTTGTTCTCGAAGTGCCAGTAGATGGCGCCGCGGGTGACGCCCGCCGCCTTGGCCACCTCCGCCAGTGACGCCCGGGATACGCCCTGGGAGTGGAACACCTGCTCCGCGGCATCGAGTATCTGCGCCCGCGTCGCCTGTGCCTCTTCTTTGGTTCGTCTGACCATTCACCTACCTGCCGTCGCATCGCCTGAACCGCCCCTGTAACAGGTGCGGTCTGGGAGTATGCAGGCAGTTTTAGGCATTTACAAACATTCACGTACGTAAGTATATTCCGCGGCATTGGTTCTCAATTACCCCCTCCTCCGCCCCTTCGGGCAGCGATTCGACAAACGAGGTTCTCTCAGATGCATACGAAGCCAGCCGTAGCCGCCTTGGTTTCCGCCATCGCCGTGGCTCTGCTCAGCCTTGGCGGCTGCAAGGAAGCCAGCGCCCCACAGGCCCAGCAAGCCCCCGAAGTCGGAGTGGTGACGCTACAGGCGCAGCCCTTTGCCCTCACCACCGAGGTGCCCGGCCGTACCAGCGCCTACCGCATCGCCGAGGTGCGCCCGCAGGTCAATGGCATCATCCAGAAGCGCCTGTTCACCGAAGGCAGCGAAGTCAAGGCCGGTCAGCAGCTGTACCAGATCGACCCGGCCACCTACGAAGCCGCGTTCAAGAGCGCCCAGGCCACGCAGCTGTCGGCCAAATCCCTGGCCGACCGCTACAAGCTGCTGGTGGCCGACAAGGCGGTCAGCCAACAGGCTTACGACGAGGCGCGGGCCGCCGGCCTGCAGGCCGACGCCGCGCTGGAGCAGGCGCGCATCGACCTGCGCTACACCAAGGTGATGGCGCCCATCAGCGGTCGCATCGGCCGCTCCGCGGTGACCGAAGGCGCGCTGGTCAGCAACGGTCAAGCCAACGCCATGGCCACCATCCAGCAGCTCGACCCGATCTACGTCGACGTCACCCAGTCGAGCAAGGATCTGCTGCGCCTGCGCCGCGATCTGGCCGATGGGCGCCTGCAGAAGGCCAGCGATAGCGCCGCCAAGGTCGCGCTGAAGCTGGAGGACGGCAGCCGTTACGCCCATGAAGGCACCCTGGAATTCTCCGAGGTGGCGGTGGACGAAAGCACCGGTTCGGTGACCCTGCGCGCCGTGTTCCCCAACCCCGACCACCTGCTGCTGCCGGGCATGTTCGTACATGCCGAGCTGCTCTCCGGGGTCAAGGAGAACGCCATCCTCGCCCCGCAGCAGGGCGTGACCCGCAACCAGCGCGGCGAACCGACGGCGATGGTGGTGGGCGCCGACAACAAGGTCGAACTGCGCGTACTCAAGGCCGACCGCACCGCCGGCAACACCTGGCTGGTGGAGGATGGCCTGCAGGAAGGTGATCGCCTGATCACCGAAGGCCTGCAGTTCGTCCAGCCCGGCACCGAGGTCAAGGCCGTGCCGGCGCGCAACGTGAAAGCCGGCGAGGTGGCGCAGGACGCCGCCAAGAACAACGGCAAGGGATAAGAGGGTGTTTACAAAAGTAGCGAGCGATGGTCAGGCAAGGCGAAACCAGCCGAAAAAGCGGAGTGTACGAGTAGTACATGAGCATTTTGAGGCTGATTTCAACGCAGCATGGCCGAGCGCAGTAATTTGTAAACGCCCTCTGAAGGAGAGCTACTGAATGTCCAGATTCTTTATCGACAGGCCTATCTTCGCCTGGGTGATCGCCCTGGTGATCATGCTGGCCGGCGGCCTGTCCATCCTCAAGCTGCCGATCAACCAGTACCCGAGCATCGCGCCACCCGCCGTTGCCATCCAGGTCAGCTACCCGGGCGCCTCGGCGCAGACGGTGCAGGACACCGTGGTGCAGGTGATCGAACAGCAGCTCAACGGCCTCGATGGCCTGCGCTATGTCAGCTCGTCGAGCAACTCCGACGGCAGCATGGAAATCATCGTGACCTTCGAGCAGGGGGTTAACCCGGATATCGCCCAGGTCCAGGTGCAAAACAAGCTGCAGCTGGCCACTCCGCTGCTGCCGCAGGAAGTGCAGCAACAGGGCATCCGCGTGACCAAGTCGGTGCGCAACTTCCTCATGGTCATCGGCGTGGTGTCGAAAGACGGCAGCATGACCCGTGAGGACCTGTCGGACTACATCGTCTCCAACCTGCAGGACCCGATCTCGCGGACCAAGGGTGTCGGCGACTTCCAGGTGTTCGGCGCGCAGTACGCCATGCGCATCTGGCTCGACCCGGCCAAGCTCAATGCCTTCCAGCTGACGCCGGTGGACGTGCGCAGCGCCATCCAGGCGCAGAACGTGCAGATCTCCTCCGGCCAGTTCGGGGGCCTGCCGGCCGCGCCGGGCAACCAGCTCAACGCCACCATCATCGGCAAGACCCGCCTGCAGAGCCCGGAAGAGTTCCGCAAGATCCTGCTCAAGGTCCAGGCCGACGGTTCCCAGGTGCGCCTGGACGACGTCGCCAAGGTGGAGCTGGGTGGCGAGAACTACGCCATCAACGCGCAGTTCAACGGCCTGCCCGCCTCCGGCCTGGCGATTCGCCTGGCCACCGGCGCCAACGCCCTGGACACCGCCAAGGCGGTGCGCGAAACCATCGCCACCCTGGAGCCGTTCTTCCCGGCGGGTATGGAAGTGGTCTTCCCCTACGACACCACGCCGGTGATCTCGGCCTCCATCGAAGGGGTGGTGCACACCCTGTTCGAAGCCATCGTGCTGGTGTTCCTGGTGATGTTCCTGTTCCTGCAGAACCTGCGCGCCACCATCATCCCGACCATGGCGGTGCCGGTGGTGCTGCTCGGCACCTTCGGCGTGCTCGCCGCGTTCGGCTTCTCCATCAATACCCTGACCATGTTCGCCATGGTCCTGGCCATCGGCCTGCTGGTGGACGACGCCATCGTGGTGGTGGAGAACGTCGAGCGGGTGATGCGCGAGGACGGCCTGTCGCCCAAGGAAGCGACGCGCAAGTCCATGGGCCAGATCCAGGGCGCGCTGATCGGCATCGCCCTGGTGCTGTCGGCGGTGTTCCTGCCGATGGCCTTCTTCGGCGGCTCCACCGGGGTGATCTACCGGCAGTTCTCCATCACCATCGTCTCGGCCATGGCCCTGTCGGTGCTGGTGGCGCTGATCTTCACCCCGGCGCTGTGCGCCACCCTGCTCAAGCCCATCGACGGCGAGCACCATGAAGCCAAGCGCGGCTTCTTCGGCTGGTTCAACCGCTCCTTCGACCGCACCAGCAATGCCTACCAGCGCGGTGTGGCCGGCATGCTCAAGCGCAAGGCGCCGTACCTGCTGCTGTACCTGGTGATCGTGGCGATCATGGCATTCATGTTCAGCCGCATCCCCACCGCCTTCCTCCCCGAGGAAGACCAGGGCGTGCTGTTCGCCCAGGTGCAGACGCCGTCCGGCTCCAGTGCCGAGCGTACCCAGGTGGTGGTCGACGAGATGCGCCAGTACCTGCTGGAAGAAGAAGCGAGCACGGTCAAGTCGGTGTTCACCGTCACCGGCTTCAACTTCGCCGGCCGCGGCCAGAGCTCCGGCATGGCCTTCATCATGCTCAAGCCCTGGGGCGAACGTCCGGGTGAGGAGAATGGCGTGGCGGCGCTGGCGCAACGTGCGCAGCGACATTTCTTCAGCTTCCGCGATGCCATGGTGTTCGCCTTCGCTCCGCCGGCGGTGATGGAGATGGGTAACGCCACCGGCTTCAACTTCTTCCTGCAGGACCAGGCCGGCGTCGGCCATCAGGTGATGAACGAGGCACGCGACAAGTTCCTGCAGCTGGCCGACCAGCATCCGGTGCTCGACAGCGTGCGCGCCAACGGCCTGCGCGACGAGGCGCAGTACCAGCTGCTGATCGACGACGAGCGCGCCCGCGCCCTCGGCCTGTCGCTGGCGGACATCAACAGCACCCTGTCGATCGCCTGGGGCGCCAGCTACGTCAACGACTTCATCGATCGCGGCCGGGTGAAGAAGGTGTATCTGCAGGGCACGGCGCAATCGCGCATGAGCCCGGAGGACCTGAACAAGTGGTACGTGCGCAACGACCAGGGCCGCATGGTGCCGTTCAGCGCCTTCGCCAGCGGCGAGTGGACCTACGGCGCGCCCAAGCTGGCGCGTTACAACGGCGTCTCGGCGGTGGAGATCCTCGGTGCGCCAGCCCCCGGCTACAGCACCGGTGACGCCATGGCCGCGGTGGAGGAAATCGCCTCGCAGCTGCCGCAGGGCGTCGGCTACTCCTGGACCGGTCTGTCCTACGAGGAGCGCCTGGCAGGCTCGCAGACCACTGCACTGTTCGTGATCTCCGCCATCGTGGTGTTCCTCTGCCTGGCAGCGCTGTACGAGAGCTGGTCGATCCCGTTCTCGGTGATGCTGGTGGTGCCGCTGGGGATCATCGGTGCGCTGCTGTTCACCGAACTGCGCGGGCTGTCCAACGACGTGTTCTTCAAGGTCGGCCTGCTCACCACCATCGGTCTGTCGGCGCGTAACGCGATCCTCATCGTCGAGTTCGCCAAGGCGCAGTACGAGCAGGGCATGGGCCTGGCCGAAGCCGCCATCGAGGCCTGCCGCATGCGTCTGCGCCCCATCGTGATGACCTCGCTGGCGTTCATCCTCGGCTGTCTGCCGCTGGCCATCGCCAGTGGTGCCGGAGCCGGCAGCAAGCACGCCATCGGCACCGGGGTGATCGGCGGCATGCTCAGCGCCCTGGTGCTGGCGATCTTCTGGATTCCGCTGTTCTACGTGGTGGTCTGCTCGCTGTTCGAGAAGAAGAGAACCGAGCCGGCCGTTGAAAACGAGAAGGAGGTACTGCAATGAGGCAGTCCCTGTTGTCCCTGGCCGTGGCCGCCGCTCTGCTCAGCGGCTGCAGCCTGATTCCCGACTATCAGCGCCCGGACGCCCCGGTGGCCGCCGACTGGCCGCAGGGCGAGGCCTACGGCAGCGCCGCCAGCGAAGGCAGCCGCGCCGCCGCCGACCTGCAATGGCGCGAGTTCTTCCGTGACCCGGCGCTGCAGCAACTGGTGCAGGTGGCACTGGAGAACAACCGTGACCTGCGCGTCGCCGCACTGAACGTCGAGGCCTACCGCGCGCTGTACCGCATCCAGCGCGCCGACCTGCTGCCCTCGGTTTCCGCCGATGGCGCCGGCACCCGCCAGCGCCTGCCGGCCGACCTGAGCCAGACCGGCGAAGCCCGCACCGGCGGCCAGTACAGCGCCACGTTGGGCGTCAACGCCTGGGAGCTGGACTTCTTCGGTCGCCTGCGCAGCCTTAGCGAGCAGGCCCTGCAGCAGTACCTGGCCACCGAACAGGCCGCGCGCAGCACGCAGATCAGCCTGGTGGCCAGCGTCGCCAACGCCTACCTGCAGTGGCAGGCCGACCTGGCGCTGCTCGAGCTGACCCAGGACACCCTGAAGACCTTCGAGGAAAGCTACCAGCTGACCCAGCGCAGCTTCGACGTCGGCGTCGCCGATGCCCTGGCCCTGAGCCAGGCGCGCAGCGCGGTGGATAGCGCGCGAGTGAGCCTGGCGCAGTACCAGCGTCTGGTCGCCCAGGACCGCAACGCCCTGACCCAGCTGCTCGGCAGCGGCCTGCCGGCCGACCTGCCGCAGGGCCTGGCGCTGGATGCCGAACTGCTGGAGCAGGTACCGGCCGGCCTGCCCGCCGACCTGCTGCAGCGTCGCCCCGACCTGCTGCAGGCCGAGTACCAGCTCAAGGCGGCCAACGCCAATATCGGCGCGGCGCGTGCGGCGTTCTTTCCCAACATCAGCCTGACCGCCAATGCCGGCACCGCCAGCAGCCAGCTGTCCGGCCTGTTCGACAGCGGCTCGGGCACCTGGCTGTTCCAGCCGCAGATCAGCCTGCCGATCTTCAACGCCGGCCGCCTGCGCGCCAACCTCGACTATGCCGAGCTGCAGAGCGATATCCAGGTCGCGCAGTACGAGAAAGCCATTCAGGTGGCCTTCCAGGAGGTCGCCGACCGCCTCGCCGCGCGCACCACCTACCGCCGCCAGCTGGATGCCCAGCGCGCATTGCTGGACACCACCGAGACCTACTACGACCTGGCCGAGCGCCGCTACCGCACCGGCGTGGACAGCTACCTGACCCTGCTCGACGCCCAGCGCCAGCTGTTCAGCGTACGCCAGCAACTGATCGCCGACCGCCTGGCCCAGCTCAGCAGCGAAGTGGAGCTGTACAAGGCCCTGGGTGGGGGCTGGAGCGATACGGGGAGCAACGCCCCATAAGGTTGACCGCGCGTAACCCGCTTCAAGGACGACCTTACCCCACGCGCCGCCCCCGCAGTCTTTGCGGGGGCGTTTTTTTGTACGCGTTCTGACGGAGGCCGCACCGTAGCCCCAACGAAATCTGGGACCCTGAGGCTTGGCGATAGTTGGATGGCGGCGATTCGGACGCAGCCTGAAGTTCGCTTTCGCGAATGAATTCGCTCCTACAGAAACCTGAAGCCGCCTGTTGTCAGTGGCAGGCACCCGAAGCCTCCAGAGAACGTTGAAGGCGAGCTGGCGCGCAGTGCCCTCTTTGTAGGAGCGAATTCATTCGCGATCCGCCCGCCCCCGATTTCGCCCTATGCTCCGTGCCGCCACTCAGCCCAACGCAGCCAGCAGCTGCGCGCAATCCTGCGCATGCAGCTCGGTCAGCTCCGGCCAGGGGTTGTCCGGCAGGTTGACCAGCACGCTGCGCGCGCCCGCAGCCTGGGCGCATTCCAGGTCGAAGCGGTAGTCGCCGACCATCACCAGCTCCTGCGGCTTGACCGCCCAGCGCTCGGCCAGATGCAGCAGCCCGCCCGGATGCGGCTTGGGCGGCGCCTCGTCGCGGCCAAGGATGTCCGCCCTGGCGAAGCAGTCATCCAGGCCGATGGCCTGCAGGGTCAGCAGGGCCAGGGCATGGGCATTGCGGGTGAGGATGCCGAGCTGACAACCGCGCTCGCACAGGGCGCGCACCAGGTCGATGGCGCCCGGCGCCGGGCGTGAGGCCACCGCCAGTTCGCGCTCGTGCTCCAGCAGCCAGGCATGCTTGGCCGCGGCCTCCTCCGCCGGCAGCGCCGCCAGGTGATGGAGGATGTCGTCTTCTTCAGGAATGCCCAGCGCCCGCTTGATTGCGGGGAAATCATGCACCGCCAGAGTCAGGGTGCCGTCCATGTCGAACACCCAGTGGCGCGCCTCGCGCAGTGTTCTCACTTCCAGTCCTCACGCACGCGGGTCAGGCCCTCCTGGGCGGCGGAGGCCACCAGTTCGCCCTGGCGGTTGTAGATGCTGGCACGGGAGAAACCGCGGGCATTGCCGGCCCAGGGGCTGTCCATGGCGTACAGCAGCCAGTCGTCCATGCGCAGGTTGCGGTGGAACCACAGCGAGTGGTCGAGGCTGGCCACCTGCATGAACTTCTGGAACACCGACACGCCGTGCGGCTGCATCGAGGTGGTCAGCAGGTTGAAGTCGCTGGCGTAGGCCAGCAGGTACTTGTGCAACTGCGGGTCGTCCGGCAGCTCGCCGGCGGCGCGGAACCACACGTACTTGACCGGCTCGCAAGGCTGCGGCGCGAAAGGGTTGATCAGGGTGACCGGGCGGATCTCGATGGGCTTGTCGCTGATCGCACGCTCGCGCATGCGCTCGGGAATCATCGGCGCCACCATGCGCGCCAGCTCGGTTTCCGATTTCAGGTTCTCGGGGCCGGGCACATCCGGCATCTCGCTCTGGTGGTGGAAGCCTTCCTCGTCGTACTGGAACGAGGCACTGCAGAAGAAGATCGGCTTGCCCTTCTGCACCGCCACCACGCGGCGGGTGCTGAAGCTGCCGCCATCGCGGGTGCGCTCGACCTGATAGACCACCGGCAGGCTGGCATCGCCCGGGCGCAGGAAGTAGCCGTGCATGGAGTGCACATGGCGCGCCTCCTCGACCGTCTGGCTGACGGCGGAGATGCACTGGCCAAGCACCTGGCCGCCGAACAGCTGGCGAAAACCGAGATCCTGGCTGCGGCCACGGAACAGGTTTTCCTCGATCTGCTCCAGGCTGAGCAGCGCCACCAGATCATCGAGAACCTGAGTCATGGGGTGTCATCTCCTTGCACGGGGGGTATACGCAGTTGCGGGTAGGCCGGCAGCGATGTCAGGCGTTCATCCCAAACGGCGCGGCCAAGGGTGAAATGGTAAAGACTTTGCAGCCCGCTGTCGGCATCGCCGAGCAACTCGCGCAAGGCGTCGTCGAAGTAGCAACCGATGCCCGTACCGGAAAGCCCTGCCGCTTCGGCTTCCAGATAGAGCAACTGACCGATCTGGCCACACTCCCAGTAGAGCCTGGGATAGCGCCAGGCGCCATTGGCCAGGGCGCGCTCCACCCGCGCCAGCATGGCCAAGGCCACGCAGCCATCGGCGGCGATGTCCTGGCCGCAACTGAGAAAGCCCGCCAGACCACGGGCGTCGCCTTCGAGCAGACGGTACAGCGGCAGCTCGTCATCGACCCGCAGCCATTGGTAATCCTCGCGCAGTGGCTGCACCCCGCTGCCTGTGCGATCCAGCCAGTACAGCCCCGGCTCCAGGCCCTGCACGCGATGGACGAACAGCAGCAGGTCGATCTCGCTCGGCTCGCCGCTGACGGCGAAGGGCACCGGCGAGTGCTGCGGCAGCAGGCGACGCAGCCAGGCCAGCAGCAGTGACGCCTGAATGCCGCTGCGGCCATCCATGGCCTGCGCACTGCGTCGGCGATGCAGGATCGGCCGCAGTGGCAGGCCGGGGTTGTCAGCCCCTGCGTTGGCCGCATCCAGGCTCCAGACGGCGCGAGGACGTGCCGGCGCGCGGCACAGCCCATGCACCCGCTGCAGCTCCGGCCAGTGGCGATACTCGCGCGACAGACGATTGGGCGCCCCGACCCGCTCTAGCTGCGCCAACCCGTTAAGCAGGGTTTCGGGCAGCGCGATTTCCATCGCTTGCGCCGGGCCGATCCACAGCAGGCAGTCGCCGTGTTCGGCCTCGTGAAAGTTGTCTCCATCCAGTCCCAGCAGGCCGTCCAGACGCGCTTCGGCCACGCCATGCAGCATGCGCACCTGCCAGCCCTGCACGCTGGCGGCGATGGCCAACGCCGCCAGGGCATGCCCCAGGTCGTGCTGGCAGTAACGGTAGGCGCGCTCGCCGTACTTCCAGGCCTCGCGCCAGGCGATGCTGCTCAGCCCCAGGAGAAAACCACCGGGCGGCAGACTGCTCGCCAGCTGCCGGCCAAGCGGCGCGGGCAACTCACTGCGTATCTCCAGCGCATGGGCATCCGGGGAATAGTGGGCCAACACAGCGACCTCATCCACGGCACCTGGCGGCAACAGCAGATAGGCCTCGGTCGGGTGCAGGTTGCCGGATGACGGATTGACCCGCAGCGCCCAGCGATTGCCGCCGGCTTCCTTCCAGGCGGAAATGGCCAGGCTGTCGTACAGCAGTTGCGAGACGCTGGCGCGATCCAGCGGCGCGGGCGGTGTGTGAGGCCCGGCAAATGCCGTGTCGTAGCCCGGCCCTTCTTCCAGCGGGCGGTGGTGCAGCTCGATCAGCCGAGCGCCTTCGTAGCGGCGAAACGGCGCCGGCTGGGTCGCCCAATCCAGCTGCCCCGGCCCCGGCGCGAAGCGTTCCGGCGCATGCTTGCTGAGCTGGTGATAGGCGAGCACATCCTTCATCGTCCGGCCTCCCACTGTTCGCAGCGGATGCGATGAAGCACATGCAGTTGCAGCGGATGACCGTCCGGTAAACGCGGGTGGAGAAAATCGCCGGCCGGGTCACGCTGCATGCCGATGCTGCGCATCACCGCCTGCGACGGCAGATTGGCCGGCACGGTAAAGCTCACCACTTCGTCCAGCCCAAGCTGCTCGAAGGCCACCGCCAGCGCGGCGCGCGCTGCCTCGCCGGCATAGCCCTGGCGCCAGTGCGCCCGCGCCAGACGCCAGCCGATTTCCACGGCCGGCACGAAAGGCGCCTCGAAGCCGACCTGCGCCAGGCCGGTGAAACCGATCAGCTCGCCGCTGTCGCGCCGCTGCAGTGCCCAGAAGGTGAAACCATGTTGCTCATGATGCGCACGCAAGCGCGCCAGCAGGCGCGCACTCTGTTCGGCGTCCAGCGGCGCGGGGAAATGGCGCATCACCTCGGCATCGGCATTCAGCGCGGCCAGCGCCGGCAGATCACTGTCGCGCCAGGCGCGCAGCAGCAGCCGCTCGGTGGAGGTTTCGATCAGGGGCATGGCAGTTGTCTCGATTGGCTGCGACCATAAGCCGTCAATTCGCTTGAGTCGTCATTGTATGCCGCTACCGCTGGTCTACCACGAGGATTACAGCCCGCCCTTCCCGGCCGGGCATCGCTTCCCCATGGAGAAATTCCGTCTGCTGCGCGATCACCTGGTCGATAGCGGCCTGACCAGCGATGCCGAACTGCAACGGCCGGAGCTGTGCCCGGCGGAGATTCTCGCCCTGGTTCACTGCCCGGACTACATCGCCCGCTACATGGCCGGCGAGCTGTCATACGAGGACCAGCGCCGCCTCGGCCTGCCCTGGAGCGAAGCGCTGGCGCGGCGCACGGTGCGTGCCGTGGGCGGCTCGCTGCTGACTGCCGAACTGGCCCTGCAACATGGCCTGGCCTGCCACCTGGCCGGCGGCACGCACCATGCGCACTACGACTTTCCCTCCGGCTTCTGCATCTTCAACGACCTGGCGGTGATCGCCCGCTACCTGCTGGAGGCCGGCCGCGTGCATCGCGTGCTGATCTTCGACTGCGACGTGCACCAGGGCGACGGCACCGCGCGGCTGCTGGAAGACGAGCCGGATGCGATCACCGTGTCACTGCATTGCGAACAGAACTTCCCGGCGCGCAAGGCGCAGAGCGATTGGGACATTCCCCTGCCGCGCGGCATGGGCGACGCCGATTATTTGAAGGTGGTGGATGACACGCTGAACTACCTGCTGCCGATCTACCAGCCGGACCTGGTGCTCTACGACGCCGGCGTCGACGTGCACAAGGACGACGCCCTGGGCTACCTGCAACTCACCGACGCCGGCCTGGCCGCCCGCGACGAAGCCGTGCTGCATCACTGCCTGGGCCGCGACATTCCCGTACTCGGAGTGATCGGCGGCGGTTACTCGAAGGATCACGCCGCCCTCGCCCGCCGCCACGGCATCCTGCATCACAGCGCCGCAAGGGTGTGGGCGGCGCGAGGGTTGCGCTGAGGATCAGCCGACCTGCACCTTGTCCAACGCCTGCTCCAGCGTCTTCACCGTGCGCTCGACGTTGCCCAGCTTGTCCAGCCCGAACAGGCCGAGGCGGAAGGTCTGGAAGTCCGCCGGCTCGTCGCACTGCAGCGGCACGCCAGCGGCGATCTGCAGGCCGACGGCGGCGAACTTGGCGCCGGTCTTGATCTGCGCATCGTCGGTGTAGCAGACGACCACGCCAGGCGCCTCGAAGCCCTTGGCGGCGACGCTTCTGAAGCCGCGCGCCGCCAGCAGCGCACGCACCCGGTCGCCGAGTTCCTGCTGCTGCTCACGCACCTTGGCAAAGCCGATGGCCTTGGCCTCGAACATGGCGTCGCGGAAACGCGCCAGGGCATCGCTGGGCATGGTGGCGTGGTAGGCGTGGCCGCCCTGCTCGTAGGCCTGCATGATCTGCAGCCACTTCTTCAGGTCGCAGGCGAAGCTGGTGCTCTGCGTCGCCTCGACGCGCGCCTGCGCCGCTTCGCTGAGCATCACCAGGGCGCAGCAGGGCGAGGCGCTCCAGCCCTTCTGCGGCGCGCTGATCAGCACGTCGACGCCACAGGCCTGCATATCCACCCAGAGGGTGCCGGAGGCGATGCAGTCGAGCACGAGCAGGCCCCCGACCGCGTGCACTGCATCGCTCACCGCGCGCAGGTAGTCGTCCGGCAGGATCATGCCCGACGAGGTTTCCACGTGCGGAGCGAATATCACCTGTGGTTTCTGCTCGGCGATGGTGGCCAGCACCTCGTCCAGCGGCGTCGGAGCGAAGGCGGCCTGATGGCCTTCGGCGACCGGGCGCGCCTTGAGCACCTGGGCCTCGGCGGGAATGCGGCCCATGTCGAAGATCTGCGTCCAGCGGTAGCTGAACCAGCCGTTGCGCAGCACCATGCACTTCTGCCCGGTCGCCAGCTGACGCGCCACCGCCTCCATGCCGTAGGTGCCGCTGCCCGGCACCACCGCCACGGCATGGGCGTTGTAGACCTGTTTCAGGGTGGCGGAGATATCGCGCATCACGCCCTGGAACGACTGCGACATATGGTTCAGCGAGCGGTCGGTGTAAACCACCGAATATTCGAGCAGGCCATCGGGATCGATGTCGGGGCAGATCTGGGACATAACGGGCTCCAGCCGAAAAGGTTCGAGCTGAACCTGCCCCAACCCGGGGCAAATGACAAGGCCGGGGAGCACTCGGGTAGAATGCGCAGCCTTTCTCCTGTCTGCTCATCGCCATGACTACTGCCGCTCAGCCCAATGCTCATCACGTCGCCATTATCGGCGGTGGCCCTGCCGGGCTGATGGCTGCCGAGGTGCTGGCGCAGGGTGGCGTGCGCGTGGAGCTGATCGACGCCATGCCCTCGGTGGGGCGCAAGTTCCTGCTGGCCGGCGTTGGCGGCATGAACATCACCCACTCCGAGCCCAAGGACGCCTTTATCGGCCGTTACGGCGAGCGCCAGGCCGAGGTCGCAAGGCTCCTGCACGAGTTCGATGCCGACGCCCTGCGCGCCTGGATTCATGGCCTGGGTATCGACACCTTCGTCGGCACCTCCGGCCGCGTGTTCCCCAGCGACATGAAGGCCGCACCGCTGCTGCGCGCCTGGCTGCGCCGCCTGCGCGAGCTGGGCGTGACCATCCATACCCGCAGCCGCTGGCTGGGCTGGAACCAGGACGGCAGCCTGCGTATCGCCGGCGCAGACGGCGAACGCGCACTGGCCGCCGATGCCTGCCTGCTGGCCCTGGGCGGCGGCAGCTGGGCGCGCCTGGGCTCCGATGGCGCCTGGACGGCCCTGTTGCAGCAGCGCGGCGTCGAAGTAGCGGCCCTGAAACCGAGCAACTGCGGTTTCGAAGTGGCCGGCTGGAGTGAATATCTCAGGGAGAAATTCGCCGGGGCGCCGCTGAAGAACGTCGCCTTGAGCCTGCCCGGCCAGGTGCCTCGCATCGGTGAATTCGTGCTGACCGCAGGCGGCATCGAAGGCAGCTTGGTGTACGCCTTTTCCGCCGATATCCGCCGCGCCATCGAGGCCGACGGCCAGGCCCTGATCCACCTCGACCTGCTGCCACAGATGCCGCTGGCCAAACTGCAGCAGGCGCTGGGCAAGCCGCGCGGCAAGCATTCCATGGCCAAGCACCTGCACCGCCAGGCCGGCCTCGACGGCGTGAAAGCTGCCCTGCTGCGCGAGCTCGCCCCCGCCGAGGCTTTCACTGATCCGGCCGCGCTTGCTCTGTGGATCAAGGCGCTACCCATCACCCTGCTGCGCACCCGCCCGCTGGATGAGGCGATCAGCAGCGCCGGCGGCGTGCGCTTCGAGGCATTGGACGACGGACTGATGCTCAAGGCCCTGCCCGGCGTGTTCTGCGCCGGCGAGATGCTCGACTGGGAAGCGCCCACCGGCGGTTACCTGCTCACCGCCTGCTTCGCCAGCGGGCAGGTGGCAGCGCAGGGCATTCTGCGCTGGCTGCAGCACCTGGCGTAGGAGCCCGCTTGCGGGCGATCCGCCTCATGCCGCCTCGATCGCCCGCAAGCGGGCTCCTACCAGGCGATCATGGCGCCTGGTAGTCCGGCGACACGCCGCCCTACACCGGAAAAACCGCCGTGCCCTTGCCCCAGGCTGCGTCTATGCTCAGTTTCAGCGCTCCCCCACACAGGTAATCCCCCGCCGTGATCCCGCTGCTGGTCTGCGACGACTCCAACATGGCGCGCAAGCAACTGATTCGCGCGCTGCCGCCGGAATGGCCGGTGACCCTGAGCCAGGCGGCCAATGGCGAGGAGGCACTGGCACTGGTTCGCCAGGGCCAGGGCCAGATCATGCTGCTGGACCTGACCATGCCGGTGCTCGACGGCTACCAGACCCTGGCCGCGCTGCGGGCCGAGGGGCTGCAGAGCCAGGTCATCGTGGTGTCCGGCGACGTGCAGGACGAAGCCGTGCGCCGCGTGCGCGAGCTGGGCGCCCTGGCCTTTATCAGGAAACCCGCTGACCCCGCCATCCTGCGCCAGACGCTGATCGAACTGGGCCTGTTCAACCCCCAGGCCACGCCCATGGCGCAGGCCCAGGCCGCGGCGCTGTCGGAGCTGAAGGTGAGCTTCCGCGACGCCCTGCGCGAGGTGAGCAACGTCGCCATGGGCCGCGCCGCCGCCCTGCTGGCCAAGGTGCTGGGGGTATTCGTGCAGCTCCCCGTGCCGCAGGTGAATCTCTTCGAGGTCAGCGAGCTACACATGACCCTGCTCGACGCCCAGCGCGGCGAGCGCTTCAGCGCCATCTGCCAGGGCTTCATCGGCGAAGCCATCGCCGGCGAGGCGCTGCTGTTGTTCCATGACTCGGAAGTGAACGACATGGCGCGCCTGCTCGGCTGGCAGCCGAAGAACGAGACGCAGACTTCGGAGATGCTGCTGGACCTGGCCAGCATCCTGATCGGCGCCTGCCTGGCCGGCGTCGCCGAGCAGCTCGACCTGCGTTTCTCCCAGGGCCACCCGCAACTGCTCGGCCAGCATGCCAGCCTCGACCAGCTGATTCAGGTCAACCGCCAGCGCTGGCGCAAGACCCTGGCCGTGGAGATCAGCTACAGCCTGGAGGGCCACGCCATTCATTTCGACCTGCTGCTGTTGTTCACCGAAGACTCGATCGCCCGCCTGACGGCGAAGATCGGCTACCTGATGGAGTGAGGCGATGCCCGCGCAGATCGATATCAAGGAGGTTCACTGGCTGCTCGACATCGTGCAGTGCATCGACGTCGGCGTGCTGGTGCTCGACCGCCAGTACCGCGTCGAGGTGTGGAACGCCTTCATGGAGAACCACTCCGGGCTGGGGCCGGATCAGGTGCAGGGGCGCTCGCTGTTCGAGCTGTTCCCGGACATCGACCGTCCCTGGCTGGAGCGCAAGGTGGAAAGCGTGGTACAGCTGGGCACCCGCGCCTTCAGCCTGTGGCAGCAGCGCCCCTACCTGATGCGTTTCAAGAGCTATCAGCCGATCACCGGCCAGGCCGATTTCATGTATCAGAACGTCACCCTGCTGCCGCTGGCCGGCCAGCCGGTGGAGCATGTGTGTCTGGTGATCTACGACATGACCGCGGCGGCCGTGGCGGCGCAGGCGCAATCTACGAGTTGAGGTTGTCGTAGCCCGGATGCAATCCGGGTCATGCTGCATACAATGTTCCCGGATAGCATCCGGGCTACGGCTCTCAGAAAAGGGATTTACATGCTGCGCAGTGTTGAACTGAAAACCTTCGTCCCGGCACGGGACTTCGCCCTGAGCATGGATTTCTACCAGGCCATGGGCTTTAAGCGCGGTTGGTCGGACGAACAGATGGCCTATTTCAGCCATGGTGATCACTGCGCCTTTCTGCTGCAGAACTTCTACGTGAAGGAACAGGCGGAGAACTTCGTCATGCACCTGCTGGTGGAAGAAGTCGATGCGTGGTGGCAGCAGATTCAGGCAGCCCGTCTGGATGAGCGGTTCGGCACGCGACTGATCGCGCCGCAGGATCAGCCCTGGGGCATGCGCGAGTTCATGGTGTTCGATCCTAGCGGCGTGCTGTGGCGAATCGCGCAGAATAGTTGAGAGCAATGGCGGGGTGCCCCCGCCCTACGAGACGGCTGCGGCGTGCCGTAGGGCGGGTGCAACCCGCCAACGGAGATTCCACCTACTTCTTGCCGCCCTTGGGTTTGCTGCCGAAACTCGGCACCTTGCGCACCGCCTTGGCTTTCGGCTTGGCATCCTCTTCCTCGAACCAGCGGCCGAGGTGGATATTGCCCTTGCCGGCAGGCTTGGCGGCGCCGGGGATCAGCTTCTGCTTGGGCTTCTTCGGTTTTTTCAGCACCTGGCCGTCGATGGTGGTCTGCGGCACCCGGTGATCGGGGATGAAGTCCGGCTCCTCGCGGCGCGGCAGCACCTGGCGGATCAGCCGCTCGATGGCAGCCAGCAGCTCCACCTCGTCGGCGCACACCAGCGAGACCGCCTCACCGGTGCTGCCGGCACGGCCGGTACGGCCGATGCGGTGCACGTAGTCTTCGGCGTTGATCGGCAGGTCGAGGTTGACCACCAGCGGCAGGTCGTCGATATCCAGGCCACGCGCGGCCACGTCGGTGGCCACCAGGATCTGCACCTCACCGGCCTTGAAGCGCTCCAGCGCGCGCAGGCGGCTCGGCTGCGGCTTGTCGCCGTGGATCGAGTCGGCGGACACGCCCATGGCCAGCAGCTCCTGCTCGAGCTGATCGACGCCCTTGCGCGTCTTGGCGAACACCAGCACCTGGCCCCAGCGCTTTTCCTGCAACAGGTGCAGAAACAGCTCGCTCTTGCGCTTCTTGTCCACCGGGATCAGCCACTGCTTGACGCTCTTGGCCGCCGCATTGCGCGGGCTGACCTCCACCGACACGGGATCGCGCAGCAGCTCGCCGGCCATCTGCCGAATCACGTCGGAGAAGGTGGCGGAGAACAGCAGGGTCTGGCGCCTTTTCGGCAGCGCGCTGAACAGCTCGTCCAGCTCACGGGCGAAGCCCAGATCGAGCATGCGGTCGGCCTCGTCCAGCACCAGGGTCTGCAGCTGGGCGAACTTCACCGCGTTCTGCCGGTACAGGTCGAGCAGCCGCCCCGGCGTGGCCACCAGCACGTCGACGCCCTTGCGCAGCTTCATCATCTGCGGGTTGATGCTGACGCCGCCGTACACCGCGTAGCTGCTCAGCGGCAGGTGCTGGCCGTAGGCCTGGAAGCTCTGCAGCACCTGTTCGGCCAGCTCGCGGGTCGGCACCAGCACCAGCGCACGCACCGTGTTGCTGGCCACCTGCGGGCCTTCCAGGGTCAGGCGCTGCAGCAGCGGCAGGGCGAAACCGGCGGTCTTGCCGGTGCCGGTCTGCGCCGCGGCCATCAGGTCGCGGCCCTTGAGCACGGCGGGGATGGCCTGGCTCTGCACCGGGGTCGGGGTCTGGTAGTCGAGTTCGGCGAGGGTGCGCAGCAGCGGTTCGATCAAACCGAGGGAGGCGAAGGTCATGGAGGCTAACCGCAGGAAGTAGGAAACTGGCGCGTAGTTTACCCGTTCGTGCCCGTAAAGCACCGCTGCGCAGCCCGGATGCAATCCGGGAATAGCGCCCCCCGGATTGCATCCGGGCTACGACGGCTAAGCCGTGGCCAGCAGCGCCCGCACCTTGGCGGCCGAGAGACTCTGCAGCTGGCAGAGAAAGGCATGGTCGGCCTGGTACCGACCATGACGCTCGCGCAGCAAGCCGAACAGATGCAGGGTGAGGTTCGCCGCCATCTCGGCGTCGGCCAGGGCGCGGTGGGCACGGCCGGTATCCGGCAGGCCGGCCCAGGCATTGAGGTTGCCCAGCTTGTGACTCGGCGCCTCCGGCAGCAGCCTGCGTGAGAGCAGCAGCGAACAGGCGAAGGGCTGCGAACGACGCCGGCGCACGCGCGCCAGTTCGGCGTCCCAGAACTTCTGGTCGAAGGACGCGTTGTGCGCCAGCAGCGGCCGCTCGCCGATGAAGTCGGCCACCTCGTTCATCACCTGCTCCGACGGTGGCGCCTTGCGCAGCATGGCGTTGCTGATGCCGGTGAGCTGCTCGATGAACGGCGGCACCCAGGCGCCGCTGTTCATCAGGCTCTGGTAACGGTCGACGATGCGCCCGTCCTCGATGATCGCCACGCCGATCTCGGTAGCGCGCGCCTGGCTCGGCGACACGCCGGTGGTTTCGAAATCGATTACTGCAATGGATTCCACGTACGCCTCAATGATTACGGAGCAAAAGTTCACCCTCGATGGGCACGTACAGGCTGGCGGCACGGATCAGCGACTGCGCCGTCAGCCCCGGCACGCCGAAGGCGATGGCCTCTACGCCCCGGCTGCGCACGCGTTCGAGCAGCAGATCGAAGTCGCCATCACCGGAGGCCAGGACGATCTCGTCGACCCGCTCGAGCGCGTCGAGCACGTCGATGGTGATGCCCACGTCCCAGTCGCCCTTGGCCGAGCCGTCAGCGCGCTGGATATAGGGCTTGAGCTTCACGGTGAAGCCCAGCTTGCGCAGGATCTGCTGGAACTGCTGCTGCTTGGCATCGCCACGATCGATGGCGTAGGCGTAGGCCTCGGCGATCACGCCACGGCGGCTGACCTCGGCCCACAGCACGCTGTAGTCGAAATGGCAGCCATGGACCTGGCGCACCGTGTAGTAGAGGTTCTGCACATCGGCGAATACGGCGATCTTCTTCACCGGGAGTCCTCGGGGGCGACGAAGGCGCCAGTATGCCAGAGCCGGCCGCATCCTGCGTCCGGGGCTGGCCCGGGCGTGGCGCAGCCCCTATCCTAGCCGCCATGACGCCTCTCGAACGCCTCTGCCAGCGCAACCTCGACCTGCTCCAGAGCCTGAATATCGACCACCGCCTGGTCGAACACGAACCGGTGCTGGACTACCCAACCGCCCACGCCGTGCGCCAGCGCTTCGGCCTGCGCGGCGTGGAGAGCAAGAGCCTGTTCCTGCGCATCGCGGCGCAGCGCTACGCCATGCTGGTCAGCCTCGAAGGTGCCCGCGCCGACTGGACCAGGCTCAAGCACCTGCTCGGCAGCCGGCCACGTGTTGCCAGCGACGCGGAGCTGAGCGAGCACACCGGCTGCGTGCCGATGTGCGCCTGCCCCTTCGGCCATGACCCCAGCATCACCCTGGTGATCGACCGCCAGGTGCTGGGCTGCGACTTTCTGCTGTACTCGCCCGGCCCGCCCGGGCTCACCCTGGAGGTACCGGGCAGCGCCCTGCCGCGCCTGCTCGCGGCGCAGCCCAATGCGCAGCTGGAGTACCCTTGAACCCATTCGACTGCCTCGGCGAACGGCCAGCGCCCTCGCCCCCACACTTGGTAACCTGCCGATGAAGCCTCTGTCCGTCCTGCGCGACGCCTGGTTTTTCTTCAGTCACAACCTGGCGGCCATCGCCCGCATCACCCTGCCCCTGCTGCTGCTCGAAGCCATCTGCCAGGTTCTGCTCGCCGCCCAGCTCGGCGCGGACGCCAACCCGGCATACGGCATATTGCTCGGCGTGCTGTTCTACCCGTTGTACGCCGCGCCGCTGATTCTCTTCCTGCATGCGCGCAGCAGCGGGCGCGAAGCGAGCGCAGGCCAGCTATTCGCCGCCGCGCTGCAGCTGTGGCCGAGCTTCGCCCTGCTCGCCGGCCTGAGCACGCTGGTGATCATGCTGGGTCTGTCGCTGTTCATCGTGCCGGGTATCTGGATCATGGTGCGCCTGGCCTTCGCCGAGGTGATCCTGGTGCTGCGTCAGGAGCCGCCGATGCGCGCCCTGCAGAGCAGCTTCGGGCTGACCGAGGGGCGCTTCTGGCCGGTGTTCGTCTGCCTGGCCAACGTGCTGGTGCCATTGTGGCTGCTGGACTGGTGGACGCAGCCGAGCCGCGACGACACCCTGCTGTGGGTGCTGCAGCAGGCCGGCAACGGCTTTCTCCAGCTGCTGGCGGTGGTGGTGGTGTTTCGCCTGTTCATGCTCCTCGACACGCAATCGGCGCCGGAGGAAAACACCGACTAGGCTTGCAGCTTTGGCCAGATAAGGAGAGAGCGCCATGAGCGAAACCAACCCCAGCATCCTGTCCCACGTGTCGATCGGCACCAACCGCTTCGACGAGGCCAGCGCCTTCTACGCCAAGGTGCTCGCCACCCTGGGCTGCAAGGAGATCATGCGTCATCCCGGCGCCGTGGCGTTCGGCCGCGAGTACCCGGAATTCTGGGTGCAGACGCCGATCAACGGCCAGCCGGCTACCCTCGGCAACGGCAGCCATTTCGGCTTCGTCGCCCCGAACAAGGAGTCGGTGCACGCCTTTCACCAGGCCGCCCTGGAAGCCGGCGCCAGCGACGAAGGCCAGCCAGGCCCGCGCCCGGATTACGGCGAGCCTTACTACGGCTGTTTCGTGCGCGATCTCGACGGCCACAAGATCGAGGCGGCCTATTGGGACATGTCGATGATGTACGAGCTGTACGTCGAGCCGCACGAGCACGGCTGAGGCCCAGCTACTGACGCGCCACCACTCGCTGGTAACGCAGCGCGGCTCGCGCGATCCAGCCCTCGCGTAGCAGGCTCTCCAGTGCAGCCGAGAGCTGCGGCAGGCGTTGCAGGCGCTGGCGGGAAAAGCCGATGTAGAGTTCGGTGCGTGCCTCGGGACGGTAGGCCGCCTTGACGATGCGCCCGGCCAGCTCGGGGGCGAGCAGGGCGTAGTCGACCTGGCAGTCGGTGCCCACCAGCACGTCGATGCGGCCGCGTGCGAGCATCTGAAGCAGTTGGCTCTCGTTGCTGACACCGACCTTGTTCAGCTTCTGATCGCCGTCGAACGGCTGGAAGTACACCGACTCCAGCACATGGCCGATGCGCAGCCCGCGAAGTTTCTCGTAGTCGTCCAGGCGCGTGGCCAGCGTCGGGCTGGCGTAGAAGCGCGGCGAGCAGGCGTAGTACGGCGCGTTCAGGTACTGGATATAGCGCTCGCGCTCCGCCGTTCTGGCCAGCCCGGTCATCAGATCGGCCTTGCCCTGCTCCAGCGCTGCCAGGCCGCGCGCCCAGGGTGCCCGCTCCACTTCGAAGCGCAGCCCGGTGCGGCGTGACAGCTCGTCGAGCAGATCGATGTCCAGCCCCTGCAAGCGGCCGTTCTCGCCCTCCATGCGAAAGGGCGGCCAGAGGTCGGTCATCACCCGCAGGGGCTCGGCTTCACCGGCCCGGCACAGCGGCACCAGCATCAGCATTGCGAACAGCCAGCTGCGCATCAGTGGCGCCCCGAGCCCTGCGGCCGCAGCCCGGAAAGCCGCGGCAGCAATACCCGCTCGAACAGCCGCGGGAAGAAGCGCGCCAGCACCCGGGCGCGCCAGTCGACGTTGGACAACACCAGCAGACGCCGGCGCTTGAGCGCTCCCCGGTAGATCGCCTCGGCGACGTCCTGCGGCGAAGCCACCTTGCCCATCGCCAGGGGCGGCTGGGCGGCCACCGAGCCGTCGCCGACCAGGGCGTTCTTGCGCAGGTCGGTGGCAGTGAAGCCGGGGCACACCAGCATGACGTTGACCCCGGAGCCCTTGAGCTCGTAACGCAGGGTTTCGAACAGCCCGTGCAGCGCATGCTTGCTGGCGTTGTAGGCGCTGCGATAGAGCAAGGGGGCGATGCCCGACAGCGAGCTGAGCACGATGATCTGGCCGCGCCGCGCGATCAGGCTGGGCAGCGCCGCCTGCGTACAGTGCAGGGCGCCGAAATAGTTGACCGCCATGACCCGCTGGAACACCTCCAGGCTGGTCTCGGCGAAGGTGCTGCGATGAGTGATGCCGGCGTTGTTGACCAGCACGTCGATACCGCCGAAACGCTCCACCGCCAGGGCCACGGCACGCTGCACCGCCTCGGCGTCGGCGACGTCGCAGACCAGCCCCAGGGCCTCGGCGTTGTGGTGGTCGGCCAGATGCTGCACCAGGCTGTCCAACGAGGCCTGCTGCAGGTCGAGGATCACCAGGCGCGCGCCCGCCTGAGCCAGACGCATCGCCAAGGCGCGGCCGATACCGGCACAGCCCCCCGTGATGAGGACGACCTTGCGATCGAACACCTTGTTGGCGAACACCTTGCGATACATGCGCTGCTCCCCTGCACTGCCCTCGCGACACTACAACCTGTTATGGCTGCCATCGCAACAGGGCGGCGTGGCCGTGTGCTTGCAGCCACAGAAAAATACCCGTTCGGCGCGCTCGGCATGGTACCTCAGCGGCGTCAGCCCGCTGCCCTTGTGGCTGCCGTCGCAGAACGGCTGGCTGGCGCTGTGCCCGCAACGGCACCAGAAATAGTCCTGCCCGGCTTCCACATCCACTGCGTAGGGGCCGCGCTGGGCGATCAGCGGCTGGTTCATTTCAACCTCCCGGCAGAATGCCGCGAGCCTGGGCCGGCGGGCCACAGTCGGGTATCCTCGCCTCCCTTCAGCATAGCCGTCCGCGTCGCCATGTCCCTGTCCCGCCCGTTCCGTCTGCTGCTCATCATCGCTTTGCTGTTCGGCGCCCTGTTCGCCCTGTTGCATGCCCTGACCTGGCGCCCCGCCGCGCACGAGCCGGCGCCGCTGGCCTGCAACGGCAAGGTGGCGCAGCTGCAACCGGGCCAGGCGCTCAAGGTGATGACCTGGAACGTGCAGTACCTGGCCGGCAAACGCCATGTGTTCTGGTACGACCTGCCCGGCGGCGATGGCCCGGACGAGCGCCCGAGCAGCGACGATCTGGCCGCCACCCTGGACGAAGTGGTGCGCGTACTGCGCGACGAGCAGCCGGATCTGGTGCTGCTGCAGGAGCTGCACGACGGCGCCAAGGCCAGCGACTATCAGGACCAGCTGGCCCTGTTGCAGGAACGCCTGGCCGATCTCTACCCGTGCAGCAGCCAGGCCTTTTACTGGAAGGCCGCGTTCGTCCCGCACCCGCGCATCCTCGGCAGCGTCGGCATGAAGCTCGGCACCCTGAGCCGCTTCCAGATCGCCCGCGCCGAACGCCTGCAACTGCCGGAAATCCCCAGCGACCCGCTGAGCCGCCAGTTCCAGCTCAAGCGCGCCTTGCTGGTCAGCCACCTGCCGATCCGTGGCGGCGGCGAGCTGGTGGCGATCAATACCCATTTCGATGCCTTCGCTCAGGGCGACGACACCATGCGGCGTCAGGTGCAGATGACCGATGCGCTGCTGCAGCAGCTGCAGGCAGGCGCCAGCGCCTGGATCCTGGGCGGCGACCTCAACCTGCTGCCGCCCGGCCAGTTCCAGCATCTGCCGGAGAACCAGCGCGGCTGGTACGCCGCCGACAGCGAACTGCAGGATCTGGCCGGGCGCTACCCGATGATTCCCAGCCTGCAGCAGGCCAGCGGCGCACAGCAAGCGCAGTGGTACACCCATTACCCCAACGACCCGGCGGCGAGCGGCCCGGATCGCACCCTCGACTATCTGTTCTACAGCCCGCGCCTGACGCCCTTCGCCAGCCAGGTGCGCCAGCACGACACCCTGGGCATCTCCGACCACCTGCCGGTCATCGGTCGCTTCTTTCTGCCCAGCGAGGAATAACCGGGGCGGGACTGGACAAGTCCACCAGGAGTTGTCCATGCTCGCAGGGCACCAGCCCATAACGACAAGACGGCGAAGAGCCGCGACGACCGGATGCCAAGACGCTTCTGCCTGTTACTCATCGCCCTGCTCTGGCTGCCCGCTGCCCATGCGGACGACGCCAAACGCCGCATTCATGTCGGCTATTACGAATTCCCGCCGTACTCCTACACGGATGCCCAAGGCCAGCCCAGCGGCTCCGGCCTCGAGCTGACCGCGCGCCTGCTGGAGCAGGCCGGCTACCAGGCGGAGTTTCGCTCCTACCCCGGTGCGCGCCTCTATGGCGGCCTGATCGACGGCAGCGTGGAGGTGTGGACGGGGGCATCGGGCAAACCCGAGCTGACCGAGCACACCCTCGAAGGTCGCCACCTGCTCGGTGAAATCACCCTCAACCTGTACTTTCGCCACGACACCCCGCCACCGCGCGTGCCCGACGACCTGAACGGACGCGGCGTGATCCTGATCACCGGCTACAGCTACTGGCAGGAGGTCAACCGGTGGCTGGAAGACCCGGCGCGTGAAATCACCCAGCACCGCACCGCCAGCCACACCTCGGCCCTGGAGATGCTGCTGCGCCGGCGTGGCGATTACCTGCTGGACTACCAGACGCCGGTGGACGAGGCCAGGCAGCTGCTGGGCATGCGCGAGCTGCCCTTCATCGAAGTGCAGCGCCTGCCGCTGAAGCTGATCTTCTCGCGCCGCGCCGCGGATGCCGAGCGCCTGCGCGACGAGCTCGACCGTGCCTATGAGGAACTGGAAGAGGCCGGCGAGGACCTCTGGCTGCCGTGACGCCTCACTCCGGCCGCAGCGCGGCCAACGCCCGCTGCAGGCTGGCGTGCGACAGCTCACCGAGATGGCTGCCGACCTGACGCCCCTGGGCGTCGTAGAACAGCGTGGTCGGCAGGGCGCGCGAACCCACCAGCTGACCGAGACGTACCTGAGCGTCGAGCAGCACGTGCTGCAACTCCAGATTCTGACTGGCGAGGTAGGCCTCGACCTCGCCGACGCTCTCGCCCTGATTGACGAACAGCACGCGGATGCCGGCCTCGCGCTGCTGCGCCTGCGCCAGCACCGGCATCTCGCGACGGCACGGCGGGCACCAGGTGGCCCAGAGGTTGACCACCAGCGGCTGCCCGGCGTAATCACGCAGGTTCACCGTGCGGCCCTGAGCGTCCTGCAGCTGCAGGTCCGGCAATTGCGTACCCCGCTCCAGGGCGTGCAGCAACAGGCTGCCGCCCAGCCACAGGCTCAGGCCGAACGCCATCGCCACGCCCAGCGGCCGGCGCAGGCGGGCGTCGCGCCATAGATACCAGGCGCCCAGGGCCAGCGCCGCCAGCACGCCGGGCCAGGCGATGAAGCCGCCGTCACGAATGTCCAGCACCTGCCAGGGCGCTTCGCGATAGAACTCGGCGTAGCTGAGCACGAAGGCCAGACGCGCCACCAGCAGGCCCAGCAGCAACTGGCGAAACAGTTGCCGCTCCGGGTTGCAGCCCAGCCTGCGGCCGCTCCACCAGCCGACCAGGGTGGCCAGCAGCAGGCTGCCGAGCAACAGCAGGTGCGACGTAGAAAGGGCCAGCGGCCCGATATCCAGGGTCAACATGAACACCTCATTTGCGGGGTTTGGCGCGCGCCGTGGGTTCGGCGATCAGCGGGTCGTCCGGCCAGTAGTGCTTGGGATAGCGGCCCTTGAGGTCCTTCTTCACCTCCAGGTAGGTGTTGGCCCAGAAGCTGGCCAGATCCTGGGTGACCTGCACCGGCCGGCGCGCCGGCGACAGCAGGTGCAGCTTGAGGCCCAGGCGGCCGCCGGCGATGCGCGGCGTGGCGGCCAGACCGAACAGCTCCTGCAGGCGCACGGCGAGCACCGGCGGGTTTTCCGTGTAGTCGATGGCGATGCGCGAGCCGGACGGCACGCTCAGCGTGCGCGGCGCCAGCTCGTCGAGGCGTTGCGGCAGCGGCCAGGGCAGCAGCGTCTGCAGGATCGCCGGCAGGTCGAGATTGGCGAAGTGGCTGAGGCGGTTGACCTTGCCCAGGAACGGCGTCAGCCACTGCTCGAGGCTGGCCAATAGCGCGGCATCGGACAGGTCCGGCCATTCGCTCTGCCCCTGCTGCTGCAGGTCCAGCTCGCGCAGCAGCGCCACGCGCGCCTGCCACTGACGCAGGTCGGGCGTCCAGGGCAGCAGCTCCAGGCCCTTGCGTCGCACCAGCCCGACCAGGGCGCGGCTGCGCGTGTCCTCGTCCAGCGCTGCCAGTGCCTGGCGCTCCAGCACCAGTTCGCCCACCTTGCGCTGACGTTCGGCGCGCAGCACGCCTTCGCGCTCGTCCCAGTCGAGCACCTCCAGCGTCGTGACCTGTTCGGCCAGTTCGCGCTCGAACAGCGCCGGGTCGAGATCGGCGGCCAGATAGATGCGCTCCTCGCGCTGACCCTGACGGCTACCCAGGTCGGCCACCACCAGCCATTCGTGCTTCATCAGCGCATCGGCCTCACCGAACTGTGCGGCGCGGCCGTTGGCCAGGCGGTAGTCGGCGCCACCGGCACGGCGCTGCTGGGCGATGCGGTCGGGGTAGGCGAAGGCCAGCAGACAGCCGAGCCAGCGCGGGTGCTCGGGGTCGCTCACCGCCCCAATGACCGGCCGCCCCTTGAGCAGTCCCTGAAACTGCTTGGCCAGCTGCCGGGCGCGCTGCACGCCGCCTTGAGCGCTGCGCGTGGCGCGGCTTTCGCCGCTGAGCAGGGCCAGGCGACTGTGCAGATCGGCGCCGCCGCCGCGCAGAATGTCGCGCTCGGAGAGCAGCGCGGCCAGATCGCAGGCCAGCGCGCCCAGGCCCAGCGCCTGACCACGCAGCAGCAGATGGGCGATGCGCGGATGGCTGGGCAGCTCGGCCATGGCCTGGCCATGGGCATTGAGCGCGCCACGTTCGTCCAGCGCGCCGAGGCGACCGAGCAGATCCAGCGCCTGCGCGTAGGCAGCCGGCGGCGGCACGTCGAGCCAGCTCAGCTCCTGTGGCGTCACGCCCCAGCGCAGCAGTTGCAGGGCCAGCCCGGCCAGATCGGCCGCAAGGATTTCCGCACCGGAATAGGCGCTGAGCTGCTCGTGCTGCGCCTGCGACCACAGCCGATAGCACACACCCGGCTGCAGACGCCCGGCGCGGCCGGCACGCTGGGTCGCGGAAGCCCGGGAGATGCGCTGGGTATCGAGACGGGTCATGCCACTGGCCGGGTCGAAGCGCGGCACCCGCGCCAGGCCGGCATCCACCACCACGCGCACGCCGTCGATGGTCAGGCTGGTCTCGGCGATATTGGTGGCCAGCACCACCTTGCGCGTACCCGCCGGCGCCGGCTCGATGGCGGCGCGCTGGGCGGCCAGATCGAGCTCGCCATGCAGCGGGCAGAGCAGAATGTCGTCGCGCCCCGCCAGCGCCTCGCCCAGTTGCTCGGCGACGCGGCGGATCTCGGCCTGCCCGGGCAGGAACACCAGCAGGCTGCCGGGCTCGTCGGCCAGCGCCTGCTGCACCGTCTGCAGCACCCGTGGCTCGATCCACTCGCCTGGCTGAAATGGCGCGCCCCAGCGGATATCCACCGGAAACATGCGCCCTTCGCTGCGCAGCACCGGCGCCTCACCAAGCAGCGCCGCCAGACGCTCCCCTTCCAGGGTGGCGGACATCAGCAGCACCTTTAGCGGCGCCTCGCCGCTGCCTTCGCCGCGGAACATGGCGCGGCCGTTGAGGGTCAGCGCCAGGGCCAGATCGGCATCCAGGCTGCGCTCGTGGAATTCGTCGAAGATCACCAGGCCGACGCCTTCCAGCGCCGGATCGTCCTGCAGGCGGCGGGCGAGGATGCCTTCGGTGACCACCTCGATGCGCGTGTTCGGCCCCACCTTGCTGTCCAGGCGAATGCGGTAGCCCACCGTCTCGCCGACCCGTTCGCCCAGCTCGCTGGCCAGGCGCTCGGCGGCGGCGCGGGCGGCCAGTCGGCGTGGTTCGAGCATGAGGATGGTCTGTCCGGCCAGCCAGGGCGCATCGAGCAGCGCCAGAGGCACGCGGGTGGTCTTGCCGGCGCCGGGCGGCGCCTCCAGCACCACTTCGTGGCGGGCGCTCAAGGCATCGCGCAGGGCAGGTAACAGGGCATCGATGGGCAGGGCGTTCATGGTCTCTCCGCAGCAAGCCGGCGATTATAACGGCGAACTGCCAACCGCCCCGCGAGTCAGAAAGATCGAGCAGCAGTTTTGCAATCACCGCCTTGCTATAGTTGCGCCACTTTTTTCCATGGAGGTGCTCGATGCGCACGAAATCCCGAGTTATCGCCGGCGTTGTCGCCGCAACCCTGTTCACTCAACTGACCGCCTGCGGCACCATCTTCTATCCGGATCGTCGCGGCCAGATCGAAGGCCAGATCGACCCGTTGATCGCCGGGGCCAACGCCATCGGCATCCTGTTCTACGTGATTCCCGGCCTGATCGCCTTCGCCGTCGACTTCGCCACCGGCGCCATCTACCTGCCGCAGGGCCAGACCGCTCAGGTCGATCCGCAGCAGCTCAAGCAGTTGATCGGCGAAGACGGCAAGGTCGACCAGTACGCCCTCAAGGCGCTGATCGAAAGCAGCACCGGCCATCAGCTGCCGCTGGACGACCCGCGCCTGATCCAGCACAGCGGCAGCACCGAGCAACTGGCCGCCTACGGTCTGCGCCCGGCCGCCTGAGGCCATGCACGCGCCCCATGCCAGGCTGATGCGCCTGGCCACCCGGGCAGCGCTGACAGTAGCGCTGACCCTGGTGCTGGCCAAGGCCATCGCCTGGTGGCTGAGCGGCTCGGTCAGCCTGCTGGCGGGTCTGACCGATTCGCTGCTCGACAGTGCCGCCTCGCTGATCAACCTGATCGCCGTGCATTTCGCCCTGCGCCCGGCCGACGAGGACCACCGCTACGGCCATGGCAAGGCCGAGGCCCTGGCGGGTTTGGGCCAGGCGCTGTTCATCGGCGTCAGCGCGGTGCTCATCGGTCTGCAGGGCATCGAGCGCCTGCAGGCGCCGCAGCCGCTGGAGGCCGAGGGCGTCGGCATTGCGGTGATGCTGCTGTCACTGGCACTGACCCTCGCCCTGCTGGGCTTCCAGCGCAAGGTGGTACGCGAGACCGGCTCCACCGCCATCCACGCCGATTCCCTGCACTACCGCTCCGACATCCTGCTCAATAGCAGCATCCTGCTCGCCCTGCTGCTGACCCGCTTCGGCTGGCTGCAGATGGATGCGATCTTCGCCATCGGCATCGCCTTCTACATCTTCTGGAGCGCCATCAGCATCGTGCGCGGCGCGGTGGCGGTGCTGATGGACGAGGCGCTGCCCAGCGAGGTCAGCCAGCACATGCACCAGCTCGCCTGCGCCGTGCCCGGCGTACTCGGCGCACACGACCTGCGCACCCGCGTCTCTGGCACCCGCTGGTTCGTCCAGTTGCATCTGGAGCTGCCGGGCGAGATGAGCCTGTCCGAGGCGCACGCGCACTGCGTGGCAGTGGAGCGAGCGATTCGCGAGCATTACCCGAGATCCGAAGTGCTGGTGCATGCCGACCCGCCCGAGGTCGTCAGGCACTGAGACTGGCCCCTCGACTGCCGTAGCCGGCCTCGCGATTGGCCATTTGCAGGCCATAAAAAAGGGGCCTTGCGGCCCCCTCGGGGAATCTGTCCGGTACTGGCGATGTTGTCGCCGCTTTCGTCGCCCGCCTGGTTGGGCAGTGCGGACCCGGGTGCCGGTGCGGTCCGGTAGGACCGTCGGCGCCGGCTCACCTGGTTGGGCGAGTCCGGTAGGACTTGTCGTCCGGGCCGTGAAACTGAGAGAAAGCTTACGCCTGTGGCGCCGAAAGAAGATTGCGAATATTGCTTATCGACCAGGCTATTGCGCAATTTTCACCTAAAGGATCATCATTGCTCGCAATTCGATAACGGGGACCGCGCGCAATGAACAAACTCGACCGCTACGACCTGAACATTCTTGCCGAATTGCAGCGCGACGCCGGGCTGTCCAATCAGGAACTGGCCGAACGTATCGGCCTGTCGCCCTCGCCCTGCTCGCGCCGGGTCAAACAACTGGAAGACGATGGCTACATTCTCGGCCAGGTGGCGCTGCTCGACCGCAAGAAGCTCGGCCTGAGCCTGACCGCCTACGTGCTGATCGGCATGGACCGGCATACGCCGGAGCGCTTCGAACATTTTCAGGAACAGATTCGCAAATGCCCGGAGGTGCTGGAGTGCTGCCTGGTCACCGGCATGGACGCTGACTACCAGCTGAAGGTGGTGGTACCGGACATGGATCATTACCAGAAGCTGCTGCTGGGCACCCTGACCCGCATCGATGGCGTATCCAGCGTGCGCTCGAGCTTCGTGCTGCAGCAGATCCTGTCCAGCACCCAGTTGCCGTTACAGCACCTGCGCGACTGAAAGTCGCAGGGAGAAACGGATCATGCCGCGGTCCAAGACAGGGCGCGTATAATCCCCGCCCTGTTTTTTCCGTCCGAATCCCGAGGTCCCATGGAAACCGAACAATTCGAAGCCCTGATGATGTACGTGCTGGTCGGCGGGCTGATGCTGTTCATGTTCTTCATCATCTGGGACCTGGCGAAGAAGTCCAAGGCCGGCCGTCTCGGCACCGCCATCCTGTTCCTCGGCCTGGGCCTGTGCCTGTTCGCCTTCCTGGCGAAACCCATCATCACCTACATCATCGAGACCGCACGCGGTATCCACGGCTGACGTATCGCCCAGCGCCCGCCACGCGTCCGATCGATTCAGGGCCGCCTTGGTGAGGCGGCCAGCAACCCAAGGAGTTACACATGAGCGCCGCCAATCTGGTGATGCAGAGCTATGGACGCTGCTGCGCCAGCCCCGCCTTCTTCGACGATTTCTACCGCCACTTCCTCGCCAGCTCGCCGCTGATCCGCGAGAAGTTCGTCGATACCGACATGAGCGCGCAGAAGCAGCTGCTGCGCCAGGGCATCATGAATCTGGTGATGCATGCCCGCGGCATGCCGGACACCAAGCTGCGCGCCCTTGGCGAATCGCACTCGCGCCAGCGCCTGGATATCCGCCCCGAACTCTACGACCTGTGGCTCGACGCGCTACTGCTGACCATCAGCGAACACGACAAGGAGTGCGACGCGGACATACGCCAGGCCTGGCGTGAAGTGCTGAACAAAGGTATCGCCGTGATCAAGGGCGGTTATTGATTCAGGTCATTTCGCCAGGGTCGGCCTCTGCGACAAAACGTCCGCTGCGCGGTGCGCCTCACCGATCACCGCGGCCGTCGCCGTTCTCCTCCTGTACCCGTCGTCCAGCGGCGACACGGGAACCCTGGTGCGCGCGGCGCACCCTACGGGGACACCGGCGCCGTGCGCACCCACTTCGCCGGCAGTGGCGTTCCCTATGGCAATAACGCCGGGACCTCGCACCATTGACCAGGTTGCAGGCCACTCAACGTCCAGGGGCCGATGGCCACACGCACCAGGCGCAGCGTGGGCAGGCCCACCGCGGCGGTCATGCGCCGCACCTGGCGGTTGCGCCCCTCGCGGATCACCAGCTCCAGCCAACTGGTCGGCACGCTCTTGCGAAAGCGCACCGGCGGATTCCTGTCCCACAGCTGCGGTTCGTCCAATAGCCGCGCCTCGGCCGGCAGGGTCGGGCCGTCATTGAGCGTCACGCCATCGCGCAACTGCTGCAGCTGCGCCTCGCTCGGTTCGCCCTCCACCTGCACCCAGTAAGTCTTCGCCAGCTTGTGCCTAGGGTCGGCGATGCGCGCCTGCAGGCGGCCGTCGTTGGTCAGCAGCAGCAGGCCTTCGCTGTCGCGATCCAGGCGCCCGGCCGGATAGACGCCGGGCACCTCGACGAAGTCCTTGAGGGTGGCGCGGCCCTGCTCGTCGTTGAACTGGGTCAGCACGTCGAACGGCTTGTTCAGCAGGATCAGCCGCGGCTGCGCGGGCGGCGCCTTGGCCACACGGTGCGGGGTAGCGGGACGGCGACTGGCAGGAGGACGAGGGCGAGACATGCGACAGGCTTCGGTGGAACTGGGCCTTGCAGTGTAACTCACGATAAGCGGCGCTGATGGTGCTTCCCCGCCGCGACGCGGCGACTAAGCTGCTGATTCCCTCCCCTCGAAACAGGAGTCAGCCATGAGCAGCAGCGCCGAACTCGCCACTTTCAGCGGCTGGGCCGCCACCGCGCCCAAGGCACCATTGGAGCCCCTGAGCTACGACCCTGGCCCGCTGGGTGCCGAGGAAGTCGAGATCGCGGTGGAATACTGCGGCATCTGCCACTCCGACCAGTCGATGATCGACAACGAATGGGGCAACGCGCGCTACCCCTTCATCCCCGGTCATGAAGTGGTGGGCACCGTCGTCCGTCTCGGCGAGCAGGCGCGCGGCCTCAAGCTGGGCCAGCGCGTCGGCATCGGCTGGTACAAGGGCAGCTGCATGCATTGCGGCTCGTGCATGGAGGGCTCGCACCAGCTGTGCCGTTCGGTGAAGCCGACCATCGTCGGCAGCCACGGCGGCTTCGCCGACCGCCTGCGCTCGCACTGGGCCTGGGCCGTGCCGCTGCCCGACGGGCTCGACCCGGCATTGGTCGGCCCACTGTTCTGCGCCGGCTCCACGGTGTTCAGCCCGCTGCTGGAATTCGACATCAAGCCCACCGACCGCGTCGGCGTGGTCGGCATCGGTGGCCTCGGCCACCTGGCGCTGCGTTTTCTCAACGCCTGGGGCTGCGAGGTGACCGCCTTCACCTCCTCGCTGAACAAACAGGACGAAGCCAAGCGCCTGGGCGCGCACAAGGTGGTGGCCTCCACCGACAGCGCAGCGATGAAGGCGATTGCCGGCACGCTGGATTTTCTCCTGGTCACCGCCAGCGCCGATCTGGACTGGCAGGCGTTGATCGCCACCCTGCGTGGCAAGGGTCGCCTGCACTTCGTCGGCATCGTGCCCAGCGCCATCCCGGTGCACGTGTTCAACCTGATCCCGCAGCAGAAGAGCCTGTCCGGCTCGCCAGTGGGCTCGCCGAGCACCATGGCGACCATGTTGGAGTTCTGCGCCCGCCACCAGATCCTGCCGCAGGTCGAGCAATTCCCCATGAGCCAGGTGAACGCGGCCATCGACCACCTGCGCAGCGGCAAGGCGCGCTATCGCGTGGTGCTCGACGCCAGCAAATGACAGCATGGGCGCGGAGCTGGCATGCTCTGCGCCCCGCTTCATCCAAGATGCCTGCCCTCATGCCACTGACTCTCGACACCCCCAGCCCTGCCGAACTGCCCACCCTGGTGGAAATCTGGGAGGCCGCCGTGCGCGCCACCCACCACTTCCTGCCGGAGAGCGACCTGCAGGTAATCAAGCCGCTGCTGCGCGAGCAGTATTTCCCGGCCGTGCAGCTGACCTGCGCACGCGATGATGCGGGGCGAATCCTGGGTTTTCTCGGCACGGCCGAGGGCATGGTGGAAATGCTCTTCGTCGACCCGGCCTGTCACGGTCAGGGCGTGGGCAAGCGGCTGATGCGCCACGCCATCGACGAGCTGGGCGCTACGCGGGTCGACGTCAACGAGCAGAACCCGCAGGCCGTTGGTTTCTACCAGCACCTGGGTTTCGTGGTGACCGATCGCTCGCGTCTGGATGGCGGCGGGCGGCCCTTTCCGATTCTGCATATGTCTCTTGGCTAAACGGGCCAGGCTGCGACTATCCCTTCCAATGCACGCTTGAGCTCAACCCGGCTGGCCGCCGCGGCGAGGCTGATGCGCACCGCATGCCCCGGATTGGCCTCCACCGCGAATACCTCGGCCGGCACCACCTCCACGCCATGCTGCCGACAGGCCTCGGCCAAACCGGCCGGCGGCGCGCCATCGAGCCACAGATGCGGCGCCACCGCCCTGCCCTGCGGCATGCGCGGCCCGAGCACCCGCGCGGCCAGGCGCCAGCGCTGCTGCAATTCCTCGATCTGCCAGGCCAGGCGCCGTTCGGCGATGCCGCTTTCGACCCATTCGCAGGCCAGCGCCAGGCTCAGCGGCGTCACCGCCCAGCGGGTGGCCTGGGCTTCGGGGTCGATACGCTCGAGCAGCTCGGGTGCGCCGGCGATAAAACCCAGGCGCAAACCCGGGGCCACGCTCTTGGACAGGCTGCTGATCAGCAGACAGCGTTCGGCCACCTGCACCGCCAGTGGCGCCGCGCTGCCGAGCACGCCGTAGACGTCATCCTCGACGATCCACAGCTCGCGTCGGCGCGCCACCTCGGCGATGGCGGCGCGCCGCTCGGCGTCCAGACTGGCGCCAGTGGGGTTCTGCAGGCAGGGGGTAAGCACCACCACGCGAGCACCGGTGGCACGTGCCTGGCGGTCGAGCTCGTCGGGCAGGATGCCGCGCTCGTCCATCGCCACGCCATGCAGCGGCAGGCGCAACTGGCGCGCGGCGGCCTTGATCCCCGGCGCGGTGAAGCGCTCTACCAGAATCGGCTCGCCGGCCTCGCACAGCGCCAGCAGCGCTGCGGAGACGCCCTGCTGGGCGCCGGCGCAGAGCAGCAGGCCGTTCGGCGCCAGTTCCAGGCCGCGGCGGCGCAGCCAGGTGGCGCCGGCCAGGTGCGCGCGCTCGACCAGCGCCGCCGAGGGATAGGCCTGCAGCCCATCCAGCTCGCCGCGTGCAGCCAGCGCGGCAAGGCTGACGGACAGGTCGCGGTTGTCCGGATCGTGCACCGGCACATTGGTCGACAGGTCGATCAGTTCACCCTGCGCAGCCGGTTGCTTGAGGCGGAACAGGCTCGCCTCGCGGCTACCGGCCAGCACGTAGGTGCCGCGGCCGACCTCGCCGGAGACCAGATGCCGACGCGCCGCCTCGCGGTAGGCGAGCATCACCGTGCTCGGGTTGATACCCAGCGTCCAGGCCAGGCGCCGCTGCGGCGGCAGGCGTTCGCCGGGCTTGAGTTCACCGCGGCCGATGGCGGCGGCGATGGCCTCCACCAGGGCGAGGTAGGTGGGCAAGGAAATGCTGGACAGGTCAGGGAGCCACATTGTTTGCCATGCAATATAAAGATTTATCCATACAATGCGCCGCACTAGCATCGGGGTCAACACCACCCGGAGTGCCCGTCATGTTCGACCTCGCCCAACTGCGCCAAAGCGCACAACTGGTTCACCGCCATATGGCGCCCACGCCACAGCTGAGCTGGCCGCTGCTGTGCGAGCGCACGGGTTGCGAGTTGTGGGTCAAGCACGAGAACCACGCCCCCACCGCCGCCTTCAAGGTGCGCGGCGGGCTGGTCTATATCGACGCGCTGCTGCGCCGCGAGCCGCAGGTGCGCGGGCTGGTCACCGCCACCCGCGGCAACCATGGTCAGAGCCTGGCGCTGGCCGCGCGTCAGGCCGGCCTGGCGATTCGTATCCTGGTGCCGCAGGGCAACGCCCGCGAGAAGAATGCGGCGATGCGCGCCCTCGGCGCCGAGGTGATCGAACATGGCCGCGACTTCGACGAAGCGCGCGCCGAAGCCGCGCGCCTGGCCGAACGCGACGGCCTGCACTGGGTGCCGTCACTGCACGAGGATCTGGTGCGCGGCGTGGCCACCTATGCCCTGGAGCTGCTGGAGGCGCTGCCGAACCTGCGCCGAGTGTACGTGCCCATCGGCCTCGGTTCGGGCATCTGCGGGATGATCCGCACCCGCGACCTGCTCGGCCTCGACACCGAAATCGTCGGCGTGGTCGCCAGCGGCGCCGATGCCTACGCGCAGAGTTTCGAGCAGGGTTGCCTGGTACAGACCGAACGCGCCGACACCCTGGCCGACGGCATGGCCTGTCGTCAGCCGCAGCCATTGGCGCTGGAGATGATCCGCGCCGGTGCCGCGCGCATCGTGCGCGTGAGCGATGAGGAGATTCGCGCCGCCATCCGCGCCTATCACGAGGACACCCACAACCTCGCCGAGGGCGCCGGCGCCGCCGCGCTGGCCGCGCTGATGCAGGAGCGCGAGCGCAACGCCGGCCAGCGTGTGGCCGTGGTGCTCAGCGGCGCCAATATCGACCGCGCTGCGCTGGCCGAACTGCTGCGTGACGAGGCGCCGGTCGCGGCCTGACTCAGCGGAACGGCGGCTCGTCGAAGCTGCGCAGTTTGCGCGAATGCAGCGAATCGAGCTGACTGCGCATCAGCTCCAGCGCGGCGATGCCGATATGAAGGTGCTGGGTCACCGCGCGCTCGTAGAAAGCGCCGGCTGCGCCGGGCAGCTTGATCTCGCTGTGCAGGGGCTTGTCCGACACGCACAGCAGCGTGCCGTAGGGCACCCGCAGGCGATAGCCCTGCGCGGCGATGGTGCCGCTTTCCATGTCCACCGCCACCGCGCGCGACAGGTTGATCAGCGGCCGTTCCTGGGCCCAGCGCAGCTCCCAGTTGCGGTCGTCGTAGGTCAGCACGGTGCCGGTGCGCAGGCGCTTCTTCAGCTCGTCGCCCTGCTCGCCGGTGACCAGCTTGGCGGCCTCCTGCAACGCCTGCTGCACCTCGGCCAGCGCCGGCAGCGGGATGTTCGGCGGCAGTACGCGATCGAGAATGCCGTCGCGGCGCATATAGGCGTGGGCCAGCACGTAGTCGCCGATGGTCTGCGACTGCCGCAGGCCGCCGCAGTGACCGATCATCAGCCAGCAGTGCGGACGCAGCACGGCCAGGTGGTCGGTGATGTTCTTGGCGTTGGACGGGCCGACGCCGATGTTGACCAGGGTGATGCCATGGCCATCCGCGGCCAGCAGGTGATAGGCCGGCATCTGGTAGCGGTGCCAGACCACGTTCTCGATGATCGCCTGCATCTCGCCTTCGGCCATGCCGCGCTCGATCACCACGTTGCCCGGCAGCACCATGCGGGTGAAGCGCGAGTCGCCCACCAGCATGTCCAGACCATGGCGGATGAACTGGTCGACGTAGCGGTGATAGTTGGTCAGCAGGATCCACGGCTGCACGTGGCGCCAGTCGCTGCCGGTGTAGTGCACCAGGCGGCGCAGGGAGAAGTCGGTGCGCGCCGCGTCGAACAGCGCCAGCGGCAGCGGGTCGATGTTTTCCCAGTCGTACAGGCCGTCGGCGGTGCCGTCGGTGGCGGCGGACAGATCGGTACTGGGGAACACCCGCGCCAGCTCGGCGGCGGTCACGCCGCTGCCGGCCAGCTCGTCGCCCTGCTCCACCACATAGGGGTAGGGAATGTTCTGCTGGCTGACACCCACCTCGACGCGCAGGGTGAAGTCGTTCATCAGCGGGCGCAGCTGCTCCAGCAGGTATTTGCGGAAGGCCGCCGGCTGGGTCACGGTGATGGCGTAGGTACCCGGCACCTGCACCTTGGCGTAGGCGCGCACGGTGGTCGGCACCTCGCCCTGGCACAGGTAGGTCAGGCGCAGCTCGGGGTAGCGGAACAGGCAATGCTCGCTGGCGTCAGGGCGAATGCGCTCCTTGAGATAGCGCTTGAGCGCCCGGCTCAGGGCGTTGGTGGCCTGCAGATGCAGGGCGGCAAGGCGATCTACCGCCTCTTCCGGCGTATGGGCAATGACGAAATCATCGGAACAGGGTTTCACAGCGTGTCTTCCTGGCTGAGTGAACGCCCCTATCTTGCCTGCATACGGCGACGAAAACATAGCGCGCGGCAGCGAGCCCGTCGTCGCGCCAGCAGCTAGGCTTATGGCAATCAGCCAGCCGGAGGGCCGCGCCATGCCCCGTGCCATCGCTCCACTGCTGCTTGCCCTGCTTTGCTGCTGCGCTCAGGCCGGGGAACTGGACGGCCACTATCGCGCCACGCTCGACGGCCAGCCGAGCGAGCTGATCCTGCGCCAGAACGGCGATGTGGTGGAAGGCGAATATCTGGAGAACCAGCGCCTGCGCCTGATCGTCAAGGGGCGCTATGACGGTGAGCTGCTGCGCGCCGAAATCAGCGAACCGCAGTCAGGGCTGCTGCTGGCCAACATGAACGCCACCTACGCCAATGCCATGCTCAACACCAGCATCGCCGCGCGCGATCCGCGCAACGGTCAGGTGCTCGAGCGCCAGGCCCTGTTCCAGCGCGTTGCCGCAGCCCCCGCCGCGCAAACGCCGCCGGCAGCCACCTCGGGCAAGCAGGACCCGGCACTGATCGGCACCTGGGTGCACGAGAAGATCATCAACAGCGGCGGTGCCAGTTTCGCTTCGTTCACGACCCTGATGACCTTGCAGCTGAACGCCGATGGCAGTGTCACGCAATGGACCCGCTCGATCGATGGCGGCAGCGACTGGAGCTATGACAGCCCCGGCGAGGTGCAGTACAGCGGCCACTGGCGCAGCCAGGACGGCATGCTGCTGGTGCGCCTGGCAGGCGCTGCCGACTATCAACCGGCCGCCTACTACCGTTTCAGCGACCAGTACTTGGTCACCGAGAGCAATACCGGCAAGATGATCTGGCAGCGCCGCCGTTAGCGGCGCGTGCTCAGGCGGCGCTGTGGTGCAGACGCACGTTGAACAGCGGCCCCTGGCTGAAACGCGACAGGGCCTTGGCGGCGGCCAGCACGCCCAGGTCGATCAGCGGCTCGACCAGGATCACGCTCATATAGGCCAGACCGAAACTGGCCACAGCCGCCAGGTTCTCGCCGGCGAAGCCCTGACCGTAGAACGCCCAGAAGGCCACCCAGGCGACGATACCGCCCTGGTAGGCGGTCGACAGCGCCAGCGCCTGCTTGTAGGAGAGGTCCACGTAGGCCGTGCCCGGCGCGACGATGCGCTTGGCCAGCAGGCTGATGCCCCACAACGGCAGCAGCAGGGTGGTGACGTTCATGCCGTACTGCGGCAGGTCGAACTGAGCGAACAGCACCCCCTGCAACAACAGGCCAGCGGCCAGACCAATGGCGGCAGCGCCGGCGCCGAACAGCAGCAGCAGGGTCGAGCCGAGGATCAGGTGCACCTCGGAAACACCCACCGGGTGATGCGGCAACACCTCGAAGAAGCAGAACACCAAAGCAGTGGTCAGCAGGCTGCGCAGCGCCAGGGCCGTCACCCCGCCGTTGTCGCGGATGGCATCGCGCGCCAGTTTGGCGGTCAGGCCGAAGGCGCCGACAGCGGTTGCGTAGCTGAGGAAGATCTTGGCGCCTTCGACGACACCGGGTTCGATATGCATGCGAGTTCCTTGGCCGCGCCCACCGCGCGACGATTCGGATGAAGGATGGGCGAATCGCCCGTTTGCCGATGGCAGGTCTCCTGGCTCACGGCTTGCCACTTCGCTCGCCTTCCCGGCCTGGCGGCCAGTGGCATAGGGAGCGTCGTACGCCGTTTACAGTTGCGGGGGCAGCCAGGGCATTGGCGACGCGGCGCCGCACCCTGTTCCCTTTTCATCCGCGCGCCAGAGGCGGCGGAACCATCGGCGGCAACCTTACTCCGCCGCCGGAGCAAAAGACAGCATCCGCACTCGCCGCCGCACGGGTCAGGTGGGCGACCGAGCCACGTGCAGGCCGCAGGCCACTTTCCGGCAGCTGCGCCGCGCTGGCTGAACGAACGCTGTCCCGAACACGGCCGATGCGGCACAGATGCGGAAAGCGTCACACCGCCAGGCGTATATGTAACTTCATATTACAAAGCAAGCGTAGTATTTCTGCACTCGCGCCGGCCTCTGCCCACGCGAGCCTGCAGGCCCATCATCCAGTCACGAGAGCGCATATGAAGAAGACCCTGATCGTTGCGTTGACCGCCCTGTTCGCAACCGGCGCCATGGCCGCCGAACAGCAACCGCACTGGAGCTACAACGGCAACGAAGGCCCCGAACACTGGGCCCAGCTGGACCCAGGCTACGAAACCTGCGCGATCGGCCACGCCCAGTCGCCCATCGATATCCGCAATGCCACCCGAGCCTCCCTGCCGCGCCTCGCCTTCGACTACCAGGTCAGCCCGGCCGAGGTGGTAAACAACGGCCACACCATTCAGGTAAACCTGGCCAATGCCGGCGGCATCGAGATCGACGGCAAGCCCTACCGCCTAGTGCAATTCCATTTCCATACGCCCAGCGAGGAGCACATTGCCGGGCAGGCGTTCCCGATGGTGGCGCACTTCGTCCACCAGGCCAGCGACGGCCGCCTGGCGGTGGTAGCGGTGCTGTTCAAGGAAGGCGCGCAGAACCAGGCGCTGGGTCAGGTGTTCGACACCATGCCGCCCAAGGCAGGCGAGAAAGTCGAGCTGGCCGGCAGCTTCACCCCGCAGGCCGTGCTGCCGCAGCAGCAGGGCTACTACGCCTTCGCCGGCTCGCTGACCACCCCGCCGTGCAGCGAGAACGTGCAATGGCGCGTGCTGAAGCAGCCGGTCGAACTGTCCCATGCACAGCTGGAGCAGTTCCAGCACCTGTATGCGATGAACGCACGCCCGATCCAGGCGCTCTACGACCGTGAAGTGCTGGAGAGTGACTACTGACCCGCGTTATGCGCCGGCTGAATAGCCGGCGCTTCGTTCCGGGACTATCGCCCCTTACAGCAGATGCGGCGTGCTGCGCGCCACCAGCGCCTCGACGTCGACGCCGCGCGGCAGGGTGCCGTAGACGCGGCCGCGGCCTTCCAGGCGGCTGGCGATAAAGGCGTCGCTGACCACGCTGTTGCCGGCCTCCAGCAACAGCTTGGCCTGCAGCGCCACGGCCATGTCCTCGGTCAGCTGGCGGGCGCGGTACTGGATGTCGGCGGTGTCGCTGAAGTCGGTTTTCAGTCGCTGGATATGCGCCTTCAGCCGTGCATCGCCATGGCCGTCACCGAGCTCATTGAACAGTGCATCGAGTACGCCCGGCTCCTTGGACAGGGCGCGCAGCACGTCCAGGCACTGCACGTTGCCCGAGCCTTCCCAGATCGAGTTGACCGGCGCCTCGCGATACAGACGCGGCATGATGGTTTCCTCGACGTAGCCGGCGCCGCCCATGCATTCGCTGGCCTCGTAGACCATTTCCGGGGCGCGCTTGCAGATCCAGTACTTGCCCACCGCAGTGACCAGGCGGGCGAACTTGTCTTCCTGCTCGTCATGCAGATGATCGAGCGCGCGGCCCATGCGCATGCACAGCGCCAGGGCGGCCTCGCTCTCCAGGGCCAGATCGGCCAGCACGTTCTGCATCAGCGGCTGGTCGGCGAGAATCTTGCCACCCACCTGGCGATGCGCGCAGTGATGCGCGGCCTGGGTCAGCGCCTGGCGCATCAGGCTGCTGGAGCCGACCATGCAGTCGAAGCGGGTCATAGCCACCATCTCGATGATGGTGGGCACGCCGCGCCCTTCCTCGCCGAGCATCCAGGCGAAGGCGCCGCGGTATTCCACTTCGCTAGAGGCGTTGGCCCAGTTGCCCAGCTTGTTCTTCAGGCGCTGGATGTAGAACTGGTTGCGCGTGCCATCCGGGCGATGGCGCGGTAGCAGGAAGCAGCTCAAACCCTTGTCGGTATAGGCCAGGGTGAGAAAGGCATCGCACATCGGCGCCGAGCAGAACCACTTGTGACCGACCAGCTCGTAGCCCTGCCCCGGCCCGCCAAGGCCGATGGGATAGGCACGGGTGGTATTGGCGCGCACGTCGGTGCCGCCCTGTTTCTCGGTCATGGCCATGCCGATGGTGACGCCGGCCTTCTGCTCCATCGGCAGGTTGCGCGGGTCGTACTCGGTGGCAAGGATCTTCGGCAGCCACTGCTCGGCCACATTCGGCTGCAGGCGAATGGCCGGCACGGCGGCGAAGGTCATGGTCAGCGGGCAGCCGCTGGCGGATTCGGCCTGGCTGTGCAGATAGGAAAGCCCGGCGCGGGCGACATGGGCACCGGCGCGCGGGTCGGTCCAGGGCAGCGACGGCAGGCCGTGCTCGATGGCCGTGCGCATCAGTTCGTGATAGGCCGGGTGGAATTCCACCAGGTCGATGCGGTTGCCGTAGCGGTCATGGCTCTTGAACACCGGCTTGTTCTCGTTGGCGAGAAAGCCCGCCTGCATCAGCGCGCCGCCGGCCAGCGCGCCATAGGCGCTCAGACGTTCTTCCGCCCAGGCGCCATCGTAGCGGCGGACCCACTCCTGCAGCGGCAGATCGAGACGGTAGAGGTTGGCGCCGTCGAGGCTGGGCACCTGGTTGAAGACCTCATGGGTTTCGGCGTGCAGACTGGGTTTCATCGGGTTGACTCCTTGGCGCCCACGGCGCGCAGGCAGAAGGTGACGAGGCTGGCGCTGACCTGAGCCAGTTCCAGACTGGGATGACCTGCAGCACGGGCCGCACGCGCCGGTGGCGAGAGCGGTCCGACCAGGGCTTCGGCGATGGCACCGACCAGACAGGCGGCGGCCAGGCCCACCTGGTCCACCTGAAACTCGCCGCTGCGCCTGCCTTCTTCGAGCAGGTCGATGAACAGCTCGGCATAGGCCTCGCGATAGAGCAGGCGCTGCTCGTCGACTTCCGGCTCGACCGGTTCGGCGATCAGGGCGAAGGCCAGGCGCCGGCTATGCCAGGCGCGCGCGGCGAACTGCTGCAGCCCCTCGCGCAGGCGCTGCGCAGCGCTGCCGGGCTGACGCAGCTGCACGGCCAGGGCATCGACCTCGCGCTGGCTGGCGCTGGCGAAGACCTCGGCCGCCAGTTCGCCCTTGCTGCGAAAGTGCCGGTACAGGCTGCCGGTGGCGATGCCGACATCGTCGGCCAGCGCCTGCATGGTCAGCGCCGCGAAACCGCCTGCGCTCACGCGCTGCAGTGCGCAGGCCAGAATGCGCTCGCGCAGCGCCTGGTCACGGTCGAGACGGGCTTCGGTGGTGCGATAGGCCATGGTCTGAATCCTGATTCACATGTTCGTAGTGAATCAGGATTCAGACCATGGCTAAAGGGACGATCCGGCCATATCTGCGGCCGAACGGACATCGATAGCCGCTTCGCAGCGCGGACGCGTGTCGGGCTGCAGCCGATCTACGGCATGCCCGGCGACTGCGAGACGGCAGGCGGACGACAGAGCACCCAGTCGTGCAGCAGCACGCGCAGCTCTTCGAACTTCATCGGCTTGGCCAGGTAGTCGCTCATGCCGGCAGCCAGGCAGCGTTCGCGGTCGCCGCTGTGGCTATGGGCGGTGATCGCCAGCACCGGTACCTCGGCGCAACCGGGCAGCGCACGCAGGGCGCGGCAGGTGGCGAAGCCGTCCATGACCGGCATCTGGCAATCCAGCAACACGGCATCCACGGTCTCGCTGCGCAGCAGGTCCAGGGCTTCGGCGCCATTGTCGGCGGTGCGCACCCGGTAACCGAGCTTGAGTAGCATGCCGCGCGTCACCAACTGGTTGATGGCGTTGTCCTCGACGATCAGCACTGTGCACTGCTGAGCCTGGCGCAGCGGCACCCGGCCGCTCGAGCGCGGGCGGGCGGTGCTGGCGGGCTGTTGCGGCGGCAGGGTCAGGGGCACGTCGAGGCGGAAGCGGCTGCCCACGCCCAGCTGCGATTCGTGGCTGAGGGCGCCGCCGAGCAGGTCGACCAGTTGCCGGCAGATCGCCAGGCCGATGCCGAGGCCACCGTATTTGCGCGTCATCGAACCGTCGAGCTGATGGAAACGCTGATACAGATCGCCCTCGCCGGGCTCGAAGCCTACGCCGGTGTCGCTGACCACCACGCTCAGCGGCAGGTTGTCGGCGTGGCTGCCGGCGCGACCGACCTGCAGCGTCACGCTGCCTTCGGCGGTGAACTTGATGGCGTTGTCCAGCAGATAGCCCAGCGCCTGGGCCAGCTTGGCAGCGTCGCCCTCGAGGGTGTCGGGCAGGCTGTCGTCCAGCTCCAGCACGAATGCCAGGCCCTTGTCGTCGGCACGCGCGGCGTACTGCGCGCGCAGGCCGTCGAACAGACCACGCAGGCTGAACGTCTCGCGCCGCGGGTAGAGCTTGCCGGCCTGCAGCTCGGTCAGCGCCAGGATGTCGTTGACCATGCGCATCATGTCGCGCGCCGAGGCCGCGGCGGTTTTCTGATACTGCTCCAGCTCGACGTCCATCTTCACCGTCTGCATCAGCTCCAGCGAGCCGATCACGCCGTTCATCGGCGTGCGCAGTTCGTGGGTCACGGTGGCGAGGAACTCGTCCTTGAAGCGGTTGCTGTCGGCCAGCTCCTGGTTCAGCGCCTCCAGCTTGCGCCCGGCCTCCTGGAGGATGCGCGTGCGCTCCTCCTTCATGGCGTTGATGCGGTCGGCCAGAGCCAGCGACAGCAGGCCGACCTCCAGCGCCGAGCCGATCTGGCTGGCGTACATGGTGAGAAAGACATTGGGCAGATGGCCCAGCACCATCAGCGTGTTGACGATGCCGCCGGCCAGAAAGGCGGTCCAGGCAAAGATGAAGTAGCGCGCCACGCGCATGCCACGCAGCCAGGCGAGCACACCGGCGGCGAAGATCACCACGGTGAACAGCAGAGCGAGATAGGTGGCCAGACGCAGCGCGGTGGCGTAGCTGACGCTCAGCGCCAGGACCATCACCACGGCGCCGCAGGCCATCAGCAGCAGCAGCAGGCGGTCGACCCAGGGGCTGTGCTCGGCGGTGTGCAGGAAGCTGCGGGCGAACTGACAGCCGAACAGGGCAGCCGAGCCGATCAGGAAGGGCGTGGCGGCATTGGCCCACCAGGGACTGTTGGGCCAGAAATACTCGATGCCGGCACCGTTGACCGAAACCTGATACAGGCCGAACGAGGCGATGTAGAGGATGTAATACAGGTAGCTGGTGTCGCGTACGCTGAGGAAGATGAACAGGTTGTACACCAGCATCACCAGCAGCACGCCATAGATGATGCCGAGCACGTAGATGCGCCCAGGCTGCTCTTCCAGATAGGCGTTGGGCGCCCACAGAGTCAGTGGCGCCTGGATCGAGCCCTGGCTTTCCAGACGCAGGTAGATGCGCTTGCTCTGGCCTGGTTCGAGGTTCAGCTCGAACAGGTAGTTGTTCTGCCGGATCTGCCGCGTGTCAAATGGCAGGGCGTCGCCGGTGCGCTGCGCCAGCGCGAAGCTGCCGCGGTCGTCGGGCAGGTAGAGCTCCAGATGATCGAGCGGCGGGTAGGCCAGTTCCAGCAGCCAGTTGCGCGGGCCCTGCGCCTGTATGGGGCGGTATTCCAGATCCAGACGCAGCCAGAACACCGAGCGCGAGTAGCCGGCATTGAGCACCGGCTTGTCATGCAGACGGAAGCTGCCCTGCAGGGCTGGCGAGGCGACGTCGTCGATGCTGGCATCGCCGCGCACGTCCTCGAACACGTACATGCTCTGCCCCAGCGGCAAGGCGCGCATCTTTTCGTCGAAGGTAACGGCGCCCACGAGCGAGGAAAAAACGAGGCTCAAGAAGAGCAGGAGCAGCCGGTACATACGACTCCACTAAGCAGACTGTTGAAAAGCGTTGCCGAGGCAGCCAGCGCAAGGAAAGACAGGCGTGAAAGACACATCTTACCGCCGTAAGTGCGCATTTCGATCGGGCCTGTCTTTGACGCAGCGGTGGCAACGCAGGTGGTCATTCAACAACCTGCCAAGCCTGTCGAACGACACCGGGGCCCCCATTTGCCCCATGCGATGTCGTCACGCACGGCAGACTTATATTCGAATCGCACTACTCTAGGGGCTGGCGTGGCGCTTTTCCAGCGTCGGACGGCAGTTTCAGCAGTGCTTGAGCCATGGCCTCGGCCAGGTACTGCAGGGAAAACACCCCGCCATAGGTCCAGGTCGAAGGCATCCCGGCAAAGCGCTGCTCACGCACGAAGGGCATCGCCTGCCACAACGGCGAGGCGAACAGCTGCGCCTCCTGGGCGAAGGGTTCGATATGCAGCACCGCGCCCCGGTCGATGCGCCCCAGGGCGGTGATCGGCACCTGGGTGATGCCCCAGGGGCTGGGTGCCAGCTGCATGGCCGGCTGCAGACCGAGCAAGGTCAGCGCGTGTTGCGGCATGGAGTTGGGTCCATTGATGAAGGCCGCCGTCGGCGAGGACAGACGGATCACCGTCACTGCCGGCAGCGCGCCATCGTAATGTGCCTGCAGCCGCTCACGCCAGCGCGCCAGCTCGGCGTCCATGGCCTGCAGGCGCTGCTCGGCCAATGCCTCGCGGCCCAGCGCGCGCGCCAGGTCGAGAAACGCCTCGCGCTGCGCCTGCAGATTGTCGTGCTGCTGGCTGAAGCCCTGGTACACCTGCACCGGCGCGATACGCTCGAGCAGCGGGCGGATGTCCTCCAGCAAAGGGGGGATGACGATCAACTCGGGTTGCAGCTCGGCCAGCAGTTCGAGATTGGGCTCCAGGCGCGAGCCGGCCGAGGGCACGCCAGCGGGCAAGGTCGGCCGTACCACCCAGGTGCGATAGTCGCCGGCATCGGCAACGGTCAGCGGCGTCACGTCGAGCATCAGCAGGTGTTCGGTGGCCTCCCAGCTCAGCGCCGCCACCCGCGGCGCGGTGTCAGCCCACACCGGCGCCAGCCAGAGCAGCAGCACGCCCAGCAGCCACCGCCTCATGCCAGCCTCCCGCGAATCAGCAGCAACACGAAATAGCCGCCGCACAGCACCGAGGCGACGATGCCCACCGGAATCTGCAAGGGGAAGATCAGCGTGCGCCCGGCCCAGTCCGCCAGCAGCATCAGCAGCGCGCCCAGGGCGGCGGCGAGCGACAGCTGCGGCGCCACCCGACGCGCGCCGAGCGTCACCGCGATATGCGGCGCCAGCAGGCCTAGGAATGCCACCGGCCCGAGCAGGCTGGTAACCAGCGCACAGAGCAGCGCCACCAGCACCAGCAGCGCCAGGCGCAGTCGCGGCACGTCGAGGCCGCGGCTGGCGGCCACGCCATCGCCGATGCCGATCAAGGTCAGCGCGCGCTGGAACAGCAGCGCCAGCGCGCCGAGCAGCAGCACGCCCAGCGTCAGCCATAGCGCCTGCGCCGGCGTGGCGCGGTAGGTGGAGCCGGCCAGCCAGCCCAGCAGCGCGAACGAATCGCCCGTGCCCTTGGCCAGCACGAACTGCAAGGCGGCGTTGAGCAGCGCGCCGAGGGAAATGCCCAGCAGCGCCATCAGCGCCGGCGAATAATGGTGACGGCGGCCCAGCAGCATCAACAGCGCCAGAACGGCGAGACAGCCGACGAAGGCCGCCAGCGGCGCGACGGCACCGAGCAAGGCGCCACCGAACCAGGTCAGCGCCAGCATCACCGCCAGCGTGGCGCCGGCCGACAGGCCGAGGATGTCCGGGCTAGCCAGGGGGTTGCGCAGCAGGCGCTGCAGCAGCAGACCGGAAATCGCCAACCCGGCGCCCGCCGAAGCGGCGGTGAGCACGCGCGGCCAGCGCAGCGACCAGACCAGCGCCGAAGGCCATTGCAGACGCCAGCCATCGAGGCCGCGCGCCAGGCACAGGGCGAGCACCGGGGCCAGCACAGCCAGCAGCCCGAGCCACAAGGCGCCGCGCCAGCCAAAACGTTCGGCGCCGGCCGGCAAGCGCAGGCCGTGCGGATCCTCTGCCGCCAGGTGCCGACGCGCCAGCCACAACAGCACCGGTGCGCCGATCAGCGCAGCCGCCGCGCCGCTGGGCACCAGCTGGCCGCTGAGCTGGTTGGCCAGCAGCGCCAGGGCATCGGTGGCCAGCAGCAGCAAGGCGCCGAGCAGCACGCTGTAACTCAGCTCGTCGCGTGCCGTGCGGGCGCCCAGCATCTTCGCCAGATTGGGCGTGAGCAGGCCGATGAAGCCGATCAGGCCAACCGCGGTGATCGACACCGCGCACAGCCACAGCGCCGCCAGAAACAGCACCAGCATCACCGGCCACAGCGCCAGGCCGCGGCCCTGAGCGGCGTCGCTACCCAGCTGCAGCAGGCTCAACGGCCGCGGCGCGAGGATCAGCAGCGGCACGGCCAGCAGCAGCTTGGGCCACAGCCACTGCACCCAGTGCCAGTCGATCTGCGCCAGGTCCCCCGCGCCCCAGACGAACAAGCCCTGGGTGTACTGGTTGTTGATCAGCACCAACCCGGCAGCCAGCGCGCCGAGCAGCAGGTTCATGGCCATGCCGCCGAGCACCAGCGGCAGGCCGCCGATGCCGCTGCGCCCGGCGATCAGCAGTACCAGGCCGACCGCCAGCAGCGCTCCGCCGAGCGCCGCCCACTGACCATGGCTGGCGGCGAAGGCCGGCATCAGCAAGGTGGCCAGGACCAGGCCGAGCCAGGCCCCGGACGAGGCGCCAATGGTCATGGGGGAAACCAGGCGATTCTGCGTGATCTGCTGCAACAGGCTGCCGGACAGCCCCAGTGCAGCGCCCACCAGCAAGGCCATGCTCAGTCGCGGCAACGCCGACAGCTGCAGTTGCAGGCGCTCGAAACTCTGCTCCGCAGCGCCGAGCATGGTCCCGAGTTCGAACGGGTCGAGGTCGGCCGCCAGCCACAGGTGCAGCAGCGCCAGGGGCAGCAACGCAAGCAGCGTCAGGACATGGCGTGACGGCGCCGAAACTGCCGCCATGCTCAGGCCACCACGGCGATCTTGCGCGCGCTGCCGGGCTGCTCGATCAGCTGGATGTCGATGTCGTAAAGCTGGCTGAGCAGCGGCCCGCTGAGCAGTTCGTCCGGGCTGCCATCGAAGAAGATGCGCCCCTGCTTGAGGGCAATCACCCGGTCGGCATGTCGCGCGGTGAGGTTGATGTCATGCAGGATGGCAACGATACCGCGCCCGCTGTCGCGGTTGAGCTGGCGCAGCAGGCCCATCAGCTCGTACTGGTGCGCCAGATCCAGCGCCGAGGTCGGCTCGTCGAGCAGCAGCAGCGGCGATTGCTGGGCCAGCAGCATGGCGATCCAGGCGCGCTGACGCTCGCCGCCGGACAGGCTGTCGGCCAGATGATCGGCGTAATGGGCTACATCGGTCTGCGCCAGCGCCTGATCGACGGCGGCGTGGTCGTCGGCACGCCAGCGACCAAGCAGCCCGCGCCAGGGAAAACGCCCCAGACGCACCAGCTCACGCACGGTCAGGCCGGCCACGTCGGGCAGATGCTGCGGCAGAAAGGCCACGCGGCGGGCGAAGTCACGCGCGGAGAAGCGCGCCAGCGGCTGCTCGTCCAGCGCCAGCGTGCCGCGCGTCGGCTGCAGCTGCCGCGCCAGCAGGTTCATCAGGGTCGACTTGCCCGAGCCGTTGTGGCCGAGGATCACGGTGAAGCGATCGCCCTGCAGCTGCAGCTCGTCCAGCGCCAGCGTCACCCGCTCGCCGCGGCGCACTTCGATATCGCGCAGCGTCAGCATGCCAGGGCCAGCTCCTCGCGCAGGCGCAGCAGGCGCTCGTCACGCCGCAGCTTCGGGCAGGTGCTGCACAGCTCGCCGTCGCCGCGGCGAAAGTGCTGACAGCAGGCCTTGCGCTCCAGGGTCAGGCAGTCGCGACCATCGTCCAGCCGCACTTCGAGCAGCTCACTGGCGCCGCGCAGGCCCAACGCGTCCAGCCAGTGCGCGGCCAGGGTGCGCAGCTGCTGGTTGCCCAGGTTCTGTTGACGCTGCACCAGCAGCAGGGCTGCCAGCACGTAGTCGGCCGCCAGGCGCTGGGCCAGCTTGCCGTGAATGTTCTGCACCTGGCAGAACTCGGCGTGCTGGCGCCGCAGCCAATCGTCCAGCTGGCGCGCGGCCAGGCCGATCAGCTGGTCTTGCGCCGCCTGTTGCACGGAGTGCTCGGCCAGGCAGAAACCCGATACCACACCGCCCTCAACGCACTGCCCGAGGCTCGACAGGCAGGGCGCACGCTGCGCCAGGTGCACGCCGAGCAGTGTCAGGTAGATGGGTTGCCAGACCAGATAGGTCCAGCTGCGCACCGTCCAGTAATGCGGCCCGGCCTCGGGATGCGCCTGACGCCAGTGCTGATAGAGCGTGGCGATACGCTGGGCATTGCCCTCGCTGCCGCACACCAGCAGGTCAGCGCCGGCTGCACCGATCCGTCCCTGCAGCCCGGGCAGGCTGCGGGAAATGACATCGAGCAGATGGTGGAGGTCTTGCATCGCGGCGAACCCGGACGACGGCGGCAGTGCGGAGGGCGAATTTAATCACCGAAACGCATCTGCATCAAATTATCATTCGCCATTCAAGACTCAGGCCGTGCGCGGTTTGCGCACCAGTAGCGGGAACAGCGCGGCCGTCGCCAGCAGGCCGGCAGCGCCGACCCAGAACGGCATGGCCTGGCCGTAATGACTGACCAGCAGGCCCGCGCCGTAGGCCGAGCCCATGTTGCCCAGGCACTGGAAGATATTGATCTTGCTGAAGTCCACTGCGTAGTGCTCAGGCGAACTGAGCTCGAACAGCAGCGCGTCGAGACGCACGGTGACCTGATACAGCGCCCAGCCGAACAGCACGCGGCCAAGCAGGATCAGCCACTGATCGCCGAAGCCCTGGATGAAGGTGGCCGCCGCGCCCAGCAGCAATCCGGCGAGAATGCCGTCACGGGTGTTGCCCTGCCTGGTCGCGCGGCGCCCCCACCACAGCGCCACCACGGCCACCGCGCCGGGCAGCGCATAGACGAAGCCGGCGGCCATCTCGCTGTTCCAGTGCGCCACCTGCTGCCAGTACACCGCGAAGAACGGCCGCGTCACGTAACCGACGAAGTAGAACAGCAGCATTACCAGGCACAGGCGGTAGATGGCCGGCAGGCTGCGCGCCTCGTTCTTCACCGGCGCCTCGTCGCTGGCCGGCTGCTCACCCGGCGCCGGCAGGTAGCCGCGCACCAGATGCATGCAGATGGCCATCTGGATGAAGTCGCCGGCGGCCATCACCAGGAACACGTCGCCGATGTTCATCACCTGCAGGATCAGCCCGCCCAGCGCGGCGCCGAGAATGGCGCCGAAGTGCACCACCACCGACAGCGTGCCGATGGTCTGGGTGTGGTTGTCCTGCTGCTGCAGGCTCATCACGTAGGGATACATCAGCAGGTAGCTGCCCTTGAACACCACCATCAGCAGCGACACCACCCAGAACAGCGGCAGCGAATCGATGAAATAGCAGGCAGCGGTGAGGCTACCGGCCATCAGCTGCGCGCTGATCAGGATGCGCACCGGGTGCACGCGCTTGGCCAGACGCGCCCAGAGCGGGAACACCGCCATCACCACGAAGCTGACCACCGCCAGATACAGGCCGACGTGCTGCTCCGGCGGATTGTCGAAGCGCTCGGCGAAGTACTGCGGATAGAAGGGAATGATCAGGTTGTCGGTGATCACCGCCAGAGCGGTCATCATGATCAGGCAGGTACGCAGCGTCATCGGAGGCAGTCGGGCAAGGCGGCAGGGCCGCGCATGATGCCATCGACAAGCCCGCAAATGCCAATACGGACGAGAATCAGAACGGCTAGCAGCCTGCATGACATGCAGCGGCCGACAGGCGGTTAGTGATAAGCTCGCGCACCATGAAAACGCCAAACTCCCGCCCCGTAGTGCTGTGCATGTCCGGTCACGACCCCAGCGGTGGTGCCGGCCTGCAGGCCGATATCGAAGCCCTGCTGGCGCAGGGCTGTCACGCCGCCCCGACGGTAACCGCGCTGACCGTGCAGGACACCGTCAACGTCTCCGACTTCCGCGTGCTCGACCGCGACTGGGTGCTGGCCCAGGCCCGCGCCGTGATCGCCGACATGCCGGTGGCCGCCGTCAAGCTGGGCATGCTCGGCTCGGTGGAGATGGTCGAGACCGTGCTCGAGGTGATGAGCCAGCTGCCGGGCGTACCGCTGGTCTGCGACCCGGTACTGCGCGCCGGTGGCGGCGGCTCGCTGGGCAAGGACGACGTCGGCTATGCCATGCGCGAGCGCCTGTTCGCCGTGTCCACCATCGCCACGCCGAACCTGCCGGAAGCGCGCATCCTCGCCGAACTGCCGCAAGGCAGCGCCGACGAGTGCGCCGAGAAGCTGCTGCCTTTTATAGAACACCTGCTGATCACCGGCGGCCACGGTGACGAAGCCGAAGTGCACAACCGCCTGTACTGCCGTGACGGCAGCCGCCACACCTTCACCTGCGCGCGCCTGCCCGGCAGCTACCACGGCTCCGGCTGCACCTTGGCCAGCACCCTGGCCGGTCGCCTGGCCCTGGGCGAGGAACTGGTCAGCGCCGTGAAAAGTGCCTTGGACTACACCTGGCGCACCCTGCGCGACGCCGAGCAACCCGGCCACGGCCAGTACGTGCCGCGCCGTCTGCCGCTGGACTTCGCCCAATGACTGCGGCGCTGCGCGGCCTTTACGCCATCACCGACACTCCCCTGCTGGCCGACGGCAAGCTGCTGCCCTATGCCGAAGCGGCGCTGATCGGTGGCGCGCGCCTGCTGCAGTACCGCGACAAGTCGGGCGATGCCGTGCGTCGCCTCGATGAAGCCCAGGCACTGGCCGAACTGTGCCAGCGCCATGGCGCCACGCTGATCATCAACGATGATCTGGAGCTGGCCGCGCACTTGGGCGTCGGCCTGCACCTGGGCCAGACCGACGGCTCGCTGGCCGCCGCTCGCGCTCGCCTCGGCGCAGAAGTCGTGATCGGCGGTACCTGCCACGCCCAGCTGGAGCTGGCCGAGTGCGCCGTCGCCGAAGGCGCCAGCTATATCGCCTTCGGCCGCTTCTTCAACTCCAACACCAAGCCCGGCGCCCCGGCCGCCACCGTGGAGCTGCTGGATCAGGCGCGCGCGCGCTTTGCCCAGCCCATCGTCGCCATCGGCGGCGTGACCCTGGACAACGCCCCCGGCCTGATCGCCCGCGGCGCCAGCATGGTGGCCGTGATCCACGCCCTGTTTGCCGCGGACTCCGCCCTCGAGGTGCAAGACCGCGCCCGCGCCTTCGCCGCGCTGTTCGATTGACCCTTTTCAGAGAGAACCTGCCATGTCCCGCTCCGAAATCCTCTTCGCCAATGCCCAGAAGCACATCCCCGGCGGCGTCAACTCGCCGGTGCGCGCCTTCCGCAGCGTCGGCGGCACGCCGCTGTTCTTCAAGCACGCCGAAGGCGCCTACGTGGTGGATGAAGACGACAAGCGCTACGTCGACTACGTCGGTTCCTGGGGCCCGATGATCCTTGGCCATAGCCACCCGGACGTGCTCGACTCGGTGCGGCGCCAGCTGCAGCACGGCCTGTCCTACGGCGCGCCGACCGCGCTGGAAACCGAGATGGCCGAATTGGTATGCAGCCTGGTGCCGTCGATGGAGATGGTGCGCATGGTCAGCTCCGGCACCGAGGCGACCATGAGCGCCATCCGCCTGGCCCGCGGCTACACCGGCCGCGACAGCATCATCAAGTTCGAGGGCTGCTACCACGGCCACTCCGACAGCCTGCTGGTCAAGGCCGGCTCCGGTGCCCTGACCCAGGGCGTGCCGAACTCCGCGGGCGTGCCGGCAGCCTTCGCCAAGCACACCCTGACCCTGCCGTTCAACGACATCGACGCCGTGGCAGAATGCCTGGCGCAGGTGGGTAAGGAAGTCGCCTGCATCATCGTCGAGCCGGTAGCCGGCAACATGAACTGCGTGCCGCCGGCGCCGGGCTTCCTCGAAGGCCTGCGCGAGCAGTGCGACAAGCACGGCGTGGTGCTTATCTTCGACGAAGTGATGACCGGTTTTCGCGTCGCCCTTGGCGGCGCCCAAGCGCACTACGGCGTCACTCCGGACCTGACCACCTTTGGCAAGATCATCGGCGGCGGCATGCCGGTGGGCTGCTTCGGCGGCAAGCGCGCGATCATGGAGTGCATCGCCCCGCTCGGCCCGGTGTACCAGGCCGGTACCCTGTCGGGTAACCCGCTGGCCATGGCCGCCGGCCTGACCACGCTGAAGCTGATCAGCCGTCCGGGCTTCCACACCGAGCTGAGCGACTACACCACGCGCATGCTCGACGGTCTGCAGCAGCGCGCCGATGCCGCCGGCATCCCCTTCGTCACCACCCAGGCGGGCGCCATGTTCGGCCTGTATTTCAGCGGCGCCGACGACATCGTCACCTTCGCCGACGTGATGGCCAGCGACAGCGCGCGCTTCAACCGCTTCTTCCACCTGATGCTGGAAGGTGGCGTGTACCTGGCGCCGAGCGCCTTCGAAGCGGGCTTCACCTCCATCGCCCATGGCGACAAGGAGCTGGAGATCACCTTCGCCGCAGCCGAGCGCGCCTTCGCCGAGCTGAAAAAAGCCTGATGCAATACAGCACCGCCTTCAGTGATGCATTGCTGGCCCTGGCCTGCGCCGTCTGCGTCGTATGGATCGGCCGGGCGCGCGGGCGCTACGGCGAGGGCGATCAGCCGGCGCTGTTCTGCGCCCTGCTCGGCTTCCTGCTGCCGGCTGCGGCGGCCGGCGTCGGCGTGATTCGTTACGGCTTCGACCCGAGCTGGCAGGCCGCGCACCTGTGGCTCTCCCAGGCCAGCAGCTTTCTCGGCCTGCCGCTGCTCGGCGCCGCGGCGTTGGCGCTGGGTCGCGGCTGGGTCTGGAGCCGGCCGAACTGGGGGCGCATCGTCCTCGGCCTGTGCGCCTTCTTCGAGCTGTTCCGGCAGATGGGCTATCTGGAGGATTACCGCCTGGCGCTGAACCTGGCCAGCCTGGCGCTGATTCTCTACGCCGGTGCCGTGCAGTGGCCACGGCGCGCACCGCTGCTGGTGGCCGGCGCAGTGGTCGGCCTGTTTCTGGCAGCCGGGATGGCGGTCGGCACCCAGGGGTTCATCGGCCCGCTCAGGCGCATCGACCTGTTTCACGGCCTGCTGACGCCGGCCTATCCGCTGCTGGCCTGGCTGCTGCTGCATCTGCCGGGGAGTCCAGGCGAGCAGGCCGGGTAAAGGTTTTGTAAGAAGCGGGCGGTTTACTCCATAATGCGACGGCCGGCACGATTTTGCGCCGGCCGGGCATGCCACCCGCTCCGAACCGCCGAGGTCCCGTTATCCAGATGAACCGCACCGGCCGCACCCTCTCCCTGGGCTGCCTGTTGCTTTTCCTCCCGCTGTTTGCACTGGCAGGCGGCAATTCCCTGCTGATTCCCGCAACCGGCAGCTGCGCCCTGACGGGCACCCCCGAAGACATGCCCGACGCCTTGGCCACCTGCCAGGAAATGGCCCGCGGCGGCAACGTCCAGGCGGCCTTCGAACTCGGCGAGTACTACTACGACGGCAAACGCACCCCGCGCGACCTCAAGCAGGCGCTGACCTGGTTCGAGCGCGCCTCGCTGCAGGGGCACGCCGAAGCGCAACTGCGCCTGGGCACCATGTTCTTTCGGGGCGAAGGCGTACCGGCCAACAACGTGCAGGCCTATATCGTCTTGAAGATGGCATCGGTCAATGGCTCGGACGAAGCCATGGACAGCGCCGACCTGGTGTCGGCGCAGATGCGTCGCGATGAACTGGAAATCGCCAGCCAGGTGCTGGGGCAGATCTTCCGCAGCTACCTGCTGGAGCTGCAGACCGTCGAAGGTCGTTCACCCTTCTCGCCCTTGCCCTGACCCGTAGGGTGCGCCGTGCGCACCACTGACGTGGAAAAGCTGGTGCGCGCGGCGCACCCTACGATTCTGCGCTCACTTGTCCGGCATCGGCATGGGGAACGGCATGACGTTGCCGCCGCCCTTGGCCTCGCTGATCTTCGCCGTGCCCAGGCGCTCCACCTCGTCGATGCGGATGATCGCGTGCATCGGCACGAAGCTGCGTACCACGCCCTCGAACTGCGCCTTGAGCTTCTCCTCGCTGGGGTCGACCACCAGCTGGTTGCGCTCGCCGAAGACGAACTCCTCCACCTCCAGAAAGCCCCACAGATCGCTCTGGTAGATCTGCTTGGCATACATCTCGTACACCTGGCCCTGGTTCTGGAAAATCACCTTGTAGATGGGGTCACGCTTGCTCATGAAGACTCGAAGTCAGGAAAAACGGGGCGCGCAGGATAGCACAGCAGGCGGATCGGAATGCCCTGCGCGCGTGGCGAAAGCCCGTGACACCCGCAGATATCGCGCCAGGCTCGCACCTGTGCCGGTAGCTTGATGCTCGACGCTCCCCTATAATGCGCGGTCATTTTTTAACCACCTCAGACAGTGCCATGACCAAGAAGCTCTATATCGAAACCCACGGTTGCCAGATGAACGAGTACGACAGCTCGCGCATGGTCGACCTGCTGGGCGAGCATCAGGCTCTGGAGGTCACGGAAAAACCCGAAGAAGCCGACGTGATCCTGCTCAATACCTGCTCGATCCGCGAAAAGGCCCAGGATAAGGTGTTCTCCCAGCTCGGCCGCTGGCGCGAGCTGAAGCAGGCCAACCCGGATCTGGTGATCGGCGTCGGTGGCTGCGTGGCCAGCCAGGAAGGCGCGGCGATTCGCGACCGCGCGCCCTATGTCGACGTGGTATTCGGCCCGCAGACCCTGCACCGCCTGCCGGAGATGATCGACGCCGCACGCACCACCAAGACCGCCCAGGTGGACATCAGCTTCCCCGAGATCGAGAAATTCGACCGCCTGCCCGAGCCGCGCGTCGATGGTCCCAGCGCCTTCGTCTCGGTAATGGAAGGCTGCAGCAAGTACTGCACCTTCTGCGTGGTGCCCTACACCCGTGGCGAGGAAGTCAGCCGCCCGCTGGCCGACGTACTGCTGGAAATCACCCAACTCACCGACAAGGGCGTCAAGGAAGTCACCCTGCTCGGACAGAACGTCAACGGCTATCGCGGTGCGACGCCGGACGGTCGCATCGCCGACTTCGCCGAGCTGCTGCATGCGGTGGCGGCCCTCGACGGCATCGAGCGCATCCGCTACACCACCAGCCACCCGCTGGAGTTCTCCGACGCCATCATCGCCGCCCACGCCGAGATCCCGCAGCTGGTGAAGTACCTGCACCTGCCGGTGCAATCCGGCTCGGATCGCATCCTCGCGGCGATGAAGCGCAACCACACCGCCCTGGAATACAAGTCGCGCATCCGCAAGCTGCGCGCCGCCGTGCCGGACATTCTGATCAGCTCGGACTTCATCGTCGGCTTCCCCGGCGAGACCGAGAAGGACTTCGAGCAGACCATGAAGCTGATCGAGGACGTCGGCTTCGACTTTTCCTTCTCCTTCATCTACAGCTCGCGCCCCGGCACGCCGGCCGCCGACCTGGTCGACGACACCCCGGATGAAGTGAAGAAGCAGCGCCTGGCCATCCTCCAGCACCGCATCAACCAGTACGGTTTCGAGAACAGCCGACGCATGGTCGGCACGGTGCAGCGCATCCTGGTCAGCGACTACTCGAAGAAGGACCCGGGCATGCTCCAGGGCCGCACCGAGCAGAACCGCATCGTCAATTTCCGCTGCGACAATCCGCGCCTGATCGGCCAGTTCGTCGATGTGCACATCGACGACGCCCTGCCCCATTCGCTGCGCGGCACCCTGCTCGATGCCAGCACCCTCAACTAAAGCCACGGCCGCTCACGCTTTGCGTTGTGGGCGGCCGGCGTTATGCTCCAGTTATCCCTCAGCCAAGTGACGGCCACAACACAACCTTGAACGCTCCCCTAGAACCCCATCGCTTCACCCTCGAACCTTTCGAGGCCCGCCGTTTCGCCAACCTCTGCGGCCAGTTCGACGAGCACCTGCGCCTGATCGAAGAACGTCTCGGTCTGGAAATCCGCAACCGTGGCAACCAGTTCGAACTGGTCGGCGCCAGCGACAAGGCCATCGCCGCCGAGTCCCTGCTGCGCAAGCTGTACCGCGAAACCAAAGCCACCGAGCTGTCACCCGACCTAGTGCACCTGTACCTGCAGGAATCCGGCGTCGAAGAGCTGGCCAACCCCAGCAATGCGCCGCAGGTGACGCTGCGCACCAAGAAGGGGGTGATCAAGCCGCGCGGTCCCAATCAGCAGCGCTACGTCAAGGCCATCCTCGACAACGACATCAACTTCGGCATCGGCCCGGCCGGCACCGGCAAGACCTACCTGGCGGTGGCCTGCGCGGTGGACGCGCTGGAGCGCGAGCAGGTAAGACGCATCCTGCTGGTACGCCCGGCGGTGGAAGCCGGCGAAAAGCTGGGCTTCCTGCCCGGCGATCTGGCGCAGAAGATCGACCCCTACCTGCGCCCGCTGTACGACGCGCTCTACGAAATGCTCGGCTTCGATTACGTGGCCAAGCTGATCGAGAAGCAGGTGATCGAGGTTGCGCCGCTGGCCTATATGCGTGGCCGCACCCTTAACAACAGCTTCATCATTCTCGACGAGAGTCAGAACACCACCGTCGAGCAGATGAAGATGTTCCTCACCCGTATCGGTTTCGGCTCCACCGCGGTGATCACCGGCGACATTACCCAGGTCGACCTGCCGCGCGGCACCAAGAGCGGCCTGACCCACGTGATCGACGTGCTGCGCGAGGTGCCGGGCATCAGCTTCACCCACTTCAAGCCCAAGGACGTGGTGCGCCACCCGCTGGTGCAGCGCATCGTCGAAGCCTACGAGCGCCACGATGCACGCCTGCACGGCAAGGTCGAGGACGGCAATGCTTGAGCTGGACCTGCAGCTGGCCAGCGATGGCCAGCACCCGGACGAGGCACAACTGCGCCGCTGGTGCGAACTGGCCCTGCGCCAGCGCACGGCCGATTCCGAGCTGACCATCCGCCTGGTCGACGAGGAAGAAGGCCGCGAGCTGAACCGCACCTGGCGGCACAAGGACTACGCCACCAACGTCCTGTCCTTCCCTGCCGAAATTCCCGATGGAATTCTCGATATCCCATTACTGGGCGATCTGGTGATCTGCGTGCCGGTGCTCGAGCGCGAAGCGGCCGAGCAGGGCAAGACCCTGGAGGCGCACTGGGCGCACCTGGTGATTCACGGCTGCCTGCACCTGCTTGGCTATGACCATATCGAGGAAGACGAAGCCCTCGAGATGGAAGAACTGGAACGACAATTGCTCGCCGAACTGGGTCACCCCGACCCGTATGCGGGCGACGAATGATTCTCCTGATAAGGACCCCGAGTAAAACGCCATGAGCGAAGACCGATCGAGCAACGAGCAGAAGTCCTGGTTCAACAAACTGACCCAGGCTTTTGCTCATGAGCCGAGAAACCGCCAGGAACTGCTGGAAGTCCTGCGCGAAGCCCACCAGAACAAGCTGCTCGACAGCGAGGCGCTGGCCATCGTCGAGGGTGCCATCCAGGTCGCCGACCTGCAGGTACGCGACATCATGGTGCCGCGCTCGCAGATGATCAGCATCAAGGCCAGCCAGAGCCCGCGCGAGTTCCTGCCCGCCATCATCGACGCCGCCCACTCGCGCTATCCGGTGATCGGCGAAAGCCTCGACGACGTGATCGGCATCCTCCTGGCCAAGGATCTGCTGCCGCTGATCCTGCAGGGCGAGCAGGCCAGCTTCAACATCAAGGACCTGCTGCGCCCGGCCACCTTTGTGCCCGAGTCCAAGCGTCTCAACGTGCTGCTGCGCGAGTTCCGCGCCAACCACAATCACATGGCCGTGGTGATCGACGAGTACGGCGGCGTCGCCGGACTGGTGACCATTGAGGACGTGCTCGAACAGATCGTCGGCGACATCGAGGACGAGCACGACGTCGAGGAAGACGGCTATATCAAGCCGCTGCCGTCCGGCGACTACCTGATCAAGGCACTGACGCCCATCGACAGTTTCAACGAGACCTTCGACAGCGAATTCTCCGACGACGAGTACGACACCGTCGGCGGCCTGGTGATGAACGCCTTCGGCCATCTGCCCAAGCGCAACGAGGTCACCGAGATCGGCGAGTTCCGCTTCCGCGTGCTCAACGCCGACAGCCGCCGCATCCACCTGCTGCGCCTGACCCCGGTCAGCCGCTGACGGCCGGCATCCGGGGAGGGCTGAAGTGCCTCCCCGGATTGCATCCGGGCTACGACTTGCCGCCTGCCACTGCCTGCCCCTACCCTTGCGCCACCCCGATCCCAAGGATTTGCCCATGCTGCAATGGATGACCCGCCCGGGCTGGCCCGGCCATCTGCTCGCCTGCGCCGCCGGCGCCCTGACTACCCTGGCGCTCGCCCCCTTCGACCTGTGGCCGCTGGCAGTGCTGTCCATCGCCCTGTTCTATCTCGGCCTGCGCGAACTGCGCCCGGGCCATGCGGCGCTGCGTGGCTGGAGCTACGGCTTCGGCCTGTTCGCCGCGGGCACCAGCTGGGTCTATGTGAGCATTCACGACTATGGCGCGGCCTCGCCGGCGCTGGCCGGCTTGCTCACCCTGGGCTTCGTCGCCGGCCTTGGCCTGTTCTTCGCCCTGACCGCAGCGCTGTGGGCGCGCTGGATACGCCGCAGCGAAGCGCCGCTGGCCGACGCCCTGGCGTTCGCCGCGCTGTGGGTCGCCCAGGAAGTGTTTCGCGGTTGGTTCCTCACCGGTTTTCCCTGGCTCTACACCGGCTACAGCCAGCTGCAAGGCCCGCTGAGCGGCCTGGTACCCATCGGTGGCGTATGGCTGGCGTCCTTCCTGATCGCCCTGTCGGCCGCGCTGATCGTCAATCTCGAGCGCCTGCGCCCGCACAAGCCGCGCTACCTGTGCGCCCTGCTTCTGCTGCTGGCGCCCTGGCTCGCCGGCCTGGCGCTGCAGGGCCAGAGCTGGACGCGCCCGGCAGGCGACAGCCTGAAGGTGGCCCTGGTGCAGGGCAACGTCGAGCAGAACCTGAAATGGGACCCGGCCCAGCTCAATGCCCAGCTGGCGCTGTATCGCGACCTCAGCTTCAGTGCCGAGCGGGTCGACCTGCTGGTCTGGCCGGAGACCGCCATTCCGGTGCTCAAGGATCTGGCCCAAGGCTATATCGGCGTGATGGACCGCTTCGCCCGTGACCGCAACAGCGCGCTGATCACCGGCGTGCCGGTGCGGCAGTCCAACGAGCGTGGCGAACTGCGTTACTACAACGCCATCACCAGCTTCGGCGAAGGCCAGGGCACCTACCTCAAGCAGAAGCTGGTGCCCTTCGGCGAATACGTGCCGCTGCAGGAGGTGCTGCGCGGGCTGATCGCCTTCTTCGACCTGCCGATGTCCGACTTCGCCCGCGGTCCGGCCGATCAGCCGCCGCTGCTGGCCAAGGGTTACCGGGTGGCGCCGTTCATCTGCTACGAGGTGGTCTATCCGGAGTTTGCCGCGGCGCTGGCGGCAGACAGCGACATCCTCCTGACGGTGAGCAACGACGCCTGGTTCGGCACCTCCATCGGCCCACTGCAGCATCTGCAGATGGCGCAGATGCGTGCGCTGGAGGCGGGTCGCTGGATGATCCGCGCCACCAACAACGGCATGACCGTGGTGATCGATCCGCAGGGCAGGATCCAGGCTGCGCTGCCGCAGTTCGAGCAAGGCGTGCTCTATGGCGAAGTGCTGCCGATGCAGGGGCTCACGCCCTACCTGCAATGGCGCATCTGGCCGCTGGCGATTCTCTGCGCCCTGCTGCTGGGCTGGGCGCTGCTGGCCAGCCGCATGGCCAAGACGCTTTAGCCGCTACGCCGCCTGCAGTTCGTAGGGCGCGCCGTGCGCACCGGAGGAACGCACTTTCGTTTCAGGGTGTGGATTGGCCTGGAGCGCTGGTGCGCACGGCGCGCCCTACTTCCTGCCGCACGGATCGCCGCGGCTCCTTCTTACAGCTTGTGGCTTATCGCTTAACGCTGCCCATAGACCAGAGGATAAAACCACAGGCCCAGCGCCTCGTTGAGCAGCTGGCTGTTCTGCCAGATGGCCCGAGACTCCGGTAGCCAGCCTCCCAGCGGACGCTCGTAGCCCTTGCTGAGAAAGCCCATGGGCGCCGTGATCACCTCGAAGCCGGCCTGTTCGAAACACCAGCGAGCCCGCGGCATATGCCAGGCCTGGGTCACCAGTACCACGCGCCGCACCCCCTGCGCCTGCAGCAGCTCGGCGCTCAGTTGGGCATTTTCCCAGGTGGTGCGGCTCTGCTCCTCCCGCCAGCGGATCTCCAGGCCGTAGTCGCGCTGCATCACATCGGCCATCAGCGCCGCCTCGCTGGGCGGCTGACCGTAGTGCAGGCCGCCCGTGGCAGCCAGCGGCAAACCGGAAGCTCGCGCCAGTCGCGCGGCGTAACGCAGACGCTCCAGCGCCATCAGGCCCGGCTGATCGACAAGGCCCCAGCCCGGATCACCCTGCTCGCGCCCCGCGCCCAGAATCACGATGGCATCGGCGCGCTGCGCCAGACTCGGCCACTGCGCTTCGGCCAGCGCCGGCTCGCGCTCCAGCTGCCGCGCGCTCCACTCCACCACGGCCGGAAGGCTCATCAGCCACAGGCCGCCCACCCCCGCCACGAAGCAGGCGGTCGCCAGACAGGGAAAGCGCCGGCGCAGCCACCAGGCGAACAGGATGAGCAGCAGAAACAAGCCGGGCGGCATCAGCAGCTGTTTGAGGATGAAGCGAATCGGCATGGGCACCTCCAGGGCGCCCAAGCCTAACGAGGATTGCCGCTACGGAACAACTTGGAACCACAGGCCTGACAGGCCTGGGCATTCTGGCCCCGTTGCCAGGTCACCGGCGTGCCGCACAGGGCGCAGCACAATGCCTGGCGCCGCTTGAGCAAGGGCTTGGCCTTGGCCACGGGGCGGGCAGCGGCGCCCTTGCCCACGCGCACGGGCTGACGCTGGATCAGCGCCAGCTCCTCGGCCGCCGCATGCCAGCCACGCAGCCAGTGCAGGTCACGGTTGAGGTAAGCGCGGATCAGCTCCAGCTCGGCCGGACTCAGGCCGTCCAGCTCCAGCTCGCGCAAGGGCTCGGCATGCAGCCGGCTGGCCGTGTCGGCTTCCTCGAGCGCCAGGGCGAGCCGCTGCAGCAGCCGCTCGTACAGCCCCCCGCCTCGTTCCAATTGCCGCGCATCAGCCATCCAACACCTCGCAAGGCCCGAGATTCGCGGCCCTTGAGTAAAGCTTAGCGAAGGCCCCGCAAGCAGCCGGATGCCGCGACAAACGGCGTGCGCGCCGCAATCTGGGTTTCCCTCGGCAGACGGCGCTCATGTATGCTACGACGTTTTCCGCAAGCCCCATTCCTTCAGCGCCAGAGCCATGCACGAACAGTACTCGCCCCGTGAAATAGAAGCCGCCGCGCAGTCCCACTGGGACGCGCAGAAATCCTTCGTCGTCAGCGAACAGCCCGGCAAGGACACCTTCTACTGCCTGTCGATGTTCCCCTACCCCAGCGGCAAGCTACACATGGGGCACGTGCGCAACTACACCATCGGTGACGTGATCGCGCGCTACCAGCGCATGCAGGGCAAGAACGTGCTGCAGCCGATGGGCTGGGACGCTTTCGGCATGCCGGCGGAAAACGCCGCGATGAAGAACCAGGTGGCGCCGGCCAAGTGGACCTACGAGAACATCGCCTACATGAAGTCCCAGCTCAAATCGCTGGGCCTGGCCATCGACTGGACGCGCGAAGTCACCACCTGCAAGCCGGACTACTACCGCTGGGAACAGTGGCTGTTCACCCGCCTGTTCGAGAAGGGCGTGATCTACCGCAAGAACGGCACCGTCAACTGGGATCCGGTGGACCAGACCGTACTGGCCAACGAGCAGGTCATCGACGGCCGCGGCTGGCGTTCGGGTGCGCTGATCGAGAAGCGCGAAATCCCGATGTACTACTTCAAGATCACCGCTTACGCCGATGAGCTGCTGAGCAGCCTGGACGAGCTGGATGGCTGGCCCGAGCAGGTCAAGACCATGCAGCGCAACTGGATCGGCAAGAGCTTCGGTGCCGACATCGTGTTCGACTACGACGTCGCCAGCATCGGCATCGATGGTCAGCTGAAGGTCTACTCCACTCGCCCCGACACTCTGATGGGCGCCACCTACGTCGCCGTGGCCGCCGAACACCCGCTGGCCCAGCGCGCTGCCGAATCCAATCCGGCCATCGCCGCCTTTATCGCCGAGTGCAAGGCCGGCTCCGTGGCCGAGGCCGACATGGCCACCATGGAGAAGAAGGGCCTGGCCACCGGCCAGTTCGTCATTCATCCGCTGACCGGGGACAAGCTGCCGGTATTCGTCGCCAACTACGTGCTGTGGGGCTACGGTGAAGGCGCGGTGATGGCCGTGCCAGCGCATGACGAGCGCGACTTCGAGTTCGCGGGCAAGTACGACCTGCCGATCAAGCAGGTCTACACCGGCGAAGGCAAGGACTATGACGCCAGCACCTGGCAGGACTGGTACGGAGACAAGGCCGGCCTGACCACCATCAACTCCGGCAAGTACGACGGTCTGGATTTCAGCGCCGCCTTCGACGCCATCGTCGGTGATCTGGAAGCCAGTGCGCACGGCGCGCGCAAGACCCAGTTCCGTCTGCGCGACTGGGGCATCAGCCGCCAGCGTTACTGGGGCTGCCCGATCCCCATCATCCACTGCGACAGCTGCGGCGATGTACCGGTGCCGGAAGACCAGCTGCCGGTGGTGCTGCCCGAAGACGTGGTGCCGGATGGCGCAGGCAGCCCGCTGGCGAAGATGCCCGAGTTCTACGAGTGCAGCTGCCCGAAATGCGGCGCCCCGGCCAAGCGCGAAACCGACACCATGGACACCTTCGTGGAGTCGTCCTGGTACTTCGCCCGCTACGCCAGCCCGAACTACGAAGGCGGCATGGTCGACCCGCAAGCGGCCAACCACTGGCTGCCGGTGGATCAGTACATCGGCGGCATCGAGCACGCCATCCTCCACCTGCTCTACGCGCGCTTCTTCCACAAGCTGATGCGCGACGAGGGCCTGGTGTCTTCGAATGAGCCGTTCAAGAACCTGCTGACCCAGGGCATGGTGGTCGCCGAGACCTACTACCGCACCCTGGAAAACGGCGGCAAGGACTGGTTCAACCCAGCCGACGTGGAAGTCGAGCGTGACGCCAAGGCCAAGGTCATCGGCGCCAAGCTCAAGAGCGACGGCCTGCCGGTGGAAATCGGCGGCACCGAGAAGATGTCCAAGTCGAAGAACAACGGCGTCGACCCGCAGGACATGATCGATGCGTACGGCGCCGACACCTGCCGCCTGTTCATGATGTTCGCCTCGCCGCCCGATCAGAGCTGCGAATGGTCGGATGCCGGCGTCGAGGGCGCCAACCGCTTCCTGCGTCGCGTCTGGCGCCTGGCCCACGGCCATGTCAGCGCCGGTCTGCCTGGCAAGCTGGACATCACCAGCCTCAGCGACGAGCAGAAGGCCGTGCGCCGCGCCATTCACCTGGCGATCAAGCAGGCCAGCAACGATATCGGCCAGCATCACAAATTCAACACCGCCGTCGCCCAGGTGATGACGCTGATGAACGTGCTGGAAAAGGCCGCCACCGCAACCGAACAGGACCGCGCACTGGTGCACGAAGGTCTGGAGATCGTCACCCTGCTGCTGGCACCGATCACCCCGCACATCAGTCACGAGCTGTGGCAGCGCCTGGGTCACGCCGATGCGGTGATCGATGCGCAGTGGCCGCAGGTCGATGAATCCGCCCTGGTGCAGGACAGCCTGACCCTGGTGGTACAGGTCAACGGCAAGCTGCGCGGGCAGATCGAAGTTCCGGCCAGCGCCTCCCGCGAGGATGTCGAAGCCGCCGCCCGCGCCAACGAGAACGTGCTGCGCTTCACCGAGGGCCTGAGCATTCGCAAGGTCATTGTGGTGCCAGGCAAGCTGGTCAACATAGTCGCCAACTGATTAAGCTCGGCGCCACCGCGACGTGGCGCCGCGATCCGCCAAGGGGATATGAGAATGATGAAACGGAATCTGCTGGTCATCGGCCTGGCCGCCCTGCTCAGCGCCTGTGGTTTCCAGCTGCGTGGCACCGGCGACGTACAGTTCGCCCTCAAGGAGCTCGATGTCAGCGCGCGTAACGCCTATGGCGAAACCGTGAAGGAACTGCGTGACGTGCTGGAAAACAACGGCGTTCGCGTTCACGCCGGCGCCCCCTACAAGCTGGTGCTGAGCAACGAGTCGGAGAATCGTCGCAGCGCGAGTTACAACAGCGGCGCCCGTACCGCCGAGTACGAGCTGAACATGGCTCTGGACTACGAACTCCGTGGTGCACGCGACCTGCTGCTGACCAACGACCGCGTCGAGGTCCAGAACTACTACCAGCAGGATGACAACAACCTGACCGGCTCGGATCAGGAAGCCGCTCAGCTGCGCAACGAGCTACGCCGCGAGCTGATCCAGCAACTGGCACTGCGCCTGCAGCAGATCACGCCTGCACAGCTGGACCAGTTGCAGCAGACCGCCGAAGCCCGCGCCAGGGCAGAAGCCGAAGCGCTGGAGGCTGCCCGCAGCGCCCGCGAAGCTCAGGTCGCTCCGCAGCAGTCGCCGATCGAACTGCCGTCCCGCTAAAAGTCCAAGGGCCGCAGCCGCGGCCCGACGCCTCCGTCCAGATGACCTCACCTCGATGAAGCTTGCCCCCGCGCAACTCGGCAAACACCTGCAAGGCGCGCTTGCCCCTGTCTACGCCATCAGCGGGGACGAGCCACTGCTCTGCCAGGAAGCCGCCGACGCCGTTCGCAACGCCTGCCGCCAGCAGGGCTTCAGCGAACGTCAGGTGTTTAACGCCGAAGCCAACTTCGACTGGGGCAACCTGCTGCAGGCCGGCGCCAGCCTTTCGCTGTTCGCCGAAAAACGCCTGCTGGAACTGCGCCTGCCCTCCGGCAAGCCGGGCGACAAGGGCACGGCTGCCCTGCTCGAATACCTGGGCCGGCCGCCCGAGGACACCGTTCTGCTGCTCAGCCTGCCCAAGCTCGACGGCAGCACGCAGAAATCCAAATGGGCCAAGGCCCTGATCGACGGCCAGGTGAGCCAGTTCATCCAGATCTGGCCGGTGGACGCCAACCAGCTGCCGCAATGGATTCGCCAGCGCCTGGCCCAGGCCGGCCTGAGCGCCAGCGCCGATGCGGTGGAAATGATCGCCGCACGCGTCGAAGGCAACCTGCTGGCCGCCGCCCAGGAAGTGGAAAAGCTCAAGCTGCTCGCCGAAGGCAACCAGGTGGATGCGGAGACCGTGCAAGCCGCCGTGGCCGACAGCGCCCGCTTCGACGTGTTCGGCCTGATCGACTGCGCCCTGGCCGGCGACGCGGCGCATGCCCTGCGCGTCCTCGAAGGGCTGCGCGGCGAGGGCGTGGAAACGCCGGTGATCCTCTGGGCTCTGGCGCGCGAGATTCGTCTGCTGGCTGGCATCGCCCACCAGCAGAGCCAGGGCATCCCGCTGGACAAGGCCTTCGCCAGCGCCCGCCCTCCCGTCTGGGACAAACGCCGCCCGCTGGTTTCCAAAGCCCTGCAACGCCACAGCAGCAAACGCTGGGGCCAGTTGCTGCAGCAGGCGCAGCTGATTGACGCGCAGATCAAGGGCCAGGCGCCCGGTGATCCCTGGAGCGATCTGGCACTGCTGACCCTGCAACTGGCCGGTCAACGCCTGCGCCTCGCGTAGGGCGCCGCGGGGCCGCCCAGGTCGTGCGCAGCCAATGGCGGTAATCCCGGTACGCACCGCAGCCTCCACAATCTGGACATTTTCCGTACAGCGGCGCATAGTCCGCGCGCCTGCGCTGGAAACAGGCCCTACCGAGGAACCCCGCATGAGCAAGAAAGCCGCAAAGCGGCCGAACAAGGCCAAATCCATCATCGCCCAGCCACTGTTTCGTTCCCGCCAGGAACGACCGCAGAAAGGCAAAGGCAGCTACCGCCGCGAAGCCTCCCACAACTGGGAGGCTTCTTGCTTTATGGGGTATGTCGGCGCACTGATGGCCCTGCCTGCAGCCCGGTCATGCTAAGGTAGCAGCCTGCTTAAACGCCCTGAGATAGACATGCCACCCCAGTTTCCACGTCGCACCCTGGCCCTGCTTCCTCTATTGCTGTTGGCAGCCTGCGCCCAAGCCCCAGCAGAAAGTCTTCCGCCAGCCGCACCGGTTGCCGCACCGCAGGTCACCGCCGAGAAACCTGCCCCCAGCTTTGCCGATTGGCGCCAGGCGCTGCGCAGCGAGGCAGTGGCTGCCGGAATCGATGCCGCCCTGTTCGACCGCGTCTTCGCCGGCATCACGCCTGACCCGAGCGTCATCAAGGCCGACAGCAGCCAACCGGAATTTACTCGCCCGGTATGGGAGTACCTCGATGGCGCCGTCTCGGCCAGCCGAATAGGCCGTGGACGCGTGCTGCTGGCCCAGCACAATGCAGTGCTGCAGCGCATTGAGCAGCGCTACGGCGTCGAGGCGCCGGTACTGGTGGCGATCTGGGGTCTGGAGAGCAACTTCGGCAACAACATCGGCGGCCACAGCGTGATTCGCTCGCTGTCCACCCTGGCCTTCGAAGGCCGCCGCCAGGCCTTCTGGCGCACCCAGTTGCTGGCCGCCCTGCAGATACTGCAGAACGGCGACATCAGCAGCGAGCGCATGATCGGCTCCTGGGCCGGAGCCATGGGCCAGACCCAGTTCATGCCCACCACCTACAACCAGCACGCCGTGGATTTCGATGGCGACGGCAAGCGCGACCTGTGGAACTCCTCGAGCGATGCCCTGGCCTCGGCCGCCCATTATCTGCAGGCGTCCGGCTGGCAGCGCGGCCAGCCCTGGGGCTTCGAGGTTCGTCTGCCGAACGGTTTCGACTACGCCCTGGCCGACCCCGAGCAGCGCCGCACATTGGCCGAATGGGCCGAGCTCGGCGTACGGCCACTGGCACCGACAGGGGCGGCGGCAAGCTCCCGAGCCAGCCTGCAGTTGCCTGCCGGCCATCGCGGTCCGGCCTTCCTGCTGCTGGACAACTTCCGCAGCATCCTCAAGTACAACAACTCCACCTCCTATGCGCTGGCCATCGGTCTGCTCGCCGACAACCTGCTGCGCCCCAGCGAGGTGCAGGGCCAATGGCCGCGTGACGAACGTCAGCTGGGCCGCAGCGAACGCATCGAACTGCAGGAGCTGCTGGCACAGAAGGGTTTCGACCCCGGCCCGGCCGACGGCATCATCGGCGCCAATACACGCAAGGCCATCCGCGCCCTGCAGCTGCAGCTGAACTGGCCGGCCGACGGCTATCCCAACACGCAACTGCTGCAACAGCTGCGCGGCCGCTGACGCCAACGCCGCTGGCGTGGCCGCCCCGGCAGGCGGCCACCAGCCTCTCGCCAAGCTACTTGTCGACAAGCGGCCCCGGCGTCTGCATACACCTTCTGTGGTAGACTGGCGGGCGGCCAAAAGCCACCTGCCCACGGAGCCTCTACCGGAGCCCAGATTTCCGATGTCCGATACCTCCTCGCCCAAACCCGTCGCCAGCGGCGAAAAATTCCGCACCGCCCAAGGCATCACCGCGATCAAGGATGGTCAGAAGCGCCGTGCCTCGGCCGAGCCCCAGGTCTTCGAGCCCAAGCCCAAATGGCTGCGGGTCAAGGCACCGGGCGGCAGCCGTTTCGAGGCGGTCAAGCGCAACGTCGGCGAGCACCGCCTGAGCACCGTGTGCCAGGAATCGCATTGCCCGAACATGGGCGAGTGCTGGTCCAACGGCACCGCGACCATCATGCTGATGGGCTCGGTGTGCACCCGCGCCTGCCGCTTCTGCGCGGTGGACACCGGCAACCCCAATGGCTGGCTGGATCTGGAAGAGCCGCAGAACACCGCCAAGTCGGTGGAACTGATGGCCCTGCGTTATATCGTGCTGACCTCGGTGGACCGCGACGACCTGGAAGACGGCGGCGCCAGCCACTACGCAGCCTGCGTGCGGGCGATCAAGGAGAACACCCCGCAGGTGGTGGTCGAAGCCCTGACCCCGGATTTCGATGGCGACCATCAGGCCATCGAACGCGTGGTGGACTCGGGCTTGGAGGTGTTCGCGCAGAACGTCGAGACGGTCAAGCGTCTGACCCATGTGGTACGCGACCCGCGCGCCGGCTACGAGAAGACCCTCAAGGTGCTCGAGCACGCCAAGAAGCACCGTCCGCAGGTGCTGACCAAGACCAGCCTGATGCTCGGCCTGGGCGAAACCGATGAGGAAATCCTGGAAACCATGGATGACCTGCGTGCCATCGGCGTGGACATCCTCACCCTCGGCCAGTACCTGCAACCCACGCGCAACCACCTGAAGGTACAGCGCTGGGTCAGCCCCGAAGAGTTTAACCGCCTGCGTGACATCGGCCTGGAGAAGGGCTTCATGGAAGTCGCCGCCGGCCCGCTGGTCCGTTCCAGCTACCGCGCCGACCGCGTGTTCGAGAAGAACAACCTGGGCCTGGCCGCCCCGGTTCCAGTGCCCGGCCAGGAGGTCGACGCCAGCCTGATTCCGGCGCTGAACCTGAACTGAGCCTGCTCTTCACGACAAACGAAAAAGGGACGCCGAGGCGTCCCTTTTTCGTTTCTGACAACACTAAACTCGGTAGCCTCATTGGTGCGCGCAGCGCACCCTACGCATGGCGGATCACCGTCCGTAGGGTGCGCCGTGCGCACCGCGAAATCGCTGATATCCCTGGGCGGCCCGCCCCTATGCGTAGCCCAGACGGGCGCGCAGCGCCTGCTCCAGCCGTTGCGACACCTCGTCGAACGCTGGCGGCGATGGCAGCAGATCGCGCATCTGCACCATCTTCAGCCCCGCGTAGCCGCAGGGATTGATGCGCTGGAAAGGCGACATGTCCATATCGACGTTCAGCGCCAGGCCATGGAAGGAGCAGCCACGGCTGACACGCAGGCCCAGCGAGGCGATCTTGTCGCCTGCCACGTACACCCCTGGCGCGTCGGCCTTGGGCGCCGCCTCGATGCCATAGCTGGCAAGCAGGTCGACCAGACTCTGCTCCATGGCGGTGACCAGTTCGCGCACGCCGAGATCGAGGCGGCGCAGATCGAGCATCAGGTAGGCCACCAGCTGGCCGGGACCGTGATAGGTCACCTGGCCGCCGCGCTCGACCTGCACCACCGGAATGTCGCCCGGCGCCAGCAGGTGTTCGGCCTTGCCGGCCTGGCCCTGGGTGAACACCTTGGGATGCTGCAGCAGCCAGATCTCGTCCGCCGTCCGCTCGTCACGCTCGCGCGTCAACTGGCGCATGCTTTCCAGGGTGGGCTGATACTCGACCAGCCCCAGATGGCGGACAACGAGCTCGGGCACGGCTATCACAGCACCATGTGCACGCGGCCGGTGGCACGCAGATCGACGTGAATGGCCTGCAACTGCTCGACGCTGGTGGCGGTGATCAGCACCTGCACCGAGAGGAAGTTGCCGTTGCGGCTGTCACGCATCACCAGGGTCGAGGCATCCAGGTCCGGCGCGTGACGCTGGATCACTTCGATCACCAGGTCGGAGAAACCTTCGCCAGCGGTGCCGATCACCTTGATCGGGTAACGCTCGCAGGGAAATTCGATTTTGGGCGGTTGGACGTCGCTATCGGTCATGGCATCAGCGGGCTCAAAGCCCGTCCAGAAGAGGGCCGCCCCGGGTTGGAGCGGCCAGGTTTGATCAGTTGAACAGGCCGAAGAAGAACAGTCGGATGCTGTCCCACAGACGGCGCAGCAGACCGCCCTCTTCGACCGCCTCGAGGGCCACCAGGTCGGTGCTGCGCACCACCTCCTCGCCCAGCTTGACCTCGACCTTGCCGATCACGTCGCCCTGCTGGATCGGCGCGATCAGACGCGGATTGAGGCTCATGCTCGCCTGCAGCTTCTCCAGCTGGCCCTTGGGCAGGGTCATGGTCAGGTCCTCGGCCAGGCCGGCCTTGACCTGATGCGTGGTGCCCTTCCAGACAGTAGCCTGCGCCAGCTCGGTGCCCTTCTTGTAGAAGGTGCGGCTTTCGAAGAAGCGGAAGCCGTAGGTCAGGAGCTTCTGTACCTCGGCGGCGCGGGCCTGCTCGCTGACGGTGCCGAACACGGCGGCGATCAGGCGCTGGCCGTCACGCACGGCAGAGGCCACCAGGCAGTAACCGGCTTCTTCGGTGTGGCCGGTCTTGAGGCCATCGACCGTACTGTCACGCCACAGCAGCAGGTTGCGGTTCGGCTGCTTGATGCCGTTCCAGAGGAATTCCTTCTGCTTGTAGATATCGTAGTGAGCCGGGTCCTCGTAGATGATCGCGCGGGCCAGCTTGGCCATGTCGTGCGCCGAGGAGTAATGCTCCGGGTCCGGCCAGCCGGTGGAGTTCATGAAGTGGGTGTTGCTCATGCCGAGACGCTGGGCATGGGTGTTCATCATGTCGGCGAAGGCGTCCTCGCTACCGGCGATGTGCTCGGCGATGGCGATGCTGGCGTCGTTGCCCGACTGGATGATGATGCCGTGCAGCAGATCGTCCACCGAGACTTCCTTGCCCACCTCGATGAACATCTTCGAGCCGCCCTTGCGCCAGGCCTTCTCGCTGACGCGGACCATGTCGCTTTCCTTGATCTGGCCGCGGTTGATCTCCAGGGTGGCGATATAGGCGGTCATCAGCTTGGTCAGGCTGGCCGGCGGCAGGCGCTGGTCACCGTTGCTCTCCACCAGGACCTGGCCGCTGGCGGCATCCATCAGCACGTAGGAAGTCGCGGCCAGTTGCGGGGGAGCGGGAACCACTTGCTGGCTGGACCAGGCGAGCGGTGCGGTCAGCAGGCCCAGGAAGAGGAAGGCACGTTGCGCGAAGCTGGTGATGTTCATCCGTCTCTCGAAAATGTGTTGCTTGGGTTGTAAACGCGACCCCGAAGGATCATCTGGCGGCTCGCCACGAGCGAGCCACGGGTGTTAGTCCGGCAATTGCCGGGGAAGTGCCCTCAGTCGGCACGCACCAGCGTGGGCTGCCCCAGGTTGGCCAGGCGTACGCTGCTCTGCAGCTGCTCAGCCTCGCCCTGGTTGCTGATCGGCCCCAACCTGACCCGGTGCAGGATCTGCTGGTCGCGTACCACTGAGCTGATGAACACCGGGACACTGGTGGTCTGAGTCAGCTTGGCCTTGAGCAGCTCCGCAGCGTCCGGATTGGCGAAGGCTCCCACCTGGAGATACAGGCCAGAGGCTGCGAGTGAATCGTTTTTTTTTGAGTCGATCTGCACGGGCACCACGGCCGCCGCGTGCTGCGTCGGCGGTGGCGAGTACTGCTCGACGACCTGTGCCACCGGCTGCGCGGCAGGCTTGGCCACAGCGGCCTTGGCCGGCTGATTGTTGGCCAGCACCAGCGGTACCGGTCGGCCCTGCTGCGCCCACCACTCGTGGGGGTCGATACCCTCGACCTTGACCCGCGCGGTGCCCTTCTCGGCATAGTCGAGCTTCTTCGCCGCGGCGAAGGACAGGTCGATGATGCGATCGGAATAGAACGGTCCGCGGTCGTTGACGCGCAGGATCACGCTCTTGCCGTTCTCCAGGTTGGTCACCCGCACGTAGCTGGGCAGCGGCAGCGTCTTGTGCGCCGCGGTCATGCCGTACAGGTCGTAGGTCTCGCCGTTGGCGGTGGCCTGACCATGGAACTTGGTGCCGTACCAGGAAGCCGGCCCCACCGCCTGATAGCGACGGGCGTCCTGAATCGGGTAGTACTGCTTGCCGAACACTACGTAGGGGCTGGCCTTGACCGGCCCGTAGTGCGGCATGGGGATGGCATCGGGGATCTTCGACACGTCCACGTCCCACCAGGGCGCGCCATCCTTGTGCGGACGGTTGAAATCGCCCGGCCCGGAAATGCCGCTGGATTGACCAGGCGTCACCACCGGCTGCGGTGCACGATTGGAAGAGCAGCTGGTCAGCAGCAGCGCCGCGGTGACGCAGGCCGCCAGCGGCAGCAGTTTGGACGCACTCATCGATTACCCCGTGCTTCGACCAGCAGTTCAGACAGTTGGTTGACCGCCATGGCGTACATCACGCTGCGATTGTAGCGGGTGATGGTGTAGAAGTTGGGCAGGCCGAACCAGTATTCGTCGCCCTGCGCGCCCTCCAGGCGGAAGGCGGTGACCGGCAGATCCTCGGCCAGCTTGTCCTTGCTCTTCCAGCCCAGCGCACGCAGCTCGGCGACGTTCTTCACCGGGTCCAGGCCCTGGGTCAGGCCTTCGTCGACCCGCGCACCGCTGACCTGGACGCGACTGGCGACCTGGCCGCCGGTCTGCCAGCCGTGACGCTTGAAATAGCTGGCAACACTGCCGATGGCATCGGTCGGGTTGCTCCAGATGTTGATGTGGCCGTCACCGTCGAAGTCCACGGCGTAAGCGCGGAAGCTGCTCGGCATGAACTGCGGCAGGCCCATGGCACCGGCGTAGGAGCCCTTCAGCGAAAGCGGATCGACCTGCTCCTCGCGAGTCAGCATGAGGAACTCGCGCAGTTCCTTGCGGAAGAACGGCGCGCGCGGCGGGTAGTCGAAGGCCAGGGTGGACAGCGCGTCCATCACCCGCCAGCTGCCGGTGTTGCCGCCGTAGAAGGTCTCCACGCCGATGATCGCGACGATGAATTGCGGCGGCACGCCGTACTCGGCTTCGGCCTTCTCCAGCGCCGCCTGGTGCTGACGCCAGAAGTCCACACCACGCGCGATGCGGGCGTCGGTGATGAAGATCGGGCGGTACTCCTTCCATGGCTTGACCTTCTCCGCCGGACGCGAAATGGCGTCGAGAATGGCCTGCTTGCGCTCCACCTCGGCGAACAGGGCAACCAGCTGCTCGCTGGCGAAACCGTAGTCGCGGGTCATTTCCTCGACGAACTCGGCCACCTGCGGCGAGCCGTCGTAATCAGCCGCCAGCGCCTGGGCACCTGTGCCGAGCAGGCCGGCCATGCCGACCCCGATGACCGTCCGAGCAGCCCAACTGCGCAGTGAATGCATTAAGTCCCAACCCCCAATCAAACCTGAGCGATCCACTTTCTGTGGGTGTGGATCGCCATCAATATCCCGAAGCCTGACAACAGCGTCACCAGATGGGTTCCGCCGTAGCTAATGAAGGGCAGCGGCACCCCAACCACCGGCAACAGCCCGCTGACCATACCAATGTTGACGAAAACATAAACGAAGAAGGTCATGGTCAGCGCCCCGGCCAGCAGCTTGCCGAACAGCGTCTGTGCCTGGGCGGTGATCACCAGGCCGCGCGCCAGCAGCAGCAGATACAGCAGCAACAGGAGGCAGACGCCAACCAGGCCGAACTCTTCGGCAAGCACGGCAATGATAAAGTCCGTATGGCTTTCCGGCAAAAAATCCAGGTGCGACTGAGTGCCCAGCAGCCAGCCCTTGCCCAGAACGCCGCCCGAACCGATGGCCGCCTTGGACTGGATGATGTTCCAGCCCGCCCCCAGCGGATCGCTCTCCGGGTTGAGGAAAGTCAGCACGCGGCGCTTCTGGTAGTCGTGCATGACGAAATACCACATGCCCACCGCAATCGGCACCACGGCAGCGGCAGCGCCGAGGATCCATCGCCACTGCAGGCCGGCCATGAACACCACGAAGGCCCCCGAGGCCAGGATCAGCAGCGAGGTGCCGAGGTCCGGCTGCTTGGCGATCAGCACCACGGGTACACCGATCATCGCCAGGCTGACGACCAGATGCTTGAAACGCGGCGGCAGGTTGTGCCGCGCCAGGTACCAGGCGATGGTCATCGGCATGATGATCTTCATCAGCTCCGACGGCTGGAAGCGAATCACCCCGGGGATGTTGATCCAGCGGGTGGCCCCCATCGCGGTATGTCCCATCAGCTCGACCACCAGCAGCAGGCCGACGCCCGCCACATAGGCCAGCGGCACCCAACGCGCCATGAAGCGCGGGTCGAACTGGGCGATCAGCACCACGCCCAGCATGCCGATGCCGAACGAGGTGGCCTGCCGGATCAACAGGTCGACGTTCTTGCCACTGGCCGAATAGAGGATGAACAGGCTGCCGGCGCCCAGTACCAGCAGCAGCAGCAACAGCCAGCCGTCCAGGTGCATGCGCTGCAGCAGCGTGGCGCGGCGGCGCAGCACGTCCTCATCGGACAGGGTGCGGTCGAAATTGCTCTTCATCGCTGACTGACCTCGGCGTTCTTCGGCTGCGCGAACTCGGCCTTGAGCTGGCCCGTCTGCTGATCCAGCAACCAGGCGTCCATCACCTGCTTGACCACCGGCGCGGCGACGCCAGAGCCGGATTCACCGTTCTCCACCATCACCGCCACGGCGATCTGCGGGTTCTCCACCGGGGCGAAGGCGACGAACAGCGCGTGGTCGCGGTGGCGCTCCTGGACCTTGTTGCGGTCGTACTTCTCGCCCTGCTTGATCGCCACCACCTGCGCGGTACCGCTCTTGCCGGCGATGCGATAGACCGAACTCTCGCCGACCTTGCGCGCGGTGCCGCGGGCACCGTGCAGCACGTCCTCCATGCCGCGGATGCCGTATTCCCAGAACTTCGGATCGCGCAGCACGATATCCGGCATAGGATTCGGGTCCACGGGCAGGCGGCCATCGACACTCTTGGCCAGGTGCGGACGTATCCACTTGCCGCGGGTGGCCATCAGCGCGGTAGCCTGCGCCAGCTGCAGCGGCGTGGTCTGCATGTAGCCCTGGCCAATACCGAGAATCAGGGTTTCGCCGGGGTACCAGGGCTGGCGATAACGCGCCCGCTTCCAGTCGCGCGAGGGCATCAGGCCCGCGGTTTCCTCGAACATGTCCAGCGCCACGCGCTGCCCGAGGCCGAAGCGGCTCATGTAGTCGTGCATGCGATCGACGCCCATCTTGTGCGCCAGATCGTAGAAGTAGGTGTCATTGGAACGGGCGATGGCCAGGTTGAGATCGACCCAGCCGTCACCGGTACGGTTCCAGTTACGGTACTTGTGGCTGTGATTGGGCAACTGATAGAAGCCTGGGTCGAACACCCGCGAGGTGGGCGTGACCACGCCGGCATCGAGGCCGGCCACGGCGACCATCGGCTTGATGGTCGAGCCCGGCGGATAGAGGCCGCGCAGCACGCGGTTGTACAGCGGCTGGTCGATTGAGTCGCGCAGCTCGCCATAGGCCTTGAAGCTGATGCCGGTGACGAAGGGGTTGGGATCGAAGCTGGGCTGACTGACCATCGCCAGCACCTCGCCGTTGTTCGGGTCGATCGCCACCACCGCACCGCGGCGGCCGCCCAGGGCGTTCTCGGCGGCCTCCTGCAGGTGCACGTCGAGGCTCAGGACGATGTCCTTGCCCGGCTTCGGGTCGATGCGATTGAGCACCCGCAGTACGCGGCCACGGGCGTTGGTCTCGACTTCTTCGTAACCCACTTCGCCGTGCAGCTCGTCTTCGTAGAAGCGCTCGATGCCGGTCTTGCCGATATGGTGGGTGCCGGCGTAGTCGGTCGGATCGAGACGCTTGAGTTCCTGCTCGTTGATGCGACCGACATAGCCGACCGAATGAGCGAAGTGCTCCTGCTGCGGATAATGCCGCACCAGCTGCGCCGCCACCTCGACGCCGGGCAGGCGGAACTGGTTGACCGCGATGCGGGCGATCTGCTCCTCGGACAGCTCGAACAGGATCGGCACCGGCTCGAAGGGCCGCCGCCCCTGGCGCACGCGGCGCTCGAACAGCGCGCGCTCGTCCGCGGAAAGCTCCAGTACCTCGACCACGGTATCGAGCACGCTCAGCCAGTCGCCGGCACGCTCGCGGGTAACGGTCAGGCTGAAGCTCGGTCGGTTGTCGGCGATGATCACCCCGTTGCGGTCGAAGATCAGCCCGCGCGTCGGCGGAATCGGCTGCACGTGGATGCGGTTGTTCTCGGCCAGCGTGGAGTGATACTCGTACTGAACCACCTGCAGGTAGTACATGCGCATGATCAGCAGGCAGGTGAGCACGATGATTGCCACAGCACAGAACACCACCCGGCGCTTGACCAGGCGGGCGTCCTTTTCATGATCCTTGAGACGAATCGGCTGCGGCATCGATGACTACTTGTGGTACGGGTGGCCGGACAGCACGGTCCAGGCACGGTAGATCTGTTCGCCGAGCAGAATCCTGACCAGCGGGTGTGGCAGCGTCAGCGGCGACAGCGACCAGCGCTGTTCGCTACGCGCGCAGACCTCCGGCGCCAGCCCTTCCGGGCCGCCGACCATGAGGTTGACGTTGCGCGCATCCAGGCGCCAGCGCTCCAGCTCCGCTGCCAGCTGTTCGGTGCTCCAGGGCTTGCCATGGACCTCCAGGGTAACGATACGTTCGCCCGGCTGCACCTTGCTCAGCATGGCCTCGCCCTCCTGACGGATCAGGCGGGCGACGTCGGCGTTCTTGCCGCGGGTATTGAGAGGAATCTCCACCAGCTCCAGCGGGAGTTCGGCGGGCAGACGCTTGACGTACTCCTGCCAGCCCTCCTCGACCCAGCGCGGCATGCGCGAACCGACGGCGATCAGCTTGATGCGCATCGCGCCGCCTTATTCAGCGGAATGCTGGGCGCGGCTCTGCTCGGCGCCCTGCCACAGGCGCTCCAGATCATAGAACTGGCGCGCGGTCGGCAGCATCACGTGCACGACGATGTCGCCCAGGTCGAGCAGGGCCCATTCGCCGCTGTCCAGACCTTCGCTGCCGATCGGGCGCACGCCCTGCTCCTTGACCTTTTCCAGCACGTTTTCCACCAGCGACTTGACCTGGCGGCTGGAGCTACCGCTGGCGATCACCATGAAATCGGTGATGCTGGTCTTGTCCTTGACGTCGATCACGGTGATGTCGGTCGCCTTGATCTCTTCCAGCGCCGCCACGGCGATCTTGACCAGCTCTTCGCTGGGCATGTTCTGCTTGCTCATAAATGACTCGTTTGCCTCGTGTAATGGACGTCAGCGCAGGCGCGACGCCTCAAGCATTGGGCGCACGGTAAAGATCGTGCGCCTGGATATAGGCCAGTACCGCATCGGGCAGCAGAAAGCGCGCCGAGCGGCCGGTTGCCAGTAAGTGGCGAATCTGCGTGGCGGATATCGCCAGCGGAGTCTGCCAGATGAAACTGATTTGCCCGCCCGGCCCGGCCAGGCTCAGCGGGTCGCTGACACTGCGCGCCGCCAGCAGATCGCGCAGCGCCTCCGGCGCCTCGCTGTCGGCATCCGGCCGCTGCAGCACCAGCAGGTGACAGTGATCGAGCAACTCCTGCCAGCGGTGCCAGCTCGGCAACCCGCAGAAGGCATCCCAGCCAAGCAGCAGAAACAGCTGATCGTCCGCCGCCAGCTCGGCGCGCACCGACTCCAGAGTGTCCACCGTGTACGACGGCTTGTCGCGCTGGAGCTCACGGTCATCGACCGTCAGCCGCGGTTCGCCGGCCACCGCCAGGCGAACCATGGCCAAGCGCTGCTCGGCGCTCGCCTGTGGCGCGTCGCGGTGCGGCGGCCGCGCGCTGGGGATCAGCCGTAGCTCGTCCAGCGCCATGAACTCGGCCACTTCCAGCGCCGCACGCAGATGCCCGTTGTGCACCGGGTTGAAGGTACCGCCGAGCAGGCCGATACGTCGGGCGCCAATACCGTTCATTTATGTGCGAATGTGTCCGTCGCCGAAGACCACGTACTTCTCGCTGGTCAGGCCTTCCAGGCCGACCGGGCCACGGGCGTGCAGCTTGTCGGTGGAAATACCGATCTCGGCGCCCAGGCCATACTCGAAACCATCGGCGAAACGGGTCGAGGCGTTGACCATGACCGAGGCGGAATCCACTTCGGTAAGGAAACGTCGCGCATCACTGAAGTGCTCGGTGATGATCGAATCGGTATGGTGCGAACCGTAATGGTTGATGTGCTCGATGGCCGCATCCAGCGAGTCGACGATGCGGATCGCCAGGATCGGCGCGTTGTACTCGGCGAACCAGTCGTCCTCGCTCGCTTCCAGCACATCGCTGCCGAGCAGTGCGCGGGTGGCGGCATCGCCGCGCAGCTCCACGCCCTTGTCGCGGTAGATGGCAGCCAGCGGCGGCAGCACGCGTTCGGCGATGGCCTGGTGCACCAGCAGGGTTTCCATGGTGTTGCACGGCGAGTAGCGCTGGGTCTTGGCGTTGTCACAGACGCGAATGGCCTTGTCGAGATCGGCGGCGATGTCGACATAGACGTGGCACACGCCGTCCAGGTGCTTGATCACCGGCACCTTGGCATCGCGGCTGATGCGTTCGATCAGGCCCTTGCCGCCGCGCGGCACGATCACGTCGACGAACTCCGGCATGGTGATCAGCTCACCCACCGCGGCGCGGTCGGTGGTTTCCACCACCTGCACGCAGGCCGCCGGCAAACCGGCCTCGGCCAGGCCCAGCTGGATGCAGCGGGCAATCGCCTGGTTGGAGTGGATGGCCTCGGAGCCGCCGCGCAGGATGGTGGCATTGCCGGACTTCAGGCACAGGCTGGCGGCATCGATGGTCACGTTCGGCCGCGACTCGTAGATGATGCCGATCACACCCAGCGGCACGCGCATCTTGCCGACCTGGATGCCGGAGGGCAGATAGCGCATGCCCTGGATCTCGCCGATCGGGTCCGGCAGGGTCGCCACCTGGCGCAGCCCTTCGATCATGCCGTCGACCACCGCTGGCGTCAGGGCCAGACGGTCGACCATGGCCGGTTCCAGACCACTGGCGCGAGCCGCGGCCAGGTCCAGTTCATTGGCGGCAGTCAGTTCGGCGCGAGCGGCGTCGAGGGCATTGGCCGCGGCCTGCAGCGCGCGATTCTTCTGCGCGGTGCTGGCGCGGGCAAGCACCCGCGAAGCCTGGCGGGCGGCCTGGCCCAGGCGGGTCATGTAAGCGTGCACGGACTCGGTCATGGCGGCGGAGGTCTGGCAGTTGGAAAAAGGGGCTGATTATAGCGAGCTCGCAAGGCCACGCCCAGCGGCGTCTGGCAAGCGGTCGGGGTGATGCTGGCGGGCGGGGTTCTAGCCGCGGCGCCATGCCTGCCGACCCATCATCGCAGAAGCCCCCAGAGCCTCTCTGACAAGAGCCCGCGCCAGGTAGACAAGGCGTTCGCCAGGGGCCCGCGGTAACGCCGCCCGCCCCACGGCAGAGCCGCCGCCAGCGCAACGGTGACACCCAGGCCATGGGGCCGCCCGAAGGTTGGGTAAACAAAAGACAGCGCGATGTTTACCTTGCGATCAAGCTTTGTCAGACAAGACCGCCCCGGCGCCGTGTGCCGCCCCGTGGATAACGACAAGAAAAAGCCGGAGTGCCTCCATCATGCATTACCGCACCGACTACAGCGCCGCCCTGCTCGTCAGCCCGCCCGAGGTCCTGGAGATCGCCGGCTGGCGTCTGCATTACCAGGCTTACTCCACCCGCCAGCACGACCCGCGCCCGCCGGTGCTGCTGCTTGGCGGTGCGTTCCAGAGCTTTCGCTCCTTCGCCGCCGAGGTGGAGGAGCTGCTGCCGAGCCATCCGGTGATTCTGCTCGACCTGCCCAGCCAGGGCGGCAATATGCAACTGGCGCCGGAGCTCGGCCTGGAGCAACTGGCCGACCTGATCGCCGCCTTCGCCGAACAGCTGCAGCTGCCGGCACTGATGCCCATCGGCCTGTCCTATGGCTCGGCGCTGGCGGCCCTGTTCGCCGCCCGTCACCCGCAACGCTGCGCGCGCTTGCTGCTGGCCGGGGTCACCGCCTTCGGCCGCCCCGGCGCGCGGCGGCTGCTGGAGGAGGGCCTTGCCCTGCTCGATGAGGGGCGCATCGGCGAGTTCGCCCAGGGTGCCCTGACCGGCCTGCTCAACCCGCTGCATCTGCAGGACACGGGCGTTTCACCGGTGTTTCGCAAGGCGCTGCTGCGGCAGATCCAGCGCCTGTCGCCGACCGAGGTGGAGCGTTACCGGCAGAACAGCCGGCGCCTGCTGGCCTTCGCCGGCTTCGAGCGCCACCCGCTATGCCCGACCCTGGTGCTGGCCGGCGAGCACGATCATTTCACCCAGCCCTGGGAACACGCCCAGTTCGCCGCGGCCTGCGCCCAGGCCGATTGCGCCCTGATCCACCAGGCCGATCATCTTGCCCAGTTCGAACGACGTGAAGCCTGCGCCGCGCTGTACCGCCCCTTCCTCGATGGGCGACCGCTGCCGGCACGCAGCCCGGGCAGCACGCGCCTGCAAGCCGAGCAGCTCCTGAAGCTGGAGAAACGCTGCGAGCCGCGCCTGGCGCCCCGCCAGCGTCAGGCACTGCTGCAGCATGCCGAAGGCCGGCAATGGACGGTGGAGCTGAGCGAGCTGGGCTTCTTCGGCGGGCTGCTGCAAGGCGACCTGCCGCGGGATCTGCCTGGGCGGGGCTGGCAGCTGAGTTATGCGGATCTGCCCAGCCAGCCGCTGCTACCGCTGCGCCACGAAGACAGGGGCCTGGCCTTCGTCTTCCCGCATACCGATGCCAATGCCAGCCTGGCGCTGGCCGCGCGCATCCATCCGGCGCCGCTGCCGGCAGCGGCCTGCGCCTAGATCGGTAGCAAGCCGGCACAGCCGCGGAGCGCAGCGCTTCCTAGGTCCGCGCCTGAATCACCCGCACCAGTCCGGGCAAGCGTGAAGGCGCGAGCCCCAGACGGGACGCATCGGCACTGGGATCAAGCACCTGCACCTGAGCGAAGCCGCAACGCCGGAAGCCCGCGACGATCTCGTCATGATTACGGTAATGCAGCGGGTAACTGCCGCGAGTCAAGCGGCCGATCAGATCGACGCCCCAGCGCAGCTGGCGGTAGCGCGGATGTTCACGCAGGTCCGGATAAAGCTCGGTCAGGTAGGTAGCAGCGGGGAACTCGCCAAGTTCGTTGGCGAGCCGGCTCCAGAAGCCCTCGATCAGCGTCAACGGAAAGTAGTTGACCAGCCCCTCGGTGATCACCACCACCGGCTCACTGCGCTCCAGATCCGCGAACAGTGCACCCAGCCGCTGATTGCCGCGCTCGGCGAGGATATCGACCGCGCGCACCTGGTGCCGCCCGTCCAGCCAGCCTTCACCATGCAGCAGCAGGCGCTTGCGTGCGGCCATGGCGGGCAGGTCCGCTTCCAGATACCGAAGCTGTGGATAACGCGCGCAGAAGCGCCGGCCGCGAGGCGACAGGCCGCAGGCGATCTCCACCACCTGCCGCACCCCGCCCTGCTCGATGGCTTCGGTCAGCAGCGCATCGATCTGCAGATGACGCTGCAGCAGCAGGGCCTCGATATCCAGGCCGAAGCCTGCGCGTGCGCCCCAGGTCAGCGGCCACAGCAGCTTGTGCACGAAGCGGCCGAAGGCGGTGACGAACGCCGACTCGGCGAGCTGGTGGCGATACCAGACGTAACCGGTGTAATGCGCCGAAGGGCTGATATGGGCACTGCTGCTGCGGGAACGTTCAGGCATCTTTAAGGTTCTTGTTGTTATGCTCGCCGCCCCAGACTATGCCCATGCGACTTCATGCAACAGATGATGCCAGCCGAACCCACCCTTAGTTTGCCCTGGCCGCAGGCCCGCCCCCTGGCCGATGCCTTCTTCGACCGTGACGCGCAACTGCTGGCGCGCGAGCTGCTCGGCAAGGTGATTCGCCACCGCGTCGGCGCGCTCTGGCTGAGCGCGCGGATCATCGAGACCGAAGCCTATTACCTGGCGGAAAAGGGCAGCCATGCCTCGCTCGGCTACACCGAGAAACGCAAGGCGCTGTTCGCCGACGGCGGGCACATCTACATGTACTACGCGCGCGGCGGCGATTCGCTGAACTTCAGCGTCCATGGCCCGGGCAATGCGGTGCTGATCAAGTCCGCGCATCCCTGGGTCGACGCCATCAGCGGCGCCGACTCGCTAGCCGCCATGCAGCGCAACAATCCGGACAGCCTCGGCATGCCGCGCGCGCCCGAGCGCCTGTGCGCCGGCCAGACGCTGCTGTGCAAGGCCCTCGCCCTGAAAGTGCCGGACTGGGACGCGCGCCGTTTCGACCTGCAGCGGCTGTTCGTCGAGGACGTCGGCGAGCGCCCGCAGACCATCATCCAGTGCGCGCGCCTGGGTATTCCCAAGGGGCGCGACGAGCATCTGCCTTACCGTTTCGTCGACGCCGGCTACGCGCGCTACTGCACACGCAACCCACTGCGCCGTGGTCAGGTCGAAGGACATGATTACCAGTTGCTGAGCGTCGCAGGAGGTGACCTTTGAGCGTCTGGCTGGACAACCTGACCACCTGGCTGAGCGCCAACCCGCAATGGCTGGGGCTGGCGATCTTCCTTATCGCCCTGTTCGAATGCCTGGCCCTGGTGGGCATCCTCCTGCCAGGCGTGGTGCTGCTGTTCAGCGTCGCCCTGCTGGCCGGCAGCGGCGTACTCAGCCTGTGGGAAACGCTGGCGCTGGCCTATGCCGGTGGCTTCTGCGGCGACCTGCTGTCCTACACCCTGGGGCGACGCTTCAAGCACAACATTCCGCGCCTGCCGATCCTGCGCCGTCATCCGCAGTGGGTGATGCGCGCCGAGCTGTACTTCCGCCATTACGGCGTGGCCAGCCTGCTGGTGGGGCGCTTCATCGGCCCCCTGCGCCCTCTGCTGCCGCTAGTCGCCGGCATGCTGAACATGCCGCTACTGCGCTTCATTCTGGTGAGTCTGGTGGCGGCAGCCGGTTGGTCGGTGGCCTACCTGCTGCCCGGCTGGGCCACCGGCGCCGCGCTGCGCCTGCCGATGGCCGAGGGGTTCTGGACGGAGGCGGCCGTTCTGCTGGCCGGCATCGGCCTGATCCTGCTGCTGACGGTGCAGGCCAGCCTGGCGGGAAAACAACGCGCCAGCCTGCTCGCCGGCGGGCTCAGCCTGCTGCTGTTGCTGGCGATCATGATCGGCTGGCCACACCTGGATGCGCTGGACCAGGGCCTGCTGACCCTGGTCCAGGAGCAGCGCCGGGCGCACCTGGATCGCTGGATCGTCACCCTGACGCGGCTCGGCGATCTGCGCACGCAACTGGTGGCGGCCGTGGTGCTGTGCAGCCTGCTGCTGCTCGCCCGGCAATGGCGTCATCTGCTGTTCGCCGGTTCCACGCTGCTGCTCACCGCGCTGGGCAACACCACGCTCAAGCACGGTTTCGCCCGCGTGCGTCCCGATATTCTGAGCGAGCCGCTGACCAGCTTCAGCTTCCCCAGCGGTCACAGTTCGGCCTCGTTCGCCTTCTTCCTGGTGCTCGGGGTACTTGCCGGTCGAGGTCAGGGCGTGCGTCTGCGCCTGGCCTGGCTGGTGGTGGCCTGTCTGCCGGCGCTGGCCATTGCCCTGTCGCGCGTCTATCTGGGCGTGCACTGGCCCAGCGACGTGATCGCCGGGGCACTGCTGGCATCGGCCGTATGCGGCCTGAGCCTGACCCTGTGCCAGCGCCGCGAGGTGCTGCCGGCATTGCCGGCACGCCTGTGGTGGATCGTGCTGCCAGCCTGCCTGGCGGTACTCGGCGGCATGGCGGCCTGGCAACTGTCGGCCGCGCTGCTGCGCTACGCCTACTGAGCCCAGGCTTCAGGCATCGCCCTGCAGCTGATCCACCATGACCTGCAGCTGTTCCAGGCGCTGCGCGGGATCGTCCTGCTGCAACAGCTGCAGTTTCTGCGTCGGCTCCAGCGGCAGCAGATAGGCCAGCTGATTCGCCAGCTGCTGCTGAGCGCCGACCACTCCGGCCATGCCCAGCCCCGAAACCAGCGGATGCTCGGCCAGGGCGGCTAGCAAGGCGGCCAGGTCGGCATGCTCGCCGAGCAGCGGTCGATCCTCCTGCTCCGGCAGCCAGTCCACCTCCGCCAGCGTCAGTTGATCCGGCAGTACGCGAGCCTCGCGTACCCTGAAACGCCGTCCGCCCTCGACCCGGATGCCCAGCAGGCCGTTGGGGCGCTGCTGGAAGTCGCGCACCAGCGCCTCGCAGCCGATGGCGGCGAAGCTGCTGGCGGCCTCGCCCACCTCCGCGCCGTCGACGATGCACACCACGCCGAAGCCGCTGCCCTGTTTCATGCAGCGGCTGATCATGTCCAGATAGCGCGCCTCGAATATCTGCAGATCGAGCATGCAGCCGGGGAACAGCACGGTATTGAGGGGGAACAGCGGCAGGTTCATCGTCACCTCATAAGAACAGGACAATCGCCAGCGGCAACAGCACCGCGGTGATCACGCCCATCAGGCTCATGGCCAGGGCGGCGAAGGCGCCGCACTCGTCGCTCTCCTGCAGCGCCCGCGCCGTGCCTACGGCATGGGCGGTGATGCCCAGCGCCATGCCCAGCGCCGCCGGATGACGCACGCCGCACAGACGCAGCAGCGAAGGCCCGACCATGGCGCCGATGACCCCGGTGATCATCACGAACACCGCCGCCAGCGCGGCGATGCCGCCGATCTGCTCGGCCACCAGCATGGCGATCGGCGAGGTCACGGACTTCGGCGCCATGCTCATCAGCATCAGCCGCTCGGCGCCGAACAGCCAGGCCAGCCCGGCTCCCAACAGCGTAGCCAAGGTGCCGGCGATCGACAGGGTGAGGATGATCGGCCAGAACAACTGGCGGATTCGCCGCAGGTTGAGATACAGCGGCACCGCCAGCGCCACCGTGGCCGGGCCGAGCAGCAGGGTCAGCAGCGAAACGCTGCTGCGGTATTCGGCGAAGCTCAAACCGCACAGCAGCAGAATGCCGATCACCGTGAGCATCGATACCAGCACCGGCTGCAGGAATACCCAGCGGGTACGCTCATAGGCGGCAACGGCCAGCTGATAGGCGCCCAGGGTGATGCCGACACCGAACAGCGGGTGATGAATCAGCGCCTGCCAGGCGCCCTGCCAGTCCGGACTCATGCTTCCTCCCGACGCTGCTGGCGCTCGATCAGCTTCTGCATCAGCCAGCCGGCGAACGCCACCGACAGCAACAGCGACAGCAGCAATGCACCGACCACCGCCCAGAAGTCGGCGGCGATGGCGCCGGCATAGGCCATCACCCCGACGGCCGGCGGCACCAGGATCAGCGGCAGGTACTTGAGCAGGCTGCTGGAGGCGAGGCTGAGCGGCTCGCCCACCTCGCCGCGCAGCATGAGGAACACGAACAGCAGCAGCATGCCGATGATCGGCCCCGGCAACATGGGCAGCAGCAAAACGTTGAGGACGGTACCGAGCAACTGGCAGAGCACCAGCCAGGAAAGGCCGCGAAGCAGCATGGGCAATCTCCGAAACGAGCGATGCCCAGTACCACCGCGCTAGCAGGGGTATCCGGGCAATCTTGAGGGCATGCCGGCCATTATAGGCGCGATGACCCGGCGCTGGCCTCTGTATTGCCTCGTCCGTATGGCCTATGCCCCGCCATTCAGTGGATCAAGGCAGGCTTGACCCGTTGCCGGCCCCGTGATGATCTAGGCCGCAACGGTTCCACGCACACAAGAAAAACACCCGCGTCCTCAAGGAGGAACTATGCCGTTCGTACCCGTAGCAGAGCTCAAGGACTATGTTGGCAAGGAACTCGGCAAGTCCGAGTGGCTGACCATCGACCAGCAGCGCATCAACCAGTTCGCCGAATGCACCGGCGACCATCAGTTCATCCACGTCGACCCGGAAAAGGCCAAGCTGACCCCCTTCGGCACCACCATCGCGCACGGTTTTCTGTCGCTGTCGCTGGTACCGATGCTGATGGAAGGCATCATGATCATGCCGCAGGGCCTGAAGATGGCGGTGAACTATGGCCTCGACAGCGTGCGCTTCATCCAGCCGGTGAAGGTCGACTCCAAGGTGCGCCTGACGGTGACCCTGACCGACGCCAACGAAAAGAACCCCGGCCAGTGGCTGCTCAAGGCCCGCGCCGTGCTGGAGATCGAAGGCCAGGAGAAGCCGGCCTATATCGCCGAACCGCTGACCCTCTGCTTCGTCTGACCCGGCCATCCGGTCGTTCCCGTTTTCGGCGCTCCGCGCCGGAGCGGGAACGCACTCGCGTCTGCAAAGCGTGAGACTCGGCAGCGCAAGCGTCCAGGCTTGCGGCATACTGCGGGCCACAGCACCGACCTGGATGTCCGTCATGAACCCCCTTGCCCTGCGCCTGCTCCCCCTTTGCCTGTCCCTGCTGCTCGCCGGTTGCGACGAGGCGCGCCCGCTGCTGCCGGCCAACGCCATCCTGCCCGACGGCGCCGAGTATCGCGGCGAGATCGTCGACGGTCTGCTGCAAGGCCCCGGACGCCTGGACTACCGCAACGGCAGCTGGTTCGTCGGCCAGTTCAAGGACGGCATGTTCGAGGGGCCCGGCGAATGGCAGGGCCCCGGCGGCGAGCATTACCTGGGCGACTTTCACCAGGGCATGTTCCATGGCCATGGCACCCTGACCTACGCCGATGGCAGCCGCTATCAGGGCGGTTTCGAGCGCAACCGTTTCAATGGCGAGGGCCTGCTGGAGCAGGGTGGCCAGCGTTATCAGGGCGAGTTTCTCAACGACCGCTTCCATGGCCTGGGCAAACTGGAAATGGCTGACGGCAGCAGCTTCCAGGGCCAGTTCGTCAATGGCCAGCCCGAGGGCCAGGGCGTGCGCAGCGATGCCTACGGCAATCAGTTCAGCGGTCTGTTCGCCCAGGGCCTGCTCAGCGGCCAGGGCAGCTATCGCAACGCCGATGGCGACAACTACAGCGGCGGATTCCAGAACGACGAGTTTCACGGCAAGGGCCGTTACCAGAGCGCCAACGGTGAAGTCTGGGCCGGCGAGTTCGTCGAGGGCATGATGCAGGGCCCTGGTGAATACAACGATGGCGACGGCACCCGCTACCTCGGCGAGTTTGCCGACTGGCAGTACGAAGGCGAAGGCCTGCTCACCCTGCCCGATGGCAGCGCTTACCGGGGGCGTTTCTCCGGCGGCGAATACAGCGGTCAGGGCACCCTGACCCTGGCCGACGGCAGCCGCCAATCCGGCACCTGGCAAGACGGCAGACTGGTGCGTGACGATCAGGGCCAGGTGCTGCCCGACAGCCTCGAACTGGGCCTGCTGCAACAAGGCCAGCTGCTCGACGAAGCCATCGCCGCGATTCCGGCCTCGACAGAGGCGCGCGAACTCTATGCCCTGACCCTGGCCGGCGATGGCAAGCAGAGCGTGTTCATGCGCGAGGCGGACTACGTCAGCCGCCTGATGCGTGAACGCTTCGGCGCCCATGGCAGCATCAGCCTGATCAACCATCGCGACCATCTCGCCGACCGCCCGCTGGCCACCCGCGAGAATCTCACCCGTGTGGTCCAGGCCCTGGCCGAACGCAGCGGCGAGGAAGACCTGATCTTTATCTATCTGACCAGCCATGGCTCGCGCCGCCACGAACTCAATCTCGACCAGCCGCGCCTGCAGCTGGCCGACCTGCCGGCCAGCGAACTGGCTGCCCTGCTCGCCCCGCTCAAGCAGCGCAACAAGGTGGTGGTGATATCGGCCTGCTACTCCGGCGGTTTCATCCCGCCGCTGAAAGACGACAAGACCCTGGTGATGACCGCCGCACGCGCCGACCGGGTGTCCTTCGGCTGCAGCGAAGAGAACGACTTCACCTATTTCGGCCGCGCCCTGTTCGCCGAGGCGCTGGGCGAAACCGACAACCTGGAACGGGCCTTCGAACTGGCCAGGGAACGCGTCGCCGAGCGCGAGCAGAGCGACGGTTTCGAACCTTCCGAACCGCAGATCTGGGCGCCACGCGGCGTACTCCAGCATTGGCGCAGCCTGCGCCAGAATCAGGCTGAGCGAGCCCTGGGGGCCGTGGCCAGCAGTAGCGGCAACGACTAAGCTCAGCTGTAACGGACTAGAGACAACTGCATGCACCTGACCCCGCAACATATCCTGCTCGCTGGCGCCACCGGCCTTACCGGCGAACATCTGCTCGATCGTCTGCTCAGCGAGCCGACGGTCGCCCGCGTGCTGGCGCCGACGCGACGCCCGCTGGCCGCCCATGCCCATCTGGAAAACCCGGTCGGTGATCTGCAGGCCCTGCTGCCGCAGCTTTCCGGCCAGGTCGACACCGCCTTCTGCTGCCTGGGCAGCACCATCAAGCAGGCCGGCTCGCAGGAGGCCTTCCGCGCCGTCGACCACGACCTGGTGCTGGCCTTCGCCCGTCGCGCTCGCGAGCTGGGCGCACGGCATCTGGTGGTGATCAGCGCCCTGGGCGCCAATCCCAACTCCTCGGTGTTCTACAACCGCGTCAAGGGCGAGACCGAGCAAGCGCTGAAGGCCATGGACTGGCCGCAACTGACCATCGCCCGCCCCTCGCTGCTGCTCGGTGCGCGCCAGGAGTTTCGTCTTGGCGAGCGCCTGGCGGCGCCGCTGCTGCGCTGGCTGCCGGGCAAATACCGCGGCATCGACGCCTGCGCCCTGGCCCGCGCGCTGTGGCGCCTGGCGCTGGAGAAAGAAGACGGCGTGCGCGTGATAGAGTCCTCCGACCTGCGCCGCCTGGGGCGCTGATGCCGTGGACAAGCCGATGAAACCGACAAGCCTGATCGAAGCCCTGCAAGACGCCGACATGCTGGAGATCGATGGCCTGCATGCCTGGCAGTTCGATCTGGACACCGAGCTGCTGGCCCAGGTCAGCGCCGGAACCGACAGCGCCGACAGCGCGGCCAAGCCGCTGCTGCAGGTGCACTGCATCGACGGCCGCGAGCGCCGCCTGTGGAAGTTCTCCCTCGCTGCGGTCAAGGCCGCGCGCCACCTCGAGGAGGACGACAGCTGGCTGATCGAAGGCAACGAGGTCAGCCATTCCCTCAAGTGTTTCGCCGCCTATCGTGGCGACAACGATGACGACGACGGGCAAGACGAAGCCTGAGCCATGGGCCTTTACGACCGCCATATCCTGCCGCATCTGATCGATTTCGCCTGCGGCATGGGGGCGGTGATGAAGGCGCGCTCGCAGATCGTGCCGCTGGCGCGCGGACGCGTGCTGGAAATCGGCATCGGCAGCGGTCTGAACCTGGGCTTCTACGATGCGCAGCGGGTCGAGGTGGTGGTCGGCGTCGACCCCTCCGCGGAGATGCAGGCCCTGGCCCGCGAACGCGCCGCACGCTGCCAGGTACCGGTGGAGATGATCGCCCTGGAACTGGGGCAGATTCAGGCGGCGGACGCCAGCTTCGACGATATCGTCTGCACCTTCACCCTGTGCACCATCCCCGATGCCATCGCCGTCCTGGGCGAAATGCGCCGCGTGCTGAAACCCGGCGGCCGCCTGCTGTTCTGCGAACACGGCCTGGCGCCGGACCTGCCGGTGGTGCGCTGGCAAAAGCGCCTGACGCCGCTGTGGAAACCGCTGGCCGGCGGCTGCCACCTGGACCGCGATATCCCCGCCCTGATCGAAGCCGGCGGCTTTCATATCCGCGAGATGAGCACCGGCTATCTCAAGGGCCCGCGGCCGATGACCCACGTCTACCGCGGCTGGGCCGATTGACGTTGATACGCGCGGCGTACGAAAGCGTAGGGTGCGCCGTGCGCACCGAAGCGGCCGCTGACATAAGCTCCCTGCGCGCATCAAGCACCTTGGTGCGCACGGCGCACCCTACGCCCCCTGTGCGCTCAAATCTCTGAACGAATCGCCAGCGCATCCACCAGCCCGGCGGCGATGGCCATGCCCACCAGCTCCGGCAGCGTCTCGGCCTGCATGCGCTTCATCACCCGCGAGCGATACAGGTCGACGGTCTTCACGCTGATATCGAGCTGCTCGGCCACTTCGCGGTTGGTGTAGCCGCGCACCAAGGGCAGCAGCACGTCACGCTCACGCGGGGTGAGCTGATCGAGCCGCGTCTGCACCTCGGCCAGACGCGCGTCGCGCTTTGGCCGGGCCGGGCGGCGATCCAGCGCCTGCTGCACGCTGTCGAGCAACAGTTGCTCGTTGTAGGGCTTCTCGATGAAATCCACCGCGCCGGCCTTGAACGCGCGCACCACGATGGGCACGTCGGCATGACCGCTGACGAAGATCACCGGCAGGTCGATACCACGCGCGCGCATCTCCTCCTGCACGTTCAGCCCACCCATGCCGGGCATGCGCACATCGAGCAGCACGCAGGCATTGGCAGTCGGATCGCAAGCGTCGAGAAAGGCCCGACCGCTGGTGAAGGGCACGCCTGTCAGGCCAACCGACTCCAGCAGCCAGAGCGTCGAGTCGAGCATGCCCTGGTCGTCATCGACTACATAAACCCGTTGTTGCATCTGCGTGCAGCTCCTCTTGTTGTTATACGTCGTCCCTGCCCAACGGCAAACGACATTCCAGACACAGCCCACCACCCTCGGCCGGGGAGGCCTCCAGCGCACCGCCGAAGCCTTCGATGATGCTGCGGCTCATGGACAGGCCGAGCCCCAGTCCGTCGGCCTTGCTGGTGTAGAAGGGGGTGAACAGCTTGGCCATCTGCTCGTCGCTGACGCCCGGCCCCTGATCGATTACCCGGATGGCCAGGCAGCCGTCAGCTTCTCCAGCCTCCAGACGCACCTGCGAAGGCGCGCCGGGGTGACGTTCGCGGTTGGCATCGATGGCATTGCGCAGCAGGTTGAGCAGTACCTGTTCGAGCAGGACGCGGTCGGCGAATACCGGTGGCAGATTGTCCGGCAAGACGTCGCTCACCGCCACCTGCGCTGTACCGGCCTCCCAGTTGCACAGGCGCACCGCTTCGCGCGCCACCTCGGCCAGATCCAGCGCCTGCATGCGCCGCTGGCCCTTGCGCAGGAAGGCGCGCAGGCGCTTGATCACTGCCGAGGCGTGGTTGGCGTGCTCAGTGATGCGCGCCAGGCCCTGGCCCACCTTGTCCACACCGGCCTGATCGCCGCCGATGCCCTGCAGATAGCGCTGGCTGGCGCTGGCGTAGTTGACCACCGCCGCCAGCGGCTGGTTGATCTCGTGGGCGATACCCGAGGCCAGTTCGCCCAGGGTGATCAGCCGCGTGGTGTGCGCCAGCTCGTCCTCCAGGCGGCGCTTGTTCTCCTCGGCCTGGATGCGCGCGGTGATGTCGCGCGACACGCTGACCACCTCGACCACCGCACCGGTGTAGGTCTCGCGAATGGCGCGGCTGGCGGTCTCGAACCACAGGTAGTGGCCGTCGCGGTGGCGGATGCGGTAGGTCATGGTGTGGTAGCCATCCTGCTCCAGCGCCTCGCGCGCCTGCTTGGCCTGCTGCAGTTGGTCCTGCGGATGCAGCAGGCTGTCGACGGCCATGCCGCGCAGTTCTTCCGGCCAGTAGCCGAGCAACGTCCAGCTGGCAGGCGTAGCGTCGAGGAACACGCCCTCCGGCGTGTGCCGGGAAATCAGGTCGGTGGTGTTCTCGGTGATCAGCCGATACAAGCGCCGCGCCCGCGCGGCCTCACGCTGCTCACGAACCTCGCGGGTGGCCTCGCGGCAGCGCGCCAGCACGCGGCGCTCGGCGCCATCGGGAATGAAACTCCAGATCAGGATGCGCTCGCCATCCTGCGCTTCCACCGACTCCACAGCCCGCGACTGCTCCAGGCAGGCGCGCACCAGCGGCAAATGGTTCACCGGCAGCAGCTCGCCCACCTGCGTCAGGGCGCGTTCACCAAGCAGCCCCTGCAACGCCGCGTTGCTCTCCAGCAGACGCGCCTCGGCGTCGAGCAGCAGCGCCGGCTGCGGGTCGGATGACAGCAGCGGCGCACTGCGCGCCAGCCCCGAGGCCAGTTCGACCATCTGCACCAGCAGCTCGCGCAACCAGGGCAACCATTCCAGCCCCGCCGCCTCGTCGACCTGCAACAGCAGCACGCCGGGCTGGCCGGCCTGCAGCTGCAGGGCCAGCGCCTGGCCATGATGCAGCGCGGCGCGGCGCAGACGCCCGGCCAGCCAGCAGGGCATCCGGCGCAGCGCGTCGAAGGGCAGGCTCGGTTGCTCACCAAGCGCAGCGAACAGCGTCTCGTCACTGGCCTCCAGCGGGTCGCCCATGCCCGGTGGCAGACGCGGCCCGTCGTCCATCTGAGCGTAGGTACGACTGGCCGGCTGCCAGGCCAGGTACCAGGCCTGGCGCACCTGCGGGCAACCCAGCAGAGCCTGGCGCAGGGCCTCGGCCCGCTCGCCCAGGGGCGGCGCCTCGCGCTGGATGCGCAGCCAGGACTGCAGGGGAACCGCGGAAAGATGAGCGTCAGTCTTCATATAGTAGTTATTCTATAAAACCTTGGTACAACTTCCATACAAAATAGAAATGACCTATAAATTATCACCAGCAAGCTTCGGTAATGCCTGCATCATTACCGGAATAACCAGAGCTAACAATCAGCCAAAGGTGTATCCGCCATGTCGATCTACGAGCAGGGCCTCGGCCGCGCCGCCGTCAATCACGTCGCCCTCAGCCCCCTGAGCTTCATCGAACGTACCGCGGCGGTATACCCGCACTATCCGGCCGTGGTGCATGGCTCGATTCGCCGCAACTGGGCCGAAACCTACGCGCGTTGCCGACGCCTGGCCTCGGCGCTGGCCGGCCGTGGCATCGGCAAGGGCGACACGGTAGCGGTGATGCTGCCGAACATCCCGGCCATGCTCGAAGCGCATTTCGGCGTGCCGATGATCGGCGCGGTGCTCAACACCCTCAACGTGCGCCTGGATGCCGAGGCGATCGCCTTCATGCTGCAGCATGGCGAAGCCAAGGTGGTGATCGCCGACCGCGAGTTCTTCGATGTGATCCACGCCGCCATCGGCATGCTCGATCACCCGCCGCTGGTGATCGACGTCGACGACCCCGAGTACGGCGAGGGCCAGGCAGTCAGCGACCTGGACTACGAGGCCTTCCTCGCCGAGGGCGACCCCGAATTCGCCTGGCAGTGGCCCACCGACGAGTGGCAGGCGATCAGCCTCAACTACACCTCGGGCACCACCGGCAACCCCAAGGGCGTGGTCTATCACCACCGCGGTGCCTTCCTTAATGCCATGGGCAACCAGATGACCTGGAACATGGGCAACCACCCGGTCTACCTGTGGACCCTGCCGATGTTTCACTGCAATGGCTGGTGCTACCCCTGGACGATCACCGCACTGGCTGGCGTGCATGTGTTCCTGCGCCGCGTCGACCCGGCGAAGATCCTCACCCTGATCCGCGACGAACAGGTCACCCACCTGTGCGGCGCGCCCATCGTGCTCAACGCCCTGGTGAACATGCCGGCCGAAGCCAAGGCGGCTATCGATCACCCGGTCAAGGCCATGGTCGCCGGCGCCGCGCCGCCCGCGAAGGTGATCGGCGCGGTGGAGGAGATGGGCATCCACGTCACCCATGTGTACGGCCTGACCGAGGTCTACGGCCCGGTGACCTTGTGCGCGTGGCACGCCGAATGGGACGAACTGCCGCTGGAAGAACGCGCCACCATCAAGGCGCGCCAGGGCGTGCGCTACCCGACTCTGGAAGGGGTGATGGTCGCCGACCCGAAAACCCTGGAGCCGGTGCCGCGTGACGGTCAGACCATCGGCGAGATCTTCATGCGCGGCAACACCGTGATGAAGGGCTACCTGAAGAACCCCAGCGCCACCGCCGAAGCCTTCGAGGGCGCCTGGTTCCACACCGGCGACCTGGGCGTGTGCCACGCCGACGGCTACGTGGAAATCCGCGACCGCCTCAAGGACATCATCATCTCCGGCGGCGAGAACATCTCCACCATCGAGGTCGAGGGCGTGCTCTATCGCCACCCGGCGGTGCTGGAGGCGGCGGTGGTCGCCCGCCCGGACGAGAAATGGGGCGAGACGCCCTGCGCCTTCATCACCCTGAAGACCGGCCAGCAGGCCAGTGAAACCGAGATCATGACCTTCTGCCGCGAGCACCTGGCCGGCTTCAAGGTGCCCAAGACCGTGGTCTTCACCCAGCTGCCCAAGACCAGCACCGGCAAGATCCAGAAGTTCGTCCTGCGCGATATGGCCAAGGCGCTCTGATCACGTAGCCCGGATGCAATCCGGGCTACGGCAAAACCGCACCGTTTTCACAACAACAAGAACCGGCCCAGGCGGCCGACGGAGAACCCTCATGCAAATTTTCAAGCGCCGTGACGGCGACGAGCAACCGCACTGGCCCCTCGGCCCGTTCAAGGTGCGCCTGCCCTTCGTGCATTACCGTTGGGAAACCGCCGAGATGCTGCAGGCACTGATCATGTTCGTGGTCAGCCTGGCGATGATCCCGCTGCTGGAGAAATACCTCGGCCTGCCCTACGACGTGGCCCTGGCCTACGTGGTGGTTTGCGGCATCGGCTTCATGCTGCCGGCGCTGCTCGGCGTGCCGCTGGTACCCGGCTGGATCACTCCCGGCATTCCGGTGGTGCTGCTGTTTCTCGGTAATTACGAGCCGGGTCCTGCGGCCATCCAGGCGCTGTTCGCCCTACAGTTCCTGGTGTTCGTGATCTTCCTCTTCCTCGGCGTCACCCGCTTGGGCAGCGCGCTGGTGCGGCTGATCCCCAACTCGATGAAGGGCGGCATCATCATCGGTGCCGGCATCGCCGCACTGATGGGCGAGATCAGCGCCGGCGGCCGCCTGGCCAACACGCCGATCTCTCTGGTGCTGGGCAGCCTGATCTGCCTGTACCTGATGTTCTCGGTGTCGTTCAAGGGCCTGACCGAGCGCGTGCCGCTGGCGCGCAAGATCGTCAACTACGGCATGGTGCCGGGCATGCTGATCGCCATCTTCATCGGCATCGCCGTGGGCGAGTACAAGATGCCGGACGTCAAATGGGGCATCACCGCGCCGGCCTTCGGCGAAATGTGGAACTACCTGCCCTTCAACGTCGGCTTCCCCGGCCTGGACGTGTTCATGCTGGCCGTGCCCACCGCGGTGATCGCCTACGTGATCGCCTTCGGCGACATCATCGTCGGCCAGTCGCTGATGCAGCGCGCCGATGAACTGCGCACCGACGAGGTGATCGAAAACAACGTCGACCGAATTCACCTGGTGACCGCCATCCGCAACGCCCTGCATGCCTTCTTTGCGCCCTACCCTGGCCTGGCTGGCCCGCTGTGGACGGCGGTGGCGGCGACCATGGCCGAGCGCTACAAGTACGGGCGCAAGGCGATGGACTCGATCTACAGCGGCGCCGGCACCTTCTGGATCACCGGTTTCGCCGCGCTGTTCATGCTGCCGCTGGTCAGTTTCTTCCAGCCGGTGCTGCCGATCGCCCTGTCGCTGACGCTGATTCTCACCGGCTACATCTGCCTGATGGTCGGTTTCGAGCAGCTCAACAACAACACCGAGCGCGGCATCGCCGGCACCATGGGTGTGGTGCTCGCCGTCTACGGCGCGGGCTGGGGCCTGGCCGCGGGTGCGGCGCTGTACATCCTGGTCGAACGCACCCATCTGCTTAAATTCACCAGCATCAAGGATAAGTCGCGTAGTCCGGCGGAAGCCGACTGACGCATTTCGTTCCACGCGCCGCGCCTGTCGCGGCGCCACTGCTGTCGAGGTTGCACCATGCCCGAATTCAACGCCCCGCTGCGCGATATGCGCTTCGTCCTCCATGAAGTCTTCCAGGCGCCGAGCCTGTGGGCACGTCTGCCGGCCCTGGCGGAAACCGTCGATGCCGACACCGCCGACGCCATCCTCGAAGAAGCGGCCAAGGTCACCGGCAGCCTGATCGCCCCGCTCAACCGCAGCGGCGACGAAGAAGGCGCACAGTGGGTCGATGGCGACGTGCGCACCCCGACCGGTTTCCGCGAGGCCTATGCCACCTACACCGAAGGCGGCTGGGTGGGCCTGTCCGGCAACCCGAATTACGGCGGCATGGGCATGCCCAAGATGCTCGCCGTAGCCTTCGAGGAAATGCTCTACGCCGCCGGTTCCAGCTTCGCGCTGTACTCGGCGCTGAGCTCCGGCGCCTGCCTGGCCATCGACGCCCACGCCAGCGAGGAGTTGAAATCCACCTACCTGCCGCCAATGTACGAAGGCCGCTGGGCCGGTTCCATGTGCCTGACCGAGGCCCATGCCGGCACCGATCTGGGCATCATCCGCACCCGCGCCGAGCCGCAGGCCGATGGCAGCTACAAGGTCACCGGCAGCAAGATCTTCATTACCGGCGGCGAGCAGGACCTGACCGAGAACATCATCCATCTGGTGCTGGCCAAGCTGCCGGACGCGCCGGCCGGGCCGAAGGGCATCTCGCTGTTCCTGGTGCCCAAGGTGATGGTCAACGCCGACGGCAGCCTCGGCGCGCGCAACGCCGTGAGCTGCGGCTCCATCGAGCACAAGATGGGCATCAAGGCCTCGGCCACCTGCGTGATGAACTTCGACGGCGCCACCGGCTACCTGATCGGCGAGGTCAACAAGGGCCTGGCGGCGATGTTCACCATGATGAACTACGAGCGCCTGTCCATCGGCATCCAGGGCATCGGCTGCGCCGAGGCTTCCTATCAGTCGGCCGTCAGCTACGCCCGCGAACGCATCCAGAGCCGCGCCGCCACTGGCCCGGTCAACCACGACAAGGTCGCCGACCCGATCATCGTCCACGCTGACGTGCGTCGTATGCTGCTGACCATGAAAGCGCTGAACGAGGGCGGCCGGGCCTTTGCCTGCTACGTCGGTCAGCAGCTCGACCTGGCCAAGTACGCCGAGGACGCCAGCGAACGACAGAACGCCGAAGCCCTGGTGGCCCTGCTCACCCCGGTGGCCAAGGCCTTCTTCACCGATACCGGGCTGGAAAGCTGCGTACACGGCCAGCAGGTGTTCGGCGGCCACGGCTATATCCGCGAATGGGGCCAGGAACAGCTGGTGCGCGACGTGCGTATCGCACAGATCTACGAGGGCACCAATGGCATTCAGGCGCTCGACCTGCTGGGGCGCAAGGTGGTGGCCAACGGCGGCGCCGCGCTGCGCCTGTTCGCCGCCGAGGTGCGCGACTTCGCCCATGCCCATGAATCGCCTTACCGCGAACGCCTGATCGAAGCCCTGGAACGCCTGGAGGCGGTCAGCGGCTGGCTGCTGGAACAAGCCAAGAGCGACCCCAACTCGGTGGGCGCCGCCTCGGTGGAGTACCTGCATCTGTTCGGCTACGTCGCCTACGCCTATATGTGGGCGCGCATGGCGGCGGTGGCGCAGGGCAAGCAGGGCGAAGACGAGGCCTTCTACGGCGGCAAGCTGGCCACCGCCGAGTTCTTCTTCGCCCGTCTGCTGCCACGCACTCTGAGCCTGGAGGCGAGCATTCGTGCCGGCAGCCAGCCGCTTTATGGTCTGGCTGCAGAGCAATTTTGAAGACCGTGTCTGCGTTACCTGTGCAGGGGCTCATAGGGCCGTCCGGACAACGTTCGGTTTCAGCCTACCGACGGCGGTTCACGTGGGCTGAAGCCCACCCTACGAGGCCCTCCAACGCCTGCGAAATGCCTGACACCCGGTAACCCTTGTAAAACTGTTGAGCGTGTTGCGCGGCGCTTCGGCGCCGCGCTTTTTTATTCGAGCCTCGGCTGGCGCTGCCCAGCCGACGAGGAGTCCTTATGCGTGAAGTCGTGATAGTCGCCGCCTGCCGTACCGCCATCGGCAGCTTTCAGGGTGCGTTGAGCCGCATACCCGCGCCACAGCTGGGCGCCGCGGTGATTCGTGAACTGCTCGCCCGCACCGGTATTGCAGGCGAGCAGATCGACGAGGTGATTCTCGGCCAGGTGCTCACAGCAGGCTCCGGGCAGAACCCGGCCCGGCAGAGCGTGCTGCTCGCCGGTCTGCCGCATACGGTGCCGGCCATGACCCTGAACAAGGTCTGCGGCTCCGGCCTCAAGGCGGTGATCCTTGGCGCTCAGGCCATTCGTGGCGGCGACGCCGAGATCATCATCGCCGGCGGCCAGGAGAACATGAGCCTGGCGCCCTATGTCATGCCCGGCACCCGCAGCGGCCTGCGCATGGGCCATGCGCAATTGGTCGACACGATGATTCAGGACGGCCTGTGGGACGCTTTCAACAATTACCACATGGGTATCACCGCCGAGAATCTGGCCGAGCAGTACGGCGTCACCCGCGCCGAGCAGGACGCCTTCGCCCTGCGTTCGCAGCAGCGTGCCCAGGCGGCCATCGACGCCGGACGCTTCGCCGGCGAAATCGTCCCGGTGGAAATCCCCCAGCGCGGCGCCGAACCGCTGCGTTTTGCCCAGGATGAACAACCGCGCGCCGGCACCAGCCTGGACAGCCTGGGCAAGCTGCGCCCGGCGTTCAAGAATGACGGCACGGTGACCGCCGGCAACGCCTCGACGCTCAACGACGGCGCCGCCGCCGTGCTGCTGATGAGCGCCGAGAAGGCAGATGAACTGCAACTGCCGGTGCTGGCGCGCATCGCCGCACACGCCAGCGCCGGGGTCGATCCGGCAGTGATGGGCATCGGCCCGGTATTCGCCAGTTGCAAGGCGCTAGAGCGCGCCGGCTGGAGCCTGGAACAGCTCGACCTGATCGAGGCCAACGAAGCCTTCGCCGCCCAGGCCATCGCCGTCGGTCGCGAACTGCATTGGGACAGCGCCAAGGTCAACGTCAATGGCGGTGCCATCGCCCTCGGCCATCCCATCGGCGCTTCCGGCTGCCGCATCCTGGTCAGCCTGGTGCACGAGATGCAGCGCCGCGATGCCCGCCGCGGCCTGGCCACCCTGTGCATCGGTGGCGGCCAGGGTGTGGCCCTGGCCATCGAACGCTGAAACAATCGCCGCGAACGGACAAGAACAAGAGAAACCCCATGCGAACCCTGACCACCCTGACCGGCAACAGCCAGAAACTCGATGGCGGCGCCATGTTCGGCAACGCGCCCAAGGCCCTCTGGCAGCGCTGGATGCCGGCCGACGAACTGAACCGCATCGACCTCGGCTGCCGCGCCCTGCTGGTGCAGGAAGACGAGCGCAACATCCTGGTGGAAACCGGCATCGGCGCCTTCTTCAGCCCCGAGCTGAAACAGCGCTTCGGCGTGCAGGAAGACCACCACGTGCTGCTCGACGAACTGGCGAAGGTCGGTTTGAGCGATGCCGACATCGACATCGTGGTGCTCACCCACCTGCACTTCGATCATGCCGGCGGCCTGCTCGCCGCCTGGCAGGCGGACCAACCCGCGCGCCTGCTGTTTCCCAACGCCCGCTTCCTCA